>JANXUB010000138.1 GCA_025352105.1 Burkholderiales bacterium | reverse complement strand
GACGTCTTTCGGCAAGCCGCCCTTTAGCTCGAACGTTATTTGTTTCCTTACCATCAACCAGCAAACCAAGCCTGCGTACGGTACCTAAAAATGGTACTACAGGCCAATGAAGCGGCAGCATCAGCGAATTATTGAGTTGATTTTTTTCGAGGCCGACGAGCGGTAATGTCCAGTGGCGCGATGTCGAGAGCCTGTTCGTTGAACTGGGCGCGGAAATTGAAGAACGGGCGGGCAGCAGGGTTTCTGTCTTTTTGTTTGATGAGGTGCGGGTCTTTCACCGTCCACATCCTTCACCCAACACAGACAAAGGCGCAGTGACGGCAATCCGCAAATGGCTGGAACAACGCGGAGTTGAACCATGAACGTAATGACTGTTGACGACTATCACGCAACCATTGAATTTGACCCTGATCTTGATTTGTTCAGAGGGGAGATTCTCGGCCTCAATGGTGGCGCGGATTTTTACGGAAAGAATCCGAAGGAACTTCGTGCAGAGTTCAAGCGCTCGCTTCAGGTTTTTCTCGAGGTTTGTGCTGAGAAAGGGCTTGAGCCAAAGCGTCATTTTTCCGGCAAATTCAATTTGCGGATTTCGCCGCAGTTGCACGAAAAGCTCGCTATTGCGGCGCAGGCGAAAGGCAAAAGCATCAACACGTTGGCGCAAGAGGCTTTGCAGGCAAGCTTTGCTTGAAGTGAACACAAGTAAATTTGAGCAACTGTCCGACGATGGCGTCGATTTGACTGATACGCTGGACTTATCCAAAGCCAAGCGTGTGTTGCAGGAGCAGAAACGGGTGGATGTTGATTTTGGCGGTGCGGCAACTTTGCTTGCGGCGCAATTGCGTTCTCAGCCGCTACCTCCAAACCCGCCAGCCGCAAGCGCTTAAAATCAAAAGTTCGCTTATTTAAAGCTGCGCAGCAGCGGATGTTGATATGGCTGGCCGGACGCTCTACGACAAACTTTTCGATGCTCATGTGGTTCACACCGAGAGCGATGGCACGGCGCTCATCTACATTGACCGCCATCTGGTGCACGAAGTCACCAGTCCGCAGGCGTTTGAGGGGTTGAAACTGGCGGGGCGCAAGCCCTGGCGGCAACAGTCGATGGTTGCGATGCCCGATCACAACACGCCTACCACACCTGGATTCACCACAATTCTTGACCCGATTTCGCGCACTCAGGTTGAGACGCTCGACGCCAACGCGAAAGAGCTGGGGCTGACCTATTACCGCATCGGCGACATTCGTCGTGGCATCGTTCACGTTGTCGGGCCTGAGCAGGGCGCGACACTGCCCGGCATGACTGTCGTTTGCGGCGATTCGCATACTTCGACGCATGGCGCATTCGCGGCGCTCGCATTCGGCATCGGCACCAGCGAGGTCGAGCATGTCATGGCGACGCAGTGCCTGCCGCAGAAAAAATCGAAGTCGATGCTGGTGCGCTGCGATGGTCGGCTGCCGACCGGCGTGACGGCCAAAGATCTGGTGCTCGCCATCATCGGCGTGATCGGCACTGCGGGCGGTACGGGCTATGCGCTGGAGTTTGGCGGCGAGGCGGTGCGCTCGCTCTCGATGGAGGGACGCATGAGCATGTGCAATATGGCGATAGAGGCCGGTGCGCGCGCAGGCATGGTGGCTTATGACGCGGTTACGGAAAACTACGTGAAAGGTCGTCCGTTCTCTCCGAACACGCCTGAATTGTGGGAAGCCGCAACCAAGCATTGGCGCACGCTGGCGAGTGACGCCGACGCCGTGTTTGACCGCACCGTGGTGATTGATGCCAGCACCCTGATTCCACAGGTGACATGGGGCACGTCGCCAGAAATGGTGGTGTCGATTGCGGGCCGCGTGCCGGATCCAGACAAGGAAAAAGATGCCACAAAGCGCGAAGGCATCGAGCGGGCGCTGGTGTACATGGGTCTCACGCCGAACACGCTCATTTCCGACATCAAAATCGACAAGGTGTTCATCGGCTCATGCACCAATTCGCGGATTGAGGATTTGCGCGCTGCGGCTGCCGTGGTTAAGGGGCGACGTCGTGCCGACAACGTGAAGCTCGCGATGGTGGTGCCTGGTTCGGGCCTCGTGAAGGCGCATGCGGAACGCGAAGGGCTCGACAAGATTTTTATCGCGGCGGGATTTGAGTGGCGGGAACCGGGTTGCTCAATGTGTCTGGCGATGAACGATGACCGGCTGGAGCCGGGAGAGCGTTGCGCCTCGACGTCAAACCGCAATTTCGAGGGACGTCAGGGAGCCGGTGGGCGCACGCATCTGGTGAGCCCCGCGATGGCCGCAGCGGCTGGCATTGCCGGTCATTTTGTTGACGTAAGCAGAATCTAGGCAGGACGGCTTGATGGAAAAGTTTGTCACACACACCGGGCTCGTCGTGCCGCTTGATCGCGCTAACGTCGATACCGACGCGATCATTCCAAAGCAATTTTTGAAATCGATCAAGCGCACGGGCTATGGCCCGAACTGCTTTGACGAATGGCGTTATCTCGATGTCGGGCAACCGGGCATGGACAACAGTCAGCGTCCGCTGAATCGCAATTTCGTGCTTAACGAGCAGCGTTTTCAGGGCGCTACCATTTTGCTCGCACGACAAAATTTTGGATGCGGCTCGTCGCGCGAGCATGCGCCGTGGGCGTTGCAGCAGAATGGTTTCCGCGTCGTCATCGCGCCTTCGTTCGGCGATATTTTCTATAACAATTCGCTGAACAACGGCTTGCTGGTCATTCGCTTGCAGGACGTTGAGGTGGATCGCCTGTTTGCCGACTGCGCCGCTTTTCCGGGCTTTCAGCTGACGGTCTATCTCGAAGCGCAGTTGGTGCGCGCCGTCGACGGAAGCTTTGCCTTTGCTTTCGACATCGCGTCATCGCGCAAAGAGCGGCTGGTTAACGGCTGGGACGACATCAGTTTGACGCTCGGTCGCTCGGACGCGATTCGTGCGTTCGAAACAAAGCATCTCGCCGCGCAGCCTTGGTTAGCCTAGGGAAGCGCTGAATAAATGCCATTTCCAGCCATACCGGCGCAGGCCAGTATCCACGCCCCCGGCCTGCGTCGGGGCAGGCTCTCTGCAAAATCAAGCACTTGCGTCGAGCGTGGGCCCCGGCCTTCGCCGGGGTGGCGATTTGTTCAGCGTTTCCCTAGAGGTTCGCCGCCCGGTTTTTGCGGCCGGTCGCGATTAGCAGCTTTTTGACTAAACCTCGATTTAAATTGGGCTAGCGGCATGAAATGGCAATAGTCGATAAAAGCCGATAAGTTCGCATAGCCCATGTGTAGTGTGGCTGACGGCTAAAAGCTGCTTCGGTAAACTTTGGCATAACCAAGGCAAACCGGTTGGCGCAACCCCCTTATTTTTCACCCAACAAAAACATGAATATCCTCATCCTCCCCGGCGATGGCATCGGCCCTGAAATCATGGTTCAGGCCGCGCGCGTTCTCGAAAAATTCAAATCCGAAGGCGAGAACATCACGCTTTCGCACGGCTCGTTGGGCGGCGCTGCCTATGACGCGCATGGTCATCCCTATCCGGAAGCCACGCAGACGCTGGCTCGCAGCGCCGATGCCATTTTGCTCGGCTGTGTGGGTGGCCCGCAATACGACACCTTGCCCCGCGCGATGCGTCCCGAGCAGGGGCTACTCGCCATCCGCAAAGACCTGAAGCTGTTCGCCAATCTGCGCCCGGCGATGCTCTACCCGGAACTGGCGGCTTCGTCGTCGTTGAAACCCGAGATCGTGGCGGGTCTCGACATCATGATTATTCGCGAGCTGACGGGTGACATTTACTTCGGTCAGCCGCGCGGTCGACGCACCAATGCGGCGGGCGAGGATGAGGGCTACGACACGATGCACTACGCCCGCTCTGAGGTCGAACGCATCGCGCGCGTCGGCTTCGAAACCGCGATGAAGCGCAACAAAAAGTTGTGTAGCGTCGACAAAGCAAACGTGCTCGATACGTCCATCCTGTGGCGCGAAGTCGTCACCGAAATGGGTAAGACTTATCCGGAGGTACAGCTCTCGCACATGTATGTCGACAATGCCGCGATGCAACTTGTACGTGCGCCCAAACAGTTTGACGTGATCGTGACCGGCAATATCTTTGGCGACATCCTGTCTGATGAGGCCTCCATGCTCGCGGGATCCATCGGAATGTTGCCCTCGGCCTCGCTGGATGCCAATAACAAGGGTTTGTACGAACCCATTCATGGCTCCGCGCCCGATATCGCGGGTCAGGATAAAGCCAATCCGATTGCCACCATCCTCTCGCTCGGGATGATGATGCGCTACACGTTTGGTCGCGCTGATCTTGCGCAACGTCTGGAAACAGCTGTTCGTGGCGTGCTCGCCGCAGGGTTGCGAACAGGTGATATTGCAACGTCAGGAGAGCGCGTTATCGGAACCAAGGCAATGGGCGACGCACTGATTGCCGCTTTGTAGCGAAAAATCTACAAAACTGTTGTATGACGTTGACATTGTTGATCAATGCCCCTGATGCACAACATGTGGTGCTCCAAACCAGCCCGTAACACAATATATTGGGTATAGATGTACGTCGCAAGGCCTTGAAGTGAGCGCTCGCTTTTGGGCTGTCAAACTTAAAGCTAATTCTGAGCTTGCAGCGGCAACCCCATGATGTTATTTTTCTTATAGTTTCAGAATAAAGAGGGCGGCATGCTGCGCCAAAAACCACTCGTAGTTTCGCTCGTACTAGCCGGATTGATCGCTGCCACCGATGTTGGTGCGCTGGGGTTGGGGCGTCTTAACGTGACATCCCCGCTTGGCCAACCGCTTGTCGCCGAGGTCGATTTGTCTGTTGCTCCAGGCGAAGACGTCGACTCGATTCGAGCCAATATCGCGTCGCCCGCTGTCTATCGGGCGGCTAATGTCGAGTATCAGGGCGTGGTGCAGACCATCCGCGCCCAGGTACAGAAGCGATCCAACGGTCAGCCCTATTTGCGCCTGACTAGCAGCCAGTCGTTGAATGATCCGTATCTCGACCTGCTGCTGGAAGTCAACTCAAGCACGGGTCGACTGGTACGGGAATATGTTTTCCTGCTCGATCCGCCAGGTTCTTCAGTTGCGCAGTCTGTCGAGCCGACCCAGCCTGCGGTGCCGACGATGCCACCGCGCGCTGCTCCGGCACCGCAAGCCGCTCCCGCAAGCAGGCCGAGCGCTTCCGCGCCCATAACTGCCGCACAGTCGCCTTCCACTGCCTCTACTGCATCCAGTGATGGCAGCGCCTACACGGTCAAATCGGGTGACACGCTCTCGGGAATAGCGGGGCGCAATCTCGCTTCCGGCGTCACCATTGAACAATTGATGATCGCCATTCAACGCTCCAATCCAGGCGCGTTTATCGGCGGAAATATCAACCGACTGCGATCCGGCGTCACATTGAATGTGCCGTCAGGCAGCGATGCACAAGCCATCAATCAAAACAGCGCAACCAGCGAAGTCCGAGCGCAAACGGCGAGTTGGCGCGGCTATGTGGCCCGAGTCGCAGACTCCGTGCCATACGTTGCCGCCGATCAGCCCTCCGCACGTGCGAGCGGCAAAGTGTCGGGTGCTGTCGCAGATACGGGCGGCAACACTAGCGCCGCCGATAAACTGAAACTATCGCAAGGCGAACGCAGCAAACCGTCTTCCTCGACAGAGAGCAAAGTCGCCGCTGCAAAAGCGTTGAAAGAAGAACAGTCACGCTCCGCCCAGCTCGAAAAAATCAAGCGGGATCAAGAGCGAGTCATCACGCTCAAAAACGAAGCACTTGCCGATGCGCAAGCCAAGGCGAAAGCGACACCGCCGCCAGCGCCCGTAGCGCCGGTCGCCCCCGTTGCAATCGCCAAAGTTGACCCGCCCAAGGTCGTGGCTCCTCCGCCACCACCACCGCCCGCGCCGGTTCCGCCGCCCCCTCCGCCGGTCGTGGCTCCGCCCCCGCCCCCACCGCCAGTTGTTGCGCCCCCTCCGCCCCCGCCTGAGCCAACGCCAGCTCCTGCGCCTGCTCCGGTCGTAGCGCCGCCGCCACCACCACCGGCTCCTGTGCCGCCCCCGGTCGCGCCAACAGCGGTAGCCAAAGCTCCGGTCACAGCGCCCGTGGCTGAAGCCAGCTTTTTGGACGGACTTGGCGACAATCCAATGCCTCTCGCCGCTGGCGGGTTGGGTGTCCTTGCCTTGCTGGGCGCCTTCCTCTGGAGCCGCAGTCGCAAGAAAACACCGTCGTCAGCAGCCAATTCCAAAATGGCTGAACCAGTCGTTAACACGATGAACCCGGATACTGTGTTCGGCACCTCGGGGCTGGGCGTAGTCAAAACTAACGACATGCCAGTGCAGAGCCAGTTCAGCCGCTCTGGCATGGGCACCATTGATTCGGGTGAGGTTGATCCAGTTGCCGAGGCCGAGGTCTACATCGCCTACGGACGCGAGGCGCAAGCCGAAGAAATCTTGCGCGAAGCTTTGTTGCGGGATCCGCACCGCCTTGATGTCGCCACCAAGCTTGCAGAAATCAACGCCTCACAGGGAAAGCGTGACGTATTTGACAAACTCGCTGGCGACGTAACGGCGCTTGATCGCAACAACGAGTACAAGCAAAAGCTTGCGACTATCGCGGCGACGCACTTCCCCGGACACCCACTCGCTGCTGGCGCTAACCCGCCATCGACCAAAGGCGGTGCCGCAGCAAGAGTCGTTGCGCCTGTCGCGGTCGTGACGGCTGCCGCAGCAACATCCGCTGCGGCAGGGTTCGCTGCGCTCGAGACACCTACGGCTACCGGTGCAAGTGCAGCGGCAGCAAAGGCCGCTGAGTTGCAATCGGCCAGTTCGCTTGATTTCGTGCTTGACGGCATGACCATCGCAAAGCCGAGCAGCCCGCCCCCGCCCCCGTCGTCCGCCTTCGCCCCTGCGCCGTCGC
>JANXUB010000127.1 GCA_025352105.1 Burkholderiales bacterium | reverse complement strand
GCCTTCTTTGCCGCCACTGAAGCGGCCTTCGCGCGAATCGCACACATCCATCGCGTCATGAGTTTTCATGAGCCGACCAGCGACCTGCAGGCGATTGCTCGTTGCCGTGCAGGCGAGCATTTGAAAGTCGATCAAGATACATGGAATGTGCTGCAACTCGCGTTAAACATCGAGCGCGAGAGCGATCAAATTTTTAATCCCACTGTCGCACCCGCGATGGTTCGCAATGACTTGTTGCCGCATCCGACCAATGCCGGCAATGCACCGGCTAAATCAACGCTTGCCCGCAGCATTTGCTTGAGCGGATCGTGCCTCGTAGAAGTGTTGCAGCCGGTCTGGATTGATTTGGGTGGCATCGCTAAAGGCTACGCAGTCGATGTGGCGACCCGCGTTTTGATTGAGCACGGTGTGAGCACTGGCGTAGTCAACGCTGGCGGTGATCTCCGCGTGTTCGGCAATACTGAACACCGCATTCAGCTCCGCCACCCTTCCAATCCCGGTCAACGAATTGCAATCGCTAATCTTCGTGAATTGAGCTGCGCGACCAGCGGGGACTATTACTTGACCCACCCAAAGGCACACACCACAGCGGTGCAAACAGCCATCATCGGCGTCCGCACACCGCGAGCTGAACAACACGCTTCGGTGACCGTTATCGCCCCTCTGTGCGCCGTCGCTGATGCGCTCACTAAGGTGCTATGGCTTGCTGGTATCAACAGCGCAATCAGCCGCACTTTACTCGCCCGATACGAGGCACAAGCCGTGGCGCTGGATGTTCACGGTACGGCCACTTACGCGTAGCGTGCGCGCGTCACCAGCGCCGACAGCGTGCTCGTCGCGTCCGCCAATGGGTGACGCGACGTCGCGCGCAGAGACGCCACATGGCGCTCCATCAACGGCTCCCAGACGTCGAGCCAATGCGACACGGCGTCGGTCAACTGGCCGTGCGTCGGCAGATCAACCAGAAACGCTTTCAGGTGTGTCACGATGGCCGCTGCGAGGCGCGGGCACTCGTGGCTGTCGGCCTTCTCGGCGGCGTAGCGGCTCATCAGTTCGACGATCCACGTCAGGCGGTCAGGTGCGCTGTAAGCAGCAAGGCTTGCGTGAATTTGTGGGTTGGGCATGGCGGTGGATTCCTCAGAAATAGAAATGGCAATAAAAACGTTTTGAGCGCGCACCCCAAGGCAATAAAACAATATTAGCAAACTTATTGCGAAGTATTCGCATTTGCAGTAATATTCCTGCATTGGTTCATTTCGACACGTTTCGCCACCGACAAAACCGATTGCCGCTCAACGTTCGACCCTATTTCAGCCTAGACACACAAACACTCTGCGAACTTGCTCATCCATGTCCGATCATCAGCCACAGCCCAGCGCCGCATTGCGAGTCTCCGTTGAAAGTGGCGCGCCGTCGCGTGGCACGCTCACGCTCGGAGCTGGACGCAGCTCGGGTGAGACGCGGGTGGTCACGCCGCGCACCGTGACGGCAACGCAACGCGCGGTGACTAGTGCTGTTGCAGTCGACACCGTGCCGTTGAAACGCCTGACCGCAGGTCGCAAAGCCTTGAAGATTGCTCACGCCGGTGAAACCTATTTGCTGAGTGTTACCAAAGCCAACAAACTCATTTTGACCAAGCCCGCAACAGGTGAAAAAGCGCCCGCCGACGCGAAGGTTTAACCGTTTACCGCCAACTAGCCAAGCCGGATTCGCACTCCCTGGCACTAGCCCGTTGGCACCCTTACATCGCTATTGATCTTGTCGGAGCGGCTCCGCCGAGGCCCAATTTTGCACCGCATAGATCGTCGGTCGCGGCGGAGCCGCTCCTACAAGGCATCTCCACACGCCGCCGCGCTCGCCCAAGCCCACTGAAAGTTGTAACCGCCGAGCCATCCGGTGACGTCCATCACCTCGCCGATGAAATGCAATCCCGGTACTTTTCGCGCCTCCATCGTCTGCTGCGACAACGCTTTGGTGTCGACACCGCCCAACGTCACTTCAGCCTTTTTGTAGCCTAACGTGCCGGACGGTAACAGTCGCCACACTTTCAAAAGTGCTGCCACTTGATCCAGCTCGGCACGCGTCCAATTGTTGATCGCTTTTGCGCCACTTTCAGGCGCGTGCGCCTTCGTCCACGCGTCCGCCAATCGTTGCGGCACATGCTCGGTCAGCGCCTTCGCAAACGACGTGACAACCGGACGACGCGCCCGCAACTCGTTCAACCACGCGCCCGCATCCACCCCCGGCAAAAGATCAAACGCGACGTGATTTCCCGGTTGCCAGTAATTCGAAATTTGCAACACCGCAGGCCCGGACAATCCGCGATGCGTGAGCAGCGCCGCCTCACGAAATTCAGCGTTGCTGCCGTTGCCAGGAACCTCAGTTGTCACAACCGTATCAAAGCTCACGCCCGACAAAAGCCCATAACGCTCAAGTTCCGGTGCATCCAGCGCAAGCGGCACCAACCCCGCTGAAAGTGGCGTTAACGGAACGTCAAACTGCTTCGCGATTTCATAGCCAAACGCCGTCGCGCCAGTGGCCGGAATTGACAACCCGCCCGTCGCAACGACGAGTTTTGGCGCGCTGATCGGCCCGCTCGAAGTATCCACAACGAAGCCGTCTCCACGGTGAATTTGCTGCACTGTTACGGGGTGCATCAATGTCACGCCCCCCTTGGCGCATTCATCGAGCAGCATGTCGATGATCTGCTGCGACGACTCATCGCAGAACAATTGGCCCAGCGTTTTCTCATGAAATGAAATGCGATGCTTCGTCACCAGTGCGACGAAATCCTGCGGTGTAAAGCGCGCCAGCGCCGAGCGACAAAAGTGTGGATTCTGCGAGAGGAAATTCGCGGGACTCGTGCCAATGTTCGTGAAATTGCAGCGCCCGCCGCCCGAGATGCGAATCTTCTCGCCAATGGTTTCAGCGTGATCAATCAGCGCCACGCGACGACCGCGCTGCCCCGCCCGCGCCGCGCAAAAAAGCCCCGCCGCACCGGCTCCGATAATGATCGCGTCAAAGTTTTGCTGCATGCTGCAAATGTAGCGGTGCGACGCCGCAGCTCGTTGTCAGCGCTTCCCTGACTTGATGCATTCCACACGGCGAAACCGCAGCGCTGACCAGTCCTCGTCGATGGCTGCCGCGCGCACCGTGTCGAAGCCCGCAGCTTTCAGCAGACTCCAGCCGGTGTCGCGATTGAAATCGCACTGGTACTTTTTCGACGTCCCCTTCGGGTAGGCGAACCACAAGAGCGCGTCGCCTTCGGATTTGGCGGTGAGCAGCTTCGTCAGACGGTCAACCTCGGCTTGCGTGGTCGCGAACGCCAGCGCAAAGCGAACTATCTTCACGTTGCCCGGATCGCGAACCACGGTGACGCCGGAGAGTGCCGCGAGCTCGGATTCAAACGACGCGGGCGCATTGACCACGACTATTTCGCGATGATCTTTGAGGTTTAATTTGTCGAATAGGGTGGGCATGTGGGTCGGTCCGCTGAATGGATTGGACGCAATTTGCAGGAATGACTTCCTGGATGGCAGTTTAGCGCCGTGTTTATCCAATTTGGTCGCTGCGCTGACATCAACAGCTTTTCATGGAAACGATTGCTTCCTGAGGGCTACCCGTCGATTATGACAATAACCGACAAGTGATCTAAGTGACGTTTAGTCCCCACCAAATAAGCGATCTACACAAAAGCTGTAATCGCAGCCGCTACACTAAGACGCATGCCAACTCATCCAGAAACCCCTCGTCAAACCAACCACCTGCGCTGCGTTGGCTACGCGATCCGCACGATTTTTCGCGTGTTACCCGCCTTGGGGCGCGACACCGATCACGCCAATCCGCCGCCGGGGCTCTCGTTCAAGCACTTCGCAATTGGCGGCGTGATCTGCGCCGTTCTGCTCGTCGGAACGATCATCACGATTGTTCGCGTGGTGATCAGCGCGGTGGTCTGACACACACGTCCTGTCGTGCCCGTTAATTACCTCTCAAATCTCACCGCGTCCGTTCGTACGCAACGGGCCAATCTGCATCTTGGCGTCGCGTTGACATTTGTCGCGGGCGCGCTGAACGCGGGTGGCTTTCTCGCGATCGGGCAATACACATCGCACATGACAGGTATCGTCTCCGCGGCGGCAGACGATCTGGTGCTGGGCAAGACGGCACATGCCATTGCCGGTCTTTTGTCGCTGGCGGCGTTCGTAGTCGGCGCGATGACCACGGCGCTGATGGTGAACTTTGCCAAGCGCAGGGCATCGAGCATGACCTACACCGCGCCGCTGTTGCTGGAAGCGTTGCTGCTGCTCGTTTTCGGGCTGGTTGGCGCGACCTTGCAGTTGCAGACGCTGGTGAGTGTGTCACTGACGGCGATTCTGCTTTGCTTCGTGATGGGATTGCAGAACGCGCTCGTCACCAAAATCTCCAATGCCGAAATTCGCACCACGCACATCACCGGGCTGGTTACTGACATCGGTATCGAGCTCGGTCGACTGGTTTACTGGAACCGGACGCAGGAGGCGACGGCACCGCTGGTTCGCGCGAACCGAACCCGGCTGCGCGTGCTGGGCTCGCTGATTTTTTCGTTTGCGCTGGGAGCAGTGCTGGGCGCGCTGGCCTTCAAGCATGTGGGCTATGTGTCAACTTTGCCGCTGGCGATTGTGCTGGTTGTCGTGTCGATTGCCCCGTTTTTTCGGCGAGTGCCGAGCCCTCGCGGCTAGCGAGGCGAGCGGAGTTTGAGCAATCGCTCAACAAGAGTTTTCGTTCAGGGACTAGCTTTTTGCGCTGCAACATGCCAAAATTGATGATTGCTTGAAAAAGCATCGTACGTTCGCTGATTAGTGCATCGCCCCGCATAACTTCCCAAATGCACACCGAAAGGTATCAGTCATTTGGTGATTGACCTTAAAAAGCTCTAGCCTCGACTCTAGTCAAAGGCTCATCAAGCTTCTCAAGTTCCGAGTGTTGGTCGACGCGTTTCTCTTCGGTCTTCTACAACATTCGTCCTAAATTTTTAAAAAGGTTGCGCCGTACGGTGCGAGCGTTGGCATTTGCTTTTTGCATGTGCATGAACGCTCGATGCATTGTGCCGCGCAAGAGCATATGAGTTTGCATACTGATAATCTAAACAACGACGTGGCTTTCGAGCCCGTTTCTGTCAATTTCGCTGAAACCGATTCTGCTGCTGCGTCTTTTGACGACGTGGTTGACATGGCTGCTGACGCTGAAGTCGCAGTCAACGGCTTCGCCGCCCTCCACCTAAATTCCGCGCTTCTGCAAGCCGTAGAGGCGCTCGGCTACACACAGCCAACAGGCGTTCAATCCGAAACCATTCCCGCAGCTTTGGCCGGCGGCGACTGGATGGTCTCCGCCCAAACCGGCAGCGGCAAAACGGCCGCCTTCCTGTTGCCCGCAATTCATGCGCTGCTGGAAACGCCGCCGATGTCCAAAGGCGAGCAAGCCGCGCGCAATCGTCGCGCCGGTGCCAGCCCCCGCGTGCTGATCCTGTGCCCAACACGCGAACTCGCGCAACAAGTGGGTGCAGAAGCGATCAGCCTCGTGCGTTTTTGTCGTGGCATTCGCATCGCAAACGTCGTCGGCGGCACGCCTTTCGGCAAGCAGCTGATGGATCTTCGCGGCGCGAACCTCGTGGTCGCAACACCGGGTCGTTTGCTTGACTTGAACCGCAATGGACAGATTGATCTCGAAGCCGTGCAAACGCTCGTCGTTGACGAAGCCGACCGCATGCTCGATCTCGGCTTCTCCGAGGATCTGGAAGCCATTCACGTTGCCACGATCAAACGTGACCGCACGCTTATGTTCAGCGCGACGTTTGCGCCGCGCATCATGCAGCTCGCGTCGAACGTGATGCGCAGCCCTAAGAAAATCGAGCTCGCCAGCGCGCAAGACATGCATCAAAACATCGAGCAACGTCTGCATTGGTACGACGACATGGCGCACAAAAACGCGATCCTCGAACACTATCTGCAAGACGAATCGATGGGCCAAGCCGTCGTATTCACCGCGACGCAAATCGAGACTGATGAGCTGGCCGATGAGCTGCGTCAATCGGGCTATGCGGCCGCTGGTTTGCACGGCGCGATGCCACAAGTCGTGCGCAACCGTCGCCTGCAATCGCTGCGCGATGGCAGCACCAAAATTTTGATCGCAACGGACGTGGCCGCTCGCGGCATCGACGTCCCCGGCATCACGCACGTCATCAACTATGGCCTGCCAATGAAGCCGGAGGATTACATCCATCGTATCGGCCGCACCGGTCGCGCTGGCAAGCAGGGTCTCGCGATCACGCTCGCCGGTTTCCGTGATCGTTTCAAGATTCGCAACATTGAGCGCTTCACCGAAAATCGCATCAACGAAGCGGTGGTTGAAGGCCATGAGCCGAAGACGCAACATAGCCGTCCGCAAGGTGGCGGTTATGGTGGTGGTTACGCAGGTAACAACGGTGGCGGCGGTGGCGGTCGTTTTGACCGTGGTGCGCCGCGTCAGTCTTATGGTGATCGTGCTCCGCGTTCATATGGTGACTCTGCTCCGCGTGCTGATGCTTATCCACGCGCCGAGACGAACTCACGCGCCGACGCGAACTCACGCGCCGAAACGGCTCCAAGCCCATACGCAGGTCGCTCCGAGCAACCGTCACGTCCATCTTATGGCCGCGACAACGGCGGTTACAACAATGATCGCGCACCACGCGCTGGTGGTTACGCCGGTAACGGAGGTGGCAACTTCGGCGGCGGTGAAGACCGTCGTCCAGCGGTTGCTGATCGTGGTCGTTCGGACTCACGTTTCAGCGCTCCACGGGGTGACTTCGCGGCTCCACGCGGCGACTTCGCGGCTCCACGCGGCGACTTCGCACCACGCCCGTATGAAGGCCGCGAAGAGCGCCGCCCGTATGGCGGTGACCGCGCGCACGCTGGTGCTTCTGCCGGTTACGGTGATCGTAGTGATCGCCCAGCGCGTTCGTTCGGTGATCGTGATTCACGTCCGTTTGCGGATCGCGCACCGCGCGCCTATCCTGAGCGTGCGGATCGCGAGCAACGCGGTTTCGGGGCAACGGCCCCGCGCGGCGAATACGCACCACGCCCACGTACTGAGCGTTCGGAGCCATTCGAGCGCACAGAGCGCGCGGAATACTCCCCACGTCCTGCGCGTGCGTTCGAGCATGAAGCCCGCGCGCCACGTCATGTGGAACGCGCGGAACGCATGGCAGGTCCAGCCACAACGGCACCCGCCGACGGTGGCAACCGCGCCGCTCGCCGCGCCGCCAAGCAGGCTGAATATGCTGCGACAGTAGCGGCACAGGGCGGCGAATAGTCGCTTAGCCTTTCACCCTGCGCCACCTTCGGGAGTGCGCAGGGTTGGTCAGATGAAACGGGACGTCCGCAGGGCATTTTTTGCTCGGCCACGTTCCGTTTTCTTTTCTCAACTCCCCCGACGTTGCGGCGAGAGTCTGCGCGACAATTGCGACTTGTTCAATGATTCGACGCCGTCGAAATGATAGGCGTCGGCAAGTCGTCGTATGCGTATCTCCCCGCTTCGTTCTCTGCTCAGTTCTCTGCTCAGCTCTCTGATCTGCGCGCTTTTCGGCGTCTTGGCGTTGACGCTCGCCGCTGAAGTCAGCGCGCAAATCTTCCCGAGCAAACCCCTCCGCATCATCGTGCCAAACGCGGCCGGTGGCGCAGCCGACATCACCGCGCGAACCGTCGGGCAAAAGCTCGCCGAAGCCATGGGCCAACCCGTCATCGTTGAAAACAAGCCGAGCGCGGGCGGCATCATCGCGGCCGAGCAGGTCGCAAAGGCCGACCCCGACGGTCACACAATACTGCTCATCTCCAGCGGCACGGCCGTGAGCGCGGCGCTCTTCAAGTCGCTCACGTTCGACACGAGGAAGGATTTCGCGCCGGTCTCAAAGCTCGCGTCATTCGATCTGGTCATCGCGGTCGCCGACAACAGCCGCTTCAAAACCTTGAATGACCTGCTGGCGTTCGCGAAGGGCAATCCCGGCAAGTTAAACATCGGCACGCCGCAAGTCGGCACCACCCAAAATCTCGCCGCAGAATTTTTCAAAAGCGCCGCAGGCGTTGACATGCAGGTCGTTCCGTTCAACGGCACGCCGCCGGTGATCAGCGCGCTGCGCGGCGGCAATCTCGATGCCATGGTCGATATCCTGGGCCCGCTGATGCCACAAATCGCATCGAAGGCACTCCGTCCTCTGGCGTTGTTGGGCGACGGACACGCCGCACAATTGCCCGGAATTCCCGCCGCGCACGAAGCGGGCGGATCGCTCGCAAAATTCAGCGCGGCATCATGGAATGGTCTAGCCGTTCCCGCAAAAACGCCCAAAGAAATCGTCACCAAACTCAATCGCGAAATCACCCGCATCCTTGCCCTGCCTGACGTTAAGCAACGCCTTGCCGATCTGACACTCGTCGCGCAAAGCAGCACCCCCGAGCAACTCGCCACGCTCCTCGACAGCGACATCAAACGCTGGGCCGACGTGATCGAGCGCGCGAAAATTCCGAAGCAATAGTTCACTGGATACCCCATCATGAATCTCAATGTTGGCTTAATCGGCTATGGCGAAGTTGGCAAGATTCTTTCGAACGGATTGAAGGCCAAAGGGGTCGCCTGGGTCGGCGCGTGGGACGTTGTTTTTGGGGATGCCGCGTTCGGCGGCGCGCAGCGGTTGCACGCTACGGCGCACGGCGTTGAAGCGTGCGAATCAGCGAGCGTCGTGTGCGCTAAAGCAACGCTCATCATGTCCGCTGTCACGGCGTCCAACACGCTCGCTGTCGCGCAAGAGATCGCCCGCACGATCCGTCCGGGCACGGTGTTTCTCGATCTCAATTCCGCCTCACCCGGCACCAAGCAAAAGGCTGCGGCGCTGATCGACGCGGCGGGCGGCAAATACGTCGAGGCGGGCGTCATCACCTCGGTGCCGCCGTACGGTCTCGCCGTGCCCATGCTGGCGGGCGGACGCCATGCGGTTGCGCTCGCTGATCGCCTGCGCACATTCGGCTTCCTGATTAGTTACGTGCCTCAGACAGGCAGATTACACGTCGAGGCAGGGGTGAAGTGTGAAGCATTGCATGAATCAGACGCGGGACGATGGCGGGCAGGTCGTAGCGGCGGTTGAAACGGTAAGCAAATTCAGCAAGAT
>JANXUB010000120.1 GCA_025352105.1 Burkholderiales bacterium | reverse complement strand
CGCCGCACACGCGGCCGGGGCGGATCGTGTTGAGTTGTACACGGAGCCCTATGCAGTGGCTTTTGCAGCAGGCGGTTCGAGTGGAGCGAACGACGCGTTGCAAAAATTCGTGCGAGCAGCGGCGCGAGCCAGAGCGCTCGGACTCGGTGTCAATGCGGGTCACGATTTGAATCTGCTCAACCTGCCCGACTTCATCGCCGAAGTCGCGCCGGACGAAGTCTCGATTGGTCACGCGCTGATTGCGGATGCGCTGTGGCACGGGCTAGACGGGGCGACGCGGCTTTATCTCGCGCGTTGCCGTTCGCAGTAATGAGCGCGCTGGCGCAAAAGCCGCTTGCGCTCACGATGGGCGATCCTGGCGGGGTGGGCCCAGAGATTGTCGCCAAAGCGTTGGCTCATGATGCCATCCTGCGCGACCGCGTGGTCGTGGTGGGCGACCCGCTGGTTCTGGCGGATGCACTAACGCGCTACGCACCTACTTTTCGCGCACTACCGGTCAATCTTCGGCAACCGATACCGGAGCTTCATCAACACGATATTGCTTTGTATCCGGTGCGAAGCGTGTCGTCACTACCGCCGTTGGGGCGCGTTTCAGCAGAGGCTGGGCAGGCCGCCTACAGCGCCATCATTGCGGCAGCAGAACTCTGCATGGAGGGCCGCACCTGCGGCATGGCCACCGCTCCGGTCAACAAACTTGCGCTGCGTGCTGCGGGTGTTAACGAGCCGGGGCACACGGAAATCTTGGCACGAATTGCGGGTTTGGCAGACACGGATCGCTTTGCGATGATGTTTGCGAGCGAGCGCCTTCAAGTTGTTTTGGCAACGATTCACCTGCCGCTGGCCAAGGCGCTAGAAGCGCTGACGCCAGCACTCGTTCTGCAAAAAATCCAGCTCACGCATGCGGCGGGGCGGTGGCTTGGCAAGACGAAGCCACGCATTGCGGTTGCGGGCATCAACCCGCATGCGGGCGAGGGTGGCATGCTGGGCGATGACGAGGTGCGCGTGCTGGTTCCAGCGATTGCAGCGGCCCGGGCTCAGGGCATTTCGGTGACCGATCCTTTGCCGCCCGACACCGTCTTCATGCGTGCGCGCACTGGCGAGTTTGATCTGGTGCTCGCGATGTATCACGATCAAGGGTTGATCCCGGTGAAATTGCTGGGGCTCGATAGCGCGGTGAACGTCACGATTGGATTGCCGTTCCTACGTTCGAGCGTGGATCATGGAACGGCGTTTGACATTGCAGGTCGGGGCATCGCGTCTGAGGCGAATTTGCTGCACGTTTTGCGCTGGCACCTTGCGAGAATTGACGAATTGAAAGAGGAATAAAAATGCGACTGAAAGACAAGGTTTGCATCATCACCGGCGGCGCGAGCGGCATCGGCGCGGCCTGCGCCCGGGTTTTCATCCGCGAGGGAGCGAGGGTGATTGTCGCCGACGTCAAAGCACTCACAGAGGCGACGGACGCGCATTTTGTTGAGGCCGATGTTTCAAGCAAACAGGGCGCTGAGCGTCTGGTTTCAGCGGCAGTCGAGCGATACGGCGCAATCGATGTGCTCGTGAACAATGCAGGCATCACACATGCCGCAGACTTCCTGGACCTGGCCGAAGAAGACTTTGACCGCGTGTTGCGAGTGAACCTGAAAGGCATGTTCCTGTGCGGACAGGCGGTTGCGCGCGAGATGGTTCGCGCGAAGACAGCTGGTTGCATCATCAACATGTCCTCGGTCAACGCCGTGCTCGCGATCCCAAATCAGGTGCCTTATGTCGTCAGCAAAGGCGGTGTCAATCAGCTCACGAAGGTCATGGCGATGGGCCTCGCACCGCACGGCATTCGCGTGAACGGCATTGGTCCCGGCACGATTGCCACCGAGTTGGCCAAAAAAGCAGTGCTCGGTAGCGAGGAGGCGAAGAAAAAGGTCATGAGTCGCACGCCGATGGGTCGTTTGGGTGAGCCGGGCGAAGTCGCGAACGTCGCGCTATTTCTGGCGAGCGATGAGTCGAGCTATCTGACAGGCCAGACCATTTACCCGGACGGTGGGCGCTTGGCGCTGAATTACACGGTGGGGTAGTTTTACCCCCTCCCCCCTGGTGGGGGAGGGTTGGGGAGAGGGGGACGCTTGCACACTCAGCCGACGCTGCTACTGCGACCGCCACCCTCTCCCCAACCCCTCTCCCCTCAAGGGAGAGGGGCTAAAACAAGCATTTCATAGAAAATACGTGCATGAACACGACCATGCACCTCTCCGGCCTCGAACCGCTTGAAATCGGCCCCGAATCCCTTTTTGTGAACGTCGGTGAACGCACCAACGTTACCGGCTCTCGCGCATTCGCGAAATTGATCCTTAACGACGACTATGCGGGCGCGGTTGAAGTGGCGCGGCAGCAGGTCGCCAGCGGCGCGCAGATCATCGACGTCAATATGGACGAAGCCATGCTTGACAGCAAGGCCGCGATGATGAAGTTTTTGAACATCATCGCCACCGAGCCGGACATTTCGCGCGTCCCGGTGATGATCGATTCATCGAAGTGGGACGTGATCGAAGCGGGCCTGAAGTGCGTGCAGGGCAAGAGCGTCGTCAACTCGATTTCGATGAAGGAAGGCGAAGAGAATTTCATCAAGCAGGCGAGAGTGCTGCGTCGACACGGTGCCGCAGCGGTGGTCATGGCGTTTGACGAAAAAGGTCAGGCTGACACCTATCAGCGGAAGATTGAAATCTGCGAACGCGCTTACAAGATTCTGGTTGAAACCGTCGGTTTCCCGCCTGAAGACATCATCTTCGACCCGAATGTGTTCGCGCTCGCGACGGGGCTTGAGGAGCACAACAATTACGGCGTCGATTTCATCGAAGCCGTGCGCTGGATCAAGCAGAATTTGCCGGGCGCGAAGACCTCCGGCGGCATCTCGAACATGTCGTTCAGTTTCCGCGGCAACGATCACGTGCGCGAAGCGCTGCACACGGTATTCCTGTACCACGCGATCAAGGCCGGGCTCACCATGGGCATCGTCAACGCGGGGCAAGTCGGCATTTACGACGAACTGGAACCGGAGCTGCGTGAGCACTGCGAAGACGTGGTGCTGAACCGTCGTCAAGATGCGACCGAGCGCATGTTGTTGCTGGCTGAAAAAGTCAAAGGTGGCGGCAAGGTTCGCGTTGAGGATTTGTCGTGGCGTGAACTGCCGGTGAATGAGCGTCTGAAGCACGCGCTGGTCAAGGGCATCAACACCTTCATCGTTGAAGACGCCGAGGAATCACGACAAGGATTTTCTCGACCGCTGGAAGTGATCGAGGGCCCGCTGATGGCAGGCATGGACGTGGTCGGTGATCTGTTCGGTCAGGGCAAAATGTTTTTGCCGCAAGTGGTGAAATCAGCGCGCGTGATGAAGCAGGCCGTGGCACATCTGGTGCCATTCATTGAAGAAGAAAAGCGCTTGCTTGGCACCAAAGCGAAGACCAAAGGCAAGATCGTTTTGGCAACGGTGAAAGGCGATGTGCACGACATCGGCAAGAACATCGTGGCCGTGGTGCTTCAGTGCAATAACTACGAAGTAATCGATCTCGGCGTGATGGTGTCTTGCGACAAGATTCTCGCAGCGGCGAAGGACTCGAACGCCAACATCATCGGGCTATCGGGCCTCATCACACCCTCGCTCGAAGAGATGGCGTACGTCGCCAAAGAGATGGATCGGTTGGACTTTCATGTGCCACTACTGATCGGTGGCGCAACCACCTCGCGCATGCATACTGCGGTCAAAATCGCGCCGAATTACCGCAATCCTGTGGTGCATGTGGTCGATGCTTCGCGTGCAGTCGGTGTCGCCACCGCATTGCTGAGCGATGAAATGAAGCCGCAGTTTGTGGCCGACACCGCGGCCGACTATGCGGTCATTCGCGAGCGTCACGCCAATAAAAAGACAGTGCCGTTGCTGGAGCTGGAAGTCGCGCGGGCCAACCGCTTTTTCCCGTTCGCTGGCGATCATTTGCACTACACGCCGCCGACACCCAAGCACACCGGCGTGCATCAACTCACGAATTACCCGCTGTCGGCCCTCGTTCCGTACATCGACTGGACGCCGTTCTTTCTGGTGTGGGACCTCGCCGGGAATTACCCAAGAATTCTCAACGACGAAATCGTCGGCGACGAAGCACAAAAAGTGTTCCGCGACGGACAGGCGATGTTGAAGCGCATCGTGCAGGAAAAGTGGCTGACGGCGAATGCATCCTACGGCTTGCTGCCCGCGCAAAGCGACGGTGATGACATCATTGTGTTCGCTGATGGCGGCCACACCGATGTAGCGATGCGCTTTCACACGCTGCGTCAGCAAAACGCAAAAGAAGCGGGTCGACCGAATTTTGCACTCGCTGATTTCATCGCGCCGCGCGACAGCGGCTACGCCGACTACCTCGGCCTGTTCGCGGTGACGACAGGGCTTGGCGGTGATGAACGGCTGGCGGCGTTCGAGACAGCTGGCGACGACTACAACTCCATCATGTTCAAGGCGCTTGCGGATCGCCTCGCGGAAGCCTTCGCGGAGCATTTGCATGAGCGCGTGCGCAAAGATTTTTGGGGCTACGCGCATGATGAAAAGCTCGACAACGAAGCGCTCATCAAAGAGAAATATCGTGGCATTCGCCCAGCGCCTGGTTATCCCGCCTGCCCGGATCATCGCGAAAAGGTTGACCTCTTCCGCGTGCTGAACGCCGGTGCAATCGGCATGGCGCTCACCGAGTCGTACGCAATGACGCCTGCGTCGAGCGTGAGCGGTTTCTACTTTGCGCACCCGGCGGCGCAGTTTTTTACCGTCGGCAAGTTGGGTGACGACCAGTTTGCTGATCTGGCGAAGCGGCGTGGAGAAGACATCGATACACAAAAGCGGGCTTTGAATACGCTTCTGTAAACGGCTAAGCCGTTGATAAGAGTGCGTTGCAAAATACCGTCACGAATGAACTTTCCCATCCGTCAGGCTCGCACACAGAAATGACGCCACAAAACACCCTCAACGCCGACTACCTCATCATCGGGAGTGGTGCCGTCGGCATGGCTTTCGCCGATACGCTCTTTCATGAGACCGACGCCACGATGGTGATCGTTGATCGCCATCACGGGCCGGGTGGCCACTGGAACGATGCTTATCCGTTCGTTCGGCTGCACCAGCCATCGGCGTACTAAGGCGTCAATTCGCGCACATTGGGTGGCGACGCACGCGATACGACGCGGCTGAGTCGGGGCATGTGCCACCGCGCTACGAGCGCTGAGTTGGTGAGCTATTACGAGCAGCTCATGCAAGCGTTTCTGGCATCGGGTCGCGTGCAATATTTTCCGATGAGTAACTACGTGGGCGACTACGTGGACGACCACACATTCAAGTCTTTGCTGTCAGCCGAAACTCGCAATGTCAGCGTGCGCAGGAAAATCGTGGATACGTCTTACCTTAACACTTCAGTGCCATCCACGCATCCGCCAAAATACGCGATTGCCCCCGGCGTGAAATGTGTTCCGTTGAACGAGTTGCCACGCGTAAAACATCCACCCTCGGGCTACGTCGTCGTTGGTGCCGGAAAGACAGGCATTGATGCGGTGCTCTGGCTGCTCGACAACGGCGTTGCGCCCGACGATATTTGCTGGATCACGCCGCGTGACGCGTGGCTGCAGGATCGCGCGAATGTGCAGCCTGGTGACGAGTTTTTTGCGCAATCGTATGGCGCTTTTGCCATCCAGATGGAAGCCGTCGCGCAGTCGGAATCAGTGGCCGATCTCTTTGTAAAGCTGGAGGCCGCTGGCCAACTGTTGCGGCTCGACGCGAACATTCAGCCCAGCATGTACCACGGCGCTGTGGTTTCGCAAGCCGAGTTGACAGAGCTTCGCCAAATCAAAAATATCGTGCGCCTGGGTCGTATCGAGCGCATTGAGAAAGACTGCATCGTTCTCGCGCAGGGTACGGTCGCCTCTGACCCGAATCGTTTGTATGTGGATTGCTCCGCCAGCGCGGTCGAGCGGCGACCCATCGTGCCAGTTTTCGCTGGCAACAAAATCACTCCGCAGATGGTGCGAACGTTTCAACCAACGTTCAGCGCCGCTTTTATCGCCCACGTTGAAGCGCTCCATGGGGCCAGTCTCTCCGAGGCGGAGATGAATGAACTCTGCGCAGTGATTCCGATGCCGGATCAGCCGTTTCACTGGCTCACGATGCTAGCCGTGGGCATGACCAACCAGCGTCGCTGGTCAAAAAATCCGGAGCTGCGCAGCTGGATTGGCCGCTCCCGTCTCGACGCCTTTTCAGTCATGGCCAGCCGCGTGACACCAGAAGAAACAGACAAACTCGCGTTGCTGCAACGCTTCAGCAAAAGCGCAGGACCAGCGGCAGAAAAATTGCCTCAACTGTTGGCTGGAATGAATCAAGGCTAGGAACGCGTAAAACGTGAATACAACAGGCGGAATGTGAGCTCTCACGCCGCGAGCCTCAGCAGTCCATGCAGCGTTGCCATGCCAATAACCAGCGGAATCAACATGCCGCCGCGCCACCAAGCGTAAATGCCGGTGATCAGCGCCGCGACGATATGCGGCCAGCGCAGCTGTAAATTAAACTCGCCCGCGTGCAACAAAATGAGCGGCACGACGAGCGCAGCGAATATCGCGGGAACAGCTAGTTGCAACGCTCGCTCGAAGCGCGGCGGCAGTTTTCGTCCGGCGAGCAAACCGATGAACGAATAGCGAATGGCAAACGTCCCAATCGCCAGACCTGCAATCGCGAGCCAACCGTCGAGCGTTCCGAAACCACCCCAGTTCATCGTGCCGCTCCGGGTGATACAGTGCGTTTCGTCAGCATCGTATCCACCAGCATGCCGACGCAGGTGCCGAACACACAGGCCACGATGAGCCCCGTTTTGAGCGGCATCGCGTAGAGCATTACGCCAGCGACGCCGCCCGCACTCGCCGCGAGGATTTGCCCGCGCGACTTGAGCAGCGGCACCACCATCGCCACAAACGACAGTGGAATCGTGAAATCGAGCTGCCAGCTGGTCGGCAATTTCGCGCCCGCAAACGCGCCAATCGCATTCATCAGAACCCACCACGGCCACAGCGTGAATGCGCAGCCGAGGTAGAACGGGAGCGGATGATCTTCATACTCGCCGCGCGAACGCCGCGCTTCGTTTGAAATAAAGGTCTGATCCACCAGAAACGCCGCCCACAGCACACGCTCCATGCGGCTCGCTCCGGCAATCCGCTGTGAGATAGCGGCGCTGTAAACGGCCATGCGCAAATTCACCACCAACCCTGAAAGCACAGCAATCATCAATGGCGCGCCGCCAGACAAAAACTGCGTGAGCACCGCCTGCGACGATCCGGCAAAGGCAAACGCAGCGAGCGCCACGGCCCCCCATTCACCGAGGCCCGCCTGCACCGACGCGACGCCACAAACAAGACCGAACGGGACATAGGATGGGATCAACGCCAGGCATTCGAGCACGCCAGCGCGGAACGCGGAACGCGAAGGCGCAGTGTTGGCCTTTATTTCACCGATACTCACGAACGTACGTAGTGCACGAAATCGTAGTCAAACAATTCAATCTCTCCTGGCGGCCTTTTATGGCGTTCGCGCGACATCTCTTTGAACTGGCCGCGATCCCACGCCGGGAAAAAACAGTCCGCCTCTGGTGGCAAGGTCTCGGTAAGTTCCGTCAAATAAAGGTCATGTGCAAATGGCAACGCAGCGCTGTATATTTCCGCACCGCCGATCACAAATACGGGGTCACTTGCGTTCGGCAGCAACAATGCGTCTTCGACAGACCGAACAACCACGATTGGCTCAGGGAGGGAAAGCGTCCTACTCACAACAACGTTTTCGCGATCCGGAAGCGCCTTTCCAAGCGACTCCCACGTACGGCGCCCCATAACTACTCTGTGATTCACGGTCATGCGTTTGAAATACTTCAGATCGTCGGGAATGTGCCAAGGGATTCGGCCTTTGCACCCAATTGCCTGATTGATGTTCGCAACCGCCGCAATCAGAGCTACGCGAGGTTTAGATGATGAGTTCATCCGCTGATTGTATTTCCCTGCAAACAGCCTGCTTAGTCGCCACAGGATCGCGTGACTGCGCAAGACTTCACCGAGGCCGACTCCGAGTGCACGACAAAAATTAGCATCGCGTCAAGTATGCTTTGCCTATTGCATTTTCCCCCCGTTCACCATGCCCGCCACCACCGACCTTTGCGATGCACACGAACCGAGGCTCGTTGACGGAAGTTTGCGTGTGCTCGCCGCAAACTTTCGCCGCTACGGCAAGCACATCAGCTTCAGCGGCCCGGTCAAGACGTTGAAGGTGTTTGAAGACAATTCTCTCGTGCGCAGCGCCGTTGAAAGCGCGGGCGGCGGACGGGTGCTGGTCGTCGATGGTGGGGCGTCGCTGCGTTGCGCGCTGCTTGGCGGAAATCTCGGCAAGCTAGCTGAGCAAAACGGCTGGGCGGGGGTGGTGCTCAACGCGCCCATTCGTGACGCTGACGAGATTGATGCGTGCGCGATTGGCGTTCGTGCGCTGGGCACGTGCCCGGTAAAAAGCAAAAAGACGGGCGCGGGCAGCTTCGATGTGCCGCTCGCATTTGGTGGCGTCACGATCAAGCCGGGCGACTGGTGTTACGCCGACCGCGACGGTGTTTTGTTTTCCGATCTGGAGCTTTCATGATTCCGAAGCCGCATCGACGATCCAACGTCGCCTTTCCTGTTGATGGCGTGCTCAAGCACATGGCAGTACATGAATGGGGAGACAGCAAAAATCCGCGTGTTGCTGTGTGTGTACACGGCCTGTCGCGCAACGGGCGGGACTTTGACGTGCTGGCTGACGCGCTCGCCAGCGACTATCGTGTGCTCTGCCCGGATGTTCCGGGTCGCGGCGAGAGCGACTGGTTTGCCAGCGTCGAGCACTACACGATTCCGCACTACGTTCAGGCAATCAACGCGATGTTGACCGAGTTTGGCGTGCAGACGTACGACTGGGTTGGCACCTCGATGGGAGGCTTAATCGGGATGGTAATGGCCGCCACGCCAGGTTGCAACATGCGCCGCTTCGTGATCAACGATATCGGCCCGGTGATCGAGCGCGCATCGCTGGATCGCATCGCAGCGTACGTTGGCAAGACGCCGTTGTTTCCCACCTACATGGCGCTGTTCGAGGCCATCCAGCCGATCAACGCAACGTTCGGCCCTTTGACGGATGAGCAGAAACATCACATGGTGAAAACCTCGGTTCAACAGCGCCCGGACGGCCAATGGGAATTCAAGACTGATCCGAAAATTGGTGATGCATTCCGTGCTGGTCTCAAGCAAACTGCGGCGGACATGTGGCCGTTGTGGGGCGCGATCAAACAGCCAATGCTCATTCTGCGCGGTGTGAACTCGGACTTGCTGAGTGCGGCAACGCTTGAAAAGATGGTGGCGACACATCCCGATGCGCGAGCAATCACGATTGCCGATACCGGCCACGCGCCGATGATCATGGATGAACCCACGATCATTTCCGTCAAGCAATTTTTACTGCAATAACGCATGAGCACGATTTCTCTTTCGCCCGCCGATTTCACGCCCGATGAGATGTATCTGGTGCTGCGCGACGCGATCATTCCACGCCCCATCGCCTGGGTGTCCAGCATCGATTCCAATGGCCAGACGAATCTCGCACCGTATTCGTTTTTCAACGTGTGTTCGGCGACGCCACCGATCCTCGGATTCAGCTGCGGGCCGCGCGGCGAGGATCGCACCAACGAGCACTATGAACTCAAGGATACGTGGGCGAACATTCGCGAGACGAAAGAATTCGTGATCAATATCGTGCCGGAATTTTTAGCCGAGTCGATGGTACGTTCGAGCGATCCGCTGCCGCACGGCGAGAGCGAATTTGCGCATGCCGGGCTCACGCCTGCGGCGTCAACACGGGTGAAACCACCGCGCGTCGAGGGCGTGCCTGTTGCGTACGAATGTGTATTGCGCGAAGGTATCGCGCTCGGACGCAGCACGTGGGTGATGGGTGAGGTCGTGCAGGTGCACATTGATGAGCGCGTGTACGTCGGTGAGAAGCGCGGCCTCAATCACCGCATTGATGTGCTCAAACACCTTGACCTCAGGCCGTACGCTCGGCTTGGCAGCAATTTTTATGCGAAGTTGCGCGACATCGAGACTCTGGAGCGGCGCGATGGCGGACAACTTGGCGGTACGTAATCGCACCGCCGTCGCTCTGCTTGTGGGATTTTTGGGATCACTGAGCGGAGGGGTAGTGGCCGTCGATATTGATGCACTGTGGGACTACGATCAGCCCGGCGCGAGCGAGCTGCGCTTTCGTGAAGCGCTCAAAAGTGAATCTGGCGATGATGCGCTGGAGGTCGAAACCCAGATCGCGCGGACGCTGAGTCTGCGTCGTGAGTTCAACAAGGCACACACGTTACTCGATACGATTGAGAAGCGCCTTTCGGAAAAGACGAGGCCCGCCACGCGTGTGCGCTACCTGCTGGAACGAGGCCGAACATGGCGCTCGGCGGGTGATCCCGCGAAAGCACGTCCGCTGTTTTTTGATGCGTGGCAGCTCGCCGATCGCGAGAAGATCACGCTCTTGGCGATTGACGCCGCCCACATGCTGGGCATCGTCGATCCGCCCGAGGAGGCGATGCGCTGGAACGAACGTGCGATGGCGCTCGCGATGTCCACCAACGTGCCGCGTGCGCTGCGCTGGCGCGGCTCGCTCGCCAACAACATGGGCCACACCGAGCGCGAACGCGGCAATCTGGACGCTGCGATTAAGTATTTTCGGGCGTCGCTGACAGCGTTTCAGTTGACGCGAAGCGATGCGCAAATTCGCGTTGCGCAGTGGCAGGTCGCGAACGTTTTGCGGCTACAAAAAAAGTACGACGAAGCGCTCGCGATGCAGCTGCGGCTGGAGAAGGACATGACCGAGGCGAATGCGCCGGATGGTTATGTTTACGAGGAGATTGCCGAGATTTATCTCGCGCAGGGTAGCGCAGTTGAAGCCAAACCCTACTTCGCGAAAGCCGCGAGTGTGCTCGGTGCCGATGCCTGGTTTGTTGAGAGCGAAAAGGCGCGACTCACACGGCTTCAGGAATTGGCGAAGTAAAACGTAGCGAAATCGCGCGTTCAGCTTTTCGGTTAAACAGCCTCCGCATTAAGGCTACATCAAGTAAAGCTCACTTATCGACTATTGACGAATTTCGCCGCCAGCCGCTTTGCAAACGGGCTTTCGGGAAAAAGCTGTAAGCGAAGCAGCGCCTACGCAGCGTGAAGCAATGCATCCCCATAACGCGCCAGATGCCAGTCGCCGTCGCCGAATGTCACGCTGATCATCGTTAGTCGCTTGAAGTAGTGCGACGTATTCAGCTCGTGCGTGACGCCGATGCCGCCATGCAGTTGCACCGCGTTTTGACCGACGAAACGGCAAGCCTGACTCACCAAAGTTTTCGCACCCGAGATCGCTTTGGCCCGTGCTGCCGCGTCGGGGTTGTCCACCGACACCGCTGCTTCCAGCGCCATTGAGCGTGACATTTCCACGTGCATCAGCATATCCACGGCGCGATGCTGCAAGGCCTGATTGGTGCCCAGTGCGCGGCCGAATTGCTTGCGCGTTTTGAGGTATTCGATGGTGATTTTTTGAAGCTCGGTCATGGCACCAACGGCTTCGGCACAGAGCGCGGCGCAAGCCACGTCGAGCGCGTAGTCAATCGCAGCCTGCGCCTTGCCGCGTGCGCCTAGAAGCGCATCTGCACCCACCGTCACGTTCGAAAATTGAATATCTGCACCGCGCTGCGCGTCCTGCATCGGGTAAGCGTGCCGCGTCACGCCTGCTGCGGTTGCGGGTACGACGAAGAGCGAGGCCTCGGTGTCGCCCGGCACCTTCGCCGAGACGATCAGCACGTCCGCGCAATCGCCACCCAGCACGGAAATCTTCTTGCCACTCAAAACGTAGCCATCACCCTGCGGCGTCGCGGCCAGCGCAACCGACGCGCGCTCGTAGCGCTGTCCCGGCTCGGTATGCGCAAATGCGTAAAGCGTTTCGCCACTTGCAAGGCCTTCACTCAGGCTTGTGCGTTGCGCCTCCTCCGTACCGGCCGCCGCCTTAATCAGCGCAGCAGGCAGCACCACGCAGCCCAGATACGGCTCCAGCACGAGGCCTTTGCCGATTTGTTCCATCACCACCATCGTGTCGACAACGCCACCGCCCAGCCCGCCGTCGGCCTCGGCCACGGGCAGCGCCATCAGGCCGATTTCGGCCAGCTGATTCCAGTGCTCGCGTGACCAGCCTTCGGGCGACCTGATGACTTTCCAGCGATCGTCAAACGTGTAATCACGTTCGAGAAATTTGCCGATGGAATCTTTGAGTGCAGTTTGTTCTTCAGTCAACGAGAAATTCATGATTTACAGCCCCAGAACCAGTTGCGTAATGATATTGCGCTGAATTTCATTTGAGCCGCCGTAGATGGAGGTCTTCCTGAAATTAAAGTAGTGGCCCGTGGCGTAGCGGAATGCTTCGTCCGAGAGCCATTCGACGTCTGGCGCGCCGTTGTCGCCTTCGCGAACGTACGGCAGCGCAGCAGGCCCGGCCGCCATCATCGTGAGCTCAGTCAACACCTGCTGAATCTCTGAGCCCTTGATCTTCAGGAGTGAGGCTTCCGGTCCCGGCTGCCGTTTTTCGCGCTCGGCATCGAGCACGCGCAAGAGCGTAATTTCGAGCGCGCGCAAATCGATCTCCACCTGCGCCAGACGATCCCGAAAACGCACGTCCTCGATCAGCGGCTTGCCGTTCGCCAATGCCTTCTTTGCAACGTTTTGCAGGCGCTTCACAATGCGTTTGCAACGACCGACCCCCGCGATGCCCGTGCGCTCATGTGAGAGCAAAAACTTGGCGTACGTCCAGCCCTTGTTCTCTTCGCCGACACGGTTCTCGACGGGCACTTTCACGTCGTCAAACCACACCTCGTTCACCTCGTGCTCCTGATCCAGCATGATGATCGGACGCACGGTGATGCCTGGCGTTTTCATGTCGATCAGCAGGAACGAAATGCCTTCCTGCTGGCGACCGTCACTCGATGTGCGAACCAGACAAAAGATCCAGTCCGCATGCTGACCCAGCGTCGTCCACGTCTTCTGACCATTGACGATGTAATGATCTCCGACCCGCTCCGCCTTGCACTTCAGTGAGGCCAGATCGGAGCCCGAACCGGGTTCGCTGTAACCTTGGCACCACCAGTTTTCACCGGAGAGAATTTTTGGCAAGTGATAGTCCTGCTGCGCCTTGTTGCCAAAGTTCATGATGACGGGAGCCACCATGCGCAGACCGAACGGAATTAACTGCGGTGCACCGGCGTCCGCGGTGACTTCGTCGAAAATATGTTGCTGCGTCGCGTCCCATCCGGTGCCGCCAAACTCTTTCGGCCAGCCAACGCCAACCCAGCCTTTTTTGTGCAGCGCGCGATGCCAACTGAGAAAATCTTCACGCTCCAGACGACAGCCTTCGAGCACTTTGCGGGCGACATTGGGATCCAGATTTTCGCGGGTAAATTCGCGCACCTCTTTTTCGAAAATCTGCTGCTCGGGTGAATACCGTAAGTCCATAATTGCCTCAATTACTCGACGTATTTTTTGAATTTCAGTTAGCCAACAAGTGTAAGCAATCTTCTATATGTCAATGCCCGCTTTTTTAGAGAATCAACTCAGTTTGCCCGTGATAGGCGCACCGCTGTTCATCATTTCGCATCCACCGCTTGTGCTTGCGCAATGCATGGCCGGCGTGATTGGCGCGTTCCCGGCGTTGAACGCACGCCCCAAAGAACAGCTCGATGACTGGCTCGCCGAACTCACTGAAAAGCTCGCTGCGGCGCGTGCCGCAGAACCGAATCGACGTATCGCACCATACGCCGTGAACCAGATCGTGCACGCGAGCAACGACCGTCTCGATCATGACATGCAGATGTGCGAAAAGTACAAAGCGCCCATGCTGATCACGAGCCTGCGAGCACCGGGCGATGTGGTCAAACAGGCGCACGCGTGGGGTGGCATTGTGATGCATGACGTGATTTCGATTCGTCATGCCGAGAAGGCGCTAGAGGCCGGTGTCGATGGTCTGATCCTCGTGTGCGCGGGTGCGGGCGGGCATGCGGGCACGTTGTCTCCATTCGCACTCGTTCGTGAAGTGCGGCGTTTTTATAGCGGACCGATTGCGTTGTCGGGCTCGATTGCGCATGGCGCGAGCATCCTCGCTGCGCAGGCGATGGGCGCGGACTTCGCGTACATGGGTACGCGCTTCATCGCGACGCAGGAAGCCCGCGCTGTCGACGCCTACAAGGACGCGATTGTGAATTCCGCCGCGCAGGACATCATCTATTCATCCCTCTTCACCGGCATTCACGGCAACTACTTGAAGTCGTCGGTAAAAGCAGCAGGACTGGATCCCGACAACCTGCCGAGCGCCGACAAAACCTCGATGAATTTCGGTGGCGGCGCGGTGAAAGCGTGGAAGGACATTTGGGGCTCGGGGCAAGGCGTGGGGCAGATGGATGATGTGCCGACGACGGCTGTGTTGGTCGAGCGGTTGAAGGCGGAATATCGCGAAGCGGTTGCGGCGCAGACGCGGAATACTGCGGCGTATTTGTAGTTCTGTTCTGTCCCCTCTCCCTTTGCGGGAGAGCGAGCCACGCTTGGCGCTAGCGAGCGCCGGGGTGAGGGGCTCGTGGCATTAGCAACCATCTCTCATCGAGGTGCCGTCACCCTCTCCCCAACCCTCTCCCCTCAAGGGAGAGGGAGCAGAACACTCGGCCAACAATCAGTGTTCTTTCGCTAACGCCGCCCGCGCCATCGCGTCGACTTTAGCGGGCGCGATCAGTTTCATCCAGCGTCCGAGCTTGCCTTTTGCGCTCATTACCTCTTCACGCTTGCGCGAACGCATCGCAGACACGATCAAGCCAGCACATTCTTCGACACTCATCGCATGGGTTTCGCTTAACCCCGACGAACCTGCCGTTTCACCTTTCGCGTTCCATCCATTGCGCCGAATTTCGGTCGCAACGACGCCGGGATAAACGATGGTGACGTCGACGCCTTCTGGTTGCAACTCAACACGCAACGCCTCGAAAAATCCCGTTTGCGCAAATTTGGTTGCGCAATACGTGGTGCGCCCCGGCACGCCGACCAATCCCGCAAGACTTGCGACGGCAACAACGAGCCCCTTACTCGCCTTCAAATGCGTCAACGCTGCATGCGTCGGCCAGATGCTGCCCATCAGGTTGATGCGCATCAGGTTTTCGTAAACCGACGTGTCAGTGATCTCGTTGAAGTTGGCGTGCATTGACACACCGGCGTTGTTCACGAGCACGTCGATCCGGCCAAATTTCTCAACCGTCGCGGTAATCAACGCGCGGCAATCTGCCTCGACGGATACGTCGGTCGCCACGCAGAGTGTTTGCGCGCCAGCGACTTCGCACTGTGCTGCGACCGCCTCTAGAGCGGCAAGCCTGCGTGCTGCGAGAACGAGCTTTGGTTTGTCGATGGACAGTTGCCGCGCCAGCTCAGCACCAATGCCGTCTGACGCTCCGGTAATGACAATGACTTTGCCTGCGAACGACATCGCGCTCTCCCCGTGCTGTTTGATTTGAAATCATCATAGCAACACGGCGTTTCGCTACCGTCGGACTAAGGTAAGCCCATCGCACAACTGTCGTTCAAGTACGTCCTGATGTCGGCCCAAGTGCTACGTGGCGATCCCACGACTGCGGCGTTGCTGACCGCAGTACCAGTCAGCCCGAGCATGACCCGCACCAGGATCAAGCCATCGGTCGTTGGGTAGACATGGCCGTCGCCGTCAATGTCCATCCGGCAGGGCGGGGGCGCGGCAACCGCCCCAATCGCGAGCGTGTTGCTGGCACCCGACGCGGTGCGCAAGAGGGTCAGCCACAACACACTGTTAGCCGTATCCACGCTCATCAACACGTCGGTGCCCGCCACCAGCGTTGCCCCGTTGAAAGTCACGGAAGTCGGCGGTGTGGCGCTGCTGTAGCCGCGCACCCGCAACACCGGATTCTTCAATGCATCCCCGCCCGAGCTTGACCAGTTCACGGTCGCGGCGTCGCTCGCTGCCGTGACCTCCCATGTTGCATAAACGGGGTTGTATCCGGGGCGACTGTAAGTTTGGGAATCGACGCGGCTGATCCCTGCGATGCCGCTCGTGGCAACCGTGCCCACACTGGCTGTCATGGTGACCGGCGAGGCGGTTTTCAAAATCATTTCCTGAGCTCGCACCTGCGCCATCGTTGGATCCACCGACGCGCCGGGGTTGTGTTCACCGAGCACGACAAAGGTGCTGTAGCTTTTTTACTGCGCCTGCGTGACCGTGTTTCCGACGTAGTTTGAATAGCTGTCGCGACCGATAGCGCCGAGTTTCACGCCCCATGCGAAGCGACGGCCATTGGTGGTTAGGCCGCCATCCACAGCGCCGACGCCGTAGTAGAAATTGTTTTCAATGCTCTGATAGGGCCAGTTCCAGGTGCAGAGCATCTTGTGTGACTCGTAGCCTGCGCAGGGCGTCACTGTGGCGCTCGTCTGGCCCTGAATATTGGCGAGATAGCCCGCGTTGCCCGCGTCATGAGTTGCCAGCAAACCCGTCTGCACGACGCCCATCTGCGCGTTGGCGTTATGAATCCAGAGCATGTTGTACGGGATCGCGGCAGCACCCACCGTATTCCACGTCCAGTTGCCGTTAAGCGTAAATGGCGCACTGGTGGTGAGGAAGCGCTGATGGTTAACTGCCCACGCCACACCGCCAATCACATTGCCGCTGCCGTTAATACCGTCAAAATCCATTTCGCCGTACGGGCCGCGCGAATCGGCTTCGATTTGTTGCGCCAGCGGAACCGACGCAGGCACCGCTGACCAGTCCCACGTGACCGACCACAGCGGATGATCCGTGCCGTTCACAAATAGCCATTGGATCGTGACCGGTACGTTGTAGCGCACGAATTTTGGCCCGACCGGATGCGGCCCGGTGAAGCGCGGATAGATCGTCCTGAATTCGTGAATTGCGTGATGCGCGCCTGCGAATTTCACGCTGTAGGTACCGGTGTACCCCAATCCCAGCGGGCTGTCGTCGCCCATCGCGCGAGAGGATTCGCAATATTGCGTATCCGGGGTGGCGCCGCAATCATTCACGTAGGGTAAGTGCGACACAACGTAT
>JANXUB010000106.1 GCA_025352105.1 Burkholderiales bacterium | reverse complement strand
CACTAGTGTCCGGTTAAAACTGCGGGTACCGAGCTGGAAGCGCCTATGCATGAGCATTTGCACGCGACTGGGGGTGTCTCCGACTTGAACGACGAAAGTGCTTGGGTGCACGCTACGCGCTTTACTCCCGGAGTAGCGCATGTACCTTGGCAAGACTGTCTTCGCGCAGATCATGGACTTCCTGCCCTGGAAGCGATTTCACCGAATCGTTGCCCGTCGCAAGGGCGATCACTACGTCAAACACTTCTCCTGCGCCGAGCAGTTTCGTGTCATGGCCTTTGCACAGCTCTGCTACCGTGAGAGCCTTCGGGATATCGAGCTGTGCTTGGGCGCCCAGGTGGCCAAGCTCTATCACATGGGTTTGTCTGCGCCAGTCAAGCGCACGACGCTTGCCGAGGCCAATGAGCGCAACGATTGGCGCCTCTTTGCCGAGTTCGCACAATGCTTGATTGATGAGGCGCGCGGGCTCTATGCTGAGGAGCCCTTCAGCGTCGATTTGACGGGCAGCGTCTATGCGTTTGACGCCAGCACCATCGATCTGTGTTTGTCACTGTTTCCTTGGGCACACTTTGGCCGTGCCCAATCATCGAAGGCCTCGATCAAGCTGCACACGCTCCTGGATCTGCGCGGCAACATCCCAAGCTTCGTCCATCTCTCCACTGGGCGGATGGCTGACGTGCGTGGATTCGACAAATTGTCGCTTGAGCCCGGTGCGATCTACGTGATGGATCGCGGCTATCTTGATTTCACGCGCCTGTATCGATTGCATCAGGCGAGCGCCTTCTTTGTGACCCGACCCAAACACAACACGCAGCTCGAACGAAGCTCCTCCATGCCCTCAGACCCGGCTACGCGCGAGGCCAATGCCGCTGCCGGCATCCGCTCCGATTGCCGCATCCGCCTGACCGGTAAACACACCCGTGACTACTATCCCGAGACGATCCGCCGCATCCATCTCATCGTGCCCGAGACGGGCAAATCACTGGTGCTGCTGACCAATAACTTCAAGCTGGCTGCGGTGACGATTGCCGCGCTCTACAAGGCGCGCTGGCAGGTGGAGTTGTTCTTCAAATGGGTCAAGCAGCACTTGCGCATCAAGAAGTTCTACGGCACCACCGAGAACGCGGTGAAGACGCAAATCTGGATCGCAATATCGATTTACGTGCTCATTGCGATCATCAAGAAGCGCCTGAAACTCGCACCTTCGCTGTACGGTTTGCTACAGCTGCTCTCGCTCACGCTGTTCGAGAAAACGACATTGCAAGACCTGCTGCAAGGGGCTACAACACGCGAAAACGACGCACTCTCGGCTAACCAATTGAATTTGTTCGAGTTTTAACCGGACACTAGTGTCCGTTCAGTAAAAAGTCGATAATTGCATATTACCGACGCTAGCCCTTGATCAAAGGCGCTTTCAGCTCAAAGCTGCTCTACAAATTCCCCCGTCAAAAACACTCGCGATGCCGACAACGCGCCTCGTCAGGCGAATCGTCATCCGGTGCCGCGCTCTTACAATTCCGTTGCATGACAATGCCGAACCGAACCCTCCGCCTGATTGGCGCGCCCACCGACATTGGCGCGGGCTCTCGCGGCGCATCGATGGGCCCGGAGGCACTGCGCGTCGCCGGTCTCGCCGATGCCTTGACAGCACGCGGATTAAATGTTGTCGATGACGGCAATCTCTCCGGCCCACCCAATCCGTGGTTGCCGCCGTCGGGTGGCTATCGTCATCTGCCAGAAACGCTGGCGTGGAATGTGGCGGTGCGCGATGCCGTGACGCACACGCTCAACGCCGGTGAATTCCCGGTGCTGCTCGGCGGTGATCATTGCCTTGCTATCGGCTCAATCACAGCGATTGCCGCGCATTGCAAACGCGTGAAAAAGCGCCTGCTGGTGCTCTGGCTTGATGCTCATGCGGACTTCAACACGAGCGCGATTACGCCGTCGGGCAATATTCACGGCATGCCCGTGGCCACACTCTTCGGCTTCGGTGCTGGCGCACTCGTCAACCTGGCCGACCCCGCGCCGGCACTCAATAAGGACGAGATCATTCAGATTGGAATTCGCAGCGTTGACCCGGATGAGAAGCGCTTCGTTCACGAACAGGGACTCGAGGTTTTCGACATGCGCTCGATTGACGAGCTCGGCATGCGGGTCGTGATGGAGCGCGCGCTGGCGAATGTCGACGAGAACTCACATCTGCATGTGAGCTTTGACGTTGATTTTCTCGACCCGGATATTGCGCCCGGCGTTGGCACCACGGTGCCCGGCGGGCCGACGTATCGCGAGGCGCATCTCTGCATGGAGATGATCGCAGACACCGGGCGTCTGGCGTCGCTTGACGTCATGGAGTTGAACCCCGCGCTCGATGTGCGAAACCGCACCGCGCTGGTCGCCGTGGATCTGATCGAAGGTCTGTTCGGAAAATCAACGTTGATGCGACGAGTGTAGCCACCCACGCCACCATTTTTTCAGCTCGCAAGCGAGCGCAATTCAGTGTCTTCACGGCTCCGCAGCTATCAATTACTTTATGTAAATTACGCCGCAGAAAGCAACATCCCACCGTTCAGATGACTCTGTTTCATGGTTATGTCGCGCCAGCCCGAGACAGGCTTGGCGGCTCCCCCTAAACTACGTTGCGGCTGGTTATGGGCAGCGAGGTTTGCCTGATGAGGCACTCGGCTGAATCAGTTTCCGCCTGACAGAAGTAAAGAATCAAGACGGATCACGACATGGACAACAGTCCCAACAGTCCTTACGACAACGAAGGCTTCTCGGCGCTGGATATTCCAACCACCGCCGCTCTGAAATACGTGCGCGAGACAGCTGCATTGGCGGCTCGCCGGGAGTCCGCGAATCGCGCCGCAGCCCGAGTGTCACCCGAAGCCGCGCGCACCTTGCTGGTGGTCGATGCGAGCTGCGACCTGCCAAGCGCCTGGCTCGCCAGTCGCAACGTCGCGGTGGTGCCAGTCACGATTGCCATCGGCAGCGAGCAGTTGATCGACGACGGCAACGAGCCCGAGCGCCTCAACTTTGCCCAGCATCTGGCCGACCCCGAGCGTAGGCGATCCCCGACGCTCGCGATTGCACCTGCGCGCCCAGTGCAGGTTCGGGACTTTCTGCAAACGTGGATGACGCCGCTGATTGACAATGTGGTTCAGATCAGCTTTGCCGCCACTCGCAGCTCAATGTATCTGAGCTCGCTCGCGGCCAGCCAGTCGCTGATGCTCATTCACAACAAAGTGCGCCGCTCGCTCGGAGCAAGCGGGCCACTCAGGGCCTGGGTAATCGATTCTTTTACCGGGCTCGCCGGCATGGGCGTGCTGGCGTCGCATGCGGTGCTGTTGCGCGACAGTGGGGTTCCGGCTGCCGACATCGCGACCCAGCTTGAGGATTTTCGCAAGCAGGTGCGCACGTTGATGGTTCCCGACGACATCGGCTTTCTGTATCGCTCGTTGCAAGCCAAAGCCGCGTCGGGCGAGAACTTGCCGCGCTGGAAAGCCTGGTTAGCGAGCGCCTTGAACCTGAAACCGATCCTCGTTGCCGAACGCGGCAGCGGCGGCATGCTCACGCGCGTCAACGGCTTTAACGCCGCATGTGAACGCGCCTTCGCGATCACCGCCCATCATGTCGCACTCGGGCTATCAACGCCCACGGTCTGCGTGAGCATCGCCGGTCCGATCGATGCGCTGCGCGACTTGCCCGCGTTCGCAGCGCTCAGTTCCGAATGCAAGCGCCAAAAGATCGAGCTGATCATCACCCCCATGAGTATGGTCGGATGCATAAATCTCGGCCCACGCGCAATCTCGGTAGCGTTCGCAAGCGTTCGTTTTCACGGTGGATAGATTGCGCCTATCTCACCGGGCGAACTACATCACCACGAGCGCAAATTACTTCTGACCGGCCGGCTGGACTTGACCGCCCGGCACCCGATTTTCCAGCGAGCCGGGCGACAGAATCGTCGCATCCGTGCGGCATTTGCGCGTCGGCAGATTGCTCCCAAGCACCACGCAGCGCTCATCATTGGCCGACGCACTCTGCTCATTGACCGGCGCAACATAGGGCGCGCAACCAGACAGTGCGGCAACCGCGCTCATGCCAACCGCCACCAGAGTTTTTTTAAACAAATGCTTCACGCTGAACTTCCTGCGACTTAGACTAAATATCTAGTGTAGTGCCCGAGACAAAATCTCGATAACTGTGCATAATTACAGTATGCAAAAATCCGCGCCGAATCGTGACCCCACCGCCAGCGCGGCGCACAAAGGACGCGGTGCCACGCTCAACATGGCGGGTCGATTCGAGTCGCGCGATGCCGAATGGTTTGACGACGGCTGGGGCGAAGACGGGGCCATTGAGCGCGCAGCTAAGCGGCCAAAAACCGTAATTCATATTGAGCAGGCGCGCTCCATCATTTCGCACAACGAGTCGCCCGACTTGCGCTTTACGCAATCGATCAACCCGTATCGTGGCTGCGAACACGGCTGCATTTACTGCTACGCGCGACCGACGCATTCGTACCTGAATCTGTCGCCAGGGATGGACTTCGAAACGCAGCTTTTCGCCAAGCGAAACGCCGCTGAATTGCTGCGCAAGGAGCTGGGCAAGCGGGGCTATTCACAATCGATCTCCGCGATCAACTTGGGCGCCAACACCGATCCGTATCAACCGATTGAGAAAACCGAACGCATTACACGCAGCGTGATCGAAGTGCTCGCCAAGTGCAATCACCCGCTCACCATCGTCACCAAAAACGCACTGATCTGCCGCGACATTGATCTGCTCGCGCCGCTGGCCGCGAAAAATCTGGTCAATGTTTTCATCTCGATTTCACAACTCGACAACGAGCTCACGCGTATCCTGGAGCCGCGCGCATCCACGCCCGTCAACCGGCTACGCGCGGTGCGCGAACTCTCGGATGCGGGCATACCAACGTCGGTACTCGTCGCGCCCATCATCCCGTTCATCAACGACGAATTCATCGAGCGCGTTCTCGAAGCTTCGCGTGAGGCAGGCGCGCGGTGCGGCAGCTACACCGTGATCCGCTTGCCCTTCGAGCTGAAAGATTTGTTCAAGGACTGGCTCGCCACGCACTTCCCCGACCGCGCGGAGCACGTCATGAACCGCATCCGCGACATGAAAGGCGGCAAAGAAAACGTCAGCGAATTCGGAGAGCGCATGCGCGGCACCGGCATCTTCGCCGACCTGATCCGGCAACGTTTCCGCAAAGCCTGCGCACGACTTGGTTTGTCATCGGCCAACCTGCCAGCGCTTGACGTCACCCAGTTCAAACCACCGCGCATTGACACGATGCAAGGGCAACTCTTCTAGACACGTCTACGGCACCACCGCCAAAAACAGAAACACCGCAAACAGCACCAGATGCACCGTGCCCTGCAGCACGGTCGCGCGGCCACTCGCGAGCGTGAGCACACTCACGACGAGCGTCAACGCCAGCAAGACCATTTCCTTCGCAGGCAGCCCGAGCACCAGTGGAAACCCAAGCACGACGGAGAGCGCCGCGACCACCGGAATCGTCAAGCCAATCGTCGCCAGTGCCGAGCCGAGCGCCAGATTCAGGCTGGTCTGGATGCGGTTGGCACGGGCCGCGCGCGCCGCCGCCACGGTTTCCGGCAGCAACACCAGCATCGCAATCGCCACGCCCACGACCGCCGCGGGCGCGCCCATGGCGCTGACGCCCGATTGAATCACTGGTGCCATTAATTTCGCCAGCCCAACCACCGCCACCAGACACATCAGGAGCAAGCCCAGACTGACCCACGTTTCCCGAACCGACGGCGGTGCGGCATGCTCATCGGCAACGCCGTCACCCGAAATCACTGGCAAAAAGTAGTCGCGGTGGCGCACGGTTTGAAAGAACACAAACGCCGCATAAAGCACCAGCGACATCACGCCCGCAAAGGCCAGTTGCGACACCGAGAACGTCGGCCCGGCGGTCGTCGTTGTGAAGCTCGGCAACACCAGCACGAGCACTGCGAGCGAGATGAGTACCGCGAGCGACGGGCTCGTGCTGTCGACGCGAAACTCGATCTCGTGATGCCGAAGGCCACCGAGCAGCAGACAGAGCCCGACAACGCCGTTGCACACGATCATGATCGCCGCGTACACCGTGTCGCGCGCAATCGCGCTCGCCCCCTCACCGCCCGACAAAATCATCGACACCACGAGAGCCGCCTCAATCACCGTGACCGCGAGTGCCAACAGCAAGGTCCCGAACGGCTCACCAACGCGGTGGGCAACGACTTCAGCGTGGTGCACGGCGGTCAGCACCGCGCCAATCAACGCCACCGCCACCAGCATCACCGCAAACGTTCCCAGCGTGCGACCCCAGGCAAACGCCATCAAGGCCGTAGCCACCACCGGAATCCAGGTGAACCAGTTCGACAGAGAGCGTAAAAGCGCGCGGGTCAAAACAAAAACCTCATCGGTGAGACCTGATGGTCGAAACTATCACATTGATCTTTGATTTCAACGTCAGGCGCTCGCGGGGCCGGCCAACACCTGACGCCATGCCTCGCGCTTTTGCTCGTAACGCATGGCAGCAAAGGCGGGACTCGTCGACGGCAGACGCAAGAATTTCAGGTTCGCGCGTCCCGCAGCGTCAGTCATGTGCCTGACAAAACAAGCCTGTGCTGCGCCGCCGTTGAAGAAGACTTCGGTAATCAGCGGATGCTGTGCGAAAAAAGCGGCAAAGTCGTTCGCTACCTCGCTATCCCGAAGAATCGCCGAATCCAGACTTCCGGGGCGCTCACAGAACTGCAATACATCCCACACGGCAATTCGCGCGCGATGCAACGCCTGCACCCGTTCCGCATAAGCCGCATCCGGCGCAAAACCCAGCCATTCGCCCATGATCCGCCAGAACGCATTCTGTGGATGCGCGTAATACTGCCCCGCCGCGAGCGACGCCACGCCCGGCATGCTGCCCAAAATCAACCGCGTTGCGCGGGCGTCCGCTATCGGCGGAAAGCTTTGAATCACCAGATTCGTCACTATTAGCTTATTCCATTAAACATCGATAACGAGAGCGTTGTGGCACCCACAATACTTTCCATGTATCAGTACACCGCATTTGACCAGCGCATCGTTGATGAACGTGTAGCGCAATTCCGCGACCAGACCGAACGCCATCTGGCGGGCGAATTATCGGCTGACGATTTCAAAGTATTGCGCCTGCAAAACGGGCTCTATATCCAGAAGCATGCGCCGATGCTGCGCGTCGCGATTCCTTATGGACTTGTGAACACGAAGCAGGTTCGCATGTTCGCGCACATCGCGCGCAAATACGATCGCGATTACGCGCACTTCTCAACCCGGCAAAACATCCAGTTCAACTGGCCCGAGTTGTCGCGCGTGCCGGACATTCTGGCCGACCTCGCGACCGTGCAAATGCACGCCATTCAAACCAGCGGCAACTGCATCCGGAACACCACGACCGACCAGTTCGCGGGCGTCGCGCCGGACGAAGTGGTGAACCCACTGGTGTGGGCCGAAATCATCCGTCAGTGGAGCACCATCCACCCCGAATTCGCCTACCTGCCGCGCAAATTCAAGATCGCGATCAGCGGCTCGACCAAAGACCGCGCCGCGACGCTGGTGCATGACATCGGTCTGGTTGCGCTCAAAAACGACGCGGGCCAGATTGGCTTCCGCGTGATCGTTGGCGGTGGCTTGGGTCGCACGCCGATTGTCGGCACTGCGATTCGTGAGTTCCTGCCGTGGCAACACCTGATCACCTATCTCGAAGCGGTGCTGCGCGTGTACAACCGCCTCGGTCGTCGCGACAACAAATACAAAGCGCGCATCAAGATTCTGGTCAAGGAATCGACACCCGCGCAATTCGCCGAATGGGTCGAAGCAGAGTTCGAAGCCACCAAAAACGGCCCGACGCTGTTGTCGCAGCACGAGATCGATGTGGTGTCCGCACGCTTCACGCAGCCGGTCTACAAGTCACTTCCGTCGGACGACGCCGCAACCGTCACGTTTGCTGCCTCCAACAGCGAATTCGCCCGCTGGCAGCGCCGCAATGTGCATGCGCATCGTGTGAGCGGCTATGCGGCGGTCACGCTTTCACTCAAACGCATCGGCGTGCCTCCGGGTGACATCACCGCCGACGAGCTCGATCGCGTTGCCGCGCTGGCGGATCAGTTCAATCAGGGCGAACTGCGCGTTACCCATGAGCAAAACCTCGTGTTCACGGATGTTGAAGTAAGCGCGCTGCCCGAGCTGTGGCGTGAGCTGAAAGCCCTCGGCATGGCGACGCCGAACATCGGCCTCATTGGCAACATCATCGCCTGCCCCGGCGGCGATTTCTGTGATCTCGCGAACGCGGTGTCGATCCCGGTCGCTGCCGCCATTCATGAGCGCTTTGAGTCGCTCGACTACCAGTTCGACATTGGCGAACTGGATCTGAATATCTCGGGTTGCATCAACGCCTGTGGCCATCATCACGTCGGCCACATCGGCATCCTGGGCGTCGATAAGCACGAAGAAGAGTGGTACCAAATCACGATTGGTGGGGCGCAAACCATTGCGCAGGGCGGCACGCAGACAGCGAAGATCGGCAAGATCATCGGCCCGTCGTTTGCCCGCGCGCAAGTCACCGATGTCATCGAAAACCTTATTACGACTTACTTAAGCCTGCGCGAACGCGATGACGAACGCTTCGTCGACGTCGTCGCACGCACCGGAATCGAACCTTTCAAGGAGCGCGTTTATGCCGAAGCTAATTAACCGTTACGGCGTCGTTGATGCCAAAACCGGTACCGACGGCTGGATCGAATACACCGGCGATGCGAACGCGATTCCAGCAGGCGCGAAAGTGTTGTTGCCGCTCACCGAATTCCGCGAATTCTCGGGCACGTGGCAAAAGCATGTGGGCACGAACGGCGCGCTAGGCGTCAAACTTTCACCCGCCGATGACCCCGCGCTGATTGCCCACGATCTCGAAAAACTCGCGCTGATCGCCATCGAATTCCCGGCCTTCACCGATGGTCGCGGTTACTCCACGGCCACGCTGCTCCGCGAACGCTATCGCTTCATCGGCGAGTTGCGTGCCGTCGGCGACGTGCAACGCGACCAGATTTTCTTGATGTCCCGCGCAGGATTTACCACCTTCGCCCTGCGCGATGATCAAAGCGTCGAAAAATCACTCGCCGCATTCAACGATTTCTCGTCGTATTACCAGCATGCGGCGGATCGCTTTGTAGATCGCAGCGCATTGCCGCTGGCTGCCTGACGGCTTTTCTCGGAAACGCCCATTATACGGGGCCTCAACCGGGTAAATCGAACAAGTCGCAATATGACAAAACGGGGCTTCAGGCCCCGTTCGCTATTGTTCCAGCGCAAAAGCTGATCGCCCGATCTCACTCGCAATGTGCTCAGTTACCATTGCTGCGAACGTCACAACACGCAGCAAACATGAGCGAATTCCCCTCCGACATCTTCACCGAACCGGCCAATCTGGACGGCAACACACTCGCCAATCTCGGTCCGTTGCGCGGCCTCGCGGGCATCTGGACCGGTGAGAAAGGCGTCGATGTCAAACCGAAAGCGGCTGGCCCGAAAACGCAGGTCTACGTTGAGCATTACGAAGCGCAGCCGATTGATCCTCAAACCAACGGCCCGCAGGTGCTCTATGGCCTGCGCTATCGCACGTTTATCCACAAGCCCGGCCTGACCAAGGCGTACCACGACCAGGTCGGCTACTGGCTGTGGGAGCCTGCGACAGGCGCAATCATGCACACGCTGGCCATCCCGCGCGGCCAGATCGCGATGGCCGTCGGCCACGCCAACGCTGACGCAACAAGCTTCGAACTCATCGCCAAACGCGGCGAGCTCACCAACGGCATCGTCTCCAATCCCTTCCTGGAGTATGCGTTCACTACCGTTGAATGGCGCATCAGGGTAAGCATCGACACCGACGGAACGTGGAGCTACGACCAGGATACCGTCTTGCAGATCAAGGGCCAGACCGAGCTATTCCATCACACTGATCGCAACAAACTGACCAAAGTTGGCGAGCCGACGCCTAATCCGCTGGCGGTGGCTACCTAGCATTGCGATGATCAGCTTTTTTCTGTAAGCGCCGTTCTATTGGGGCTCATGCCAATTTGTGCAACTTGTTGACTATTGCGTTTTTCTTCAACCAGCCCCGATGCAGCAAGGCTTTCAGCCAAAAGCCTTAGTCTCACGCAAGTGCGCCAGCAACCCGTCGCACCCGTCCTCCACCAGATCCAGCACGCGCTCAAAATCCGCCCGCTCGCCGTAGTAAGGATCCGGCACTTCGCGCACGCTTTTGTACGCATCCCGCAGGCAAAACTCCGTCAGACGCCGTAGCTTGTGCTGATGAACATCCGCCATGCGCGAGCGAACTGTCGAATCGTTCAGACCATCCATCACGATCAGCCAGTCAAAGCGCTCGATATCCGCCTCGGTCAGCGCCCGCGCGCGCAAGTCCGAGAGGTCATAGCCGCGCCGCAACGCATGATGCTGTGAGCGCGCATCTGGCGGCTCGCCGGGGTGATAGTTGTGCGTCCCCGCCGAATCAATCGCGATGCGCTCAATCAGCCCCGCCGCCCGCGCCTTGTGCCGGAACACGCCCTCAGCCGTCGGGCTGCGGCAGATGTTGCCCATGCGGATGAAAACGATGCTGGTTTCGAGGGTGATCATCAAAGATCGGCGATGACGGTGTTGGAATTGCGGCTAAGGAAGCAAGCCTGTCGCAGAGCTAACTACGGCTTTATGACCGCATGGCAGCGGAGACTTCTGCCGTCATATGATCGAGTAACTCGAAGATGACGTTCCAGCGCGGCCGCATCTGGAATGTTGCCATCAGGATCGTAGATAAAAAATACGAGCTCCTGACACGACGCGTGATAACGATAAGTCTCAATATCGTCGTTTACTTCCTTGGCCAATGCTTTACCGTGATCCGAGCTCCTTACGTATTTTGCTTCGTTGACCAGGATTCGCAGCGCCTCGGCTGCACCGTCAAGGCCGTGCTCCAGTAGGTGCGCGTAGGCCTCTTTAAGTGGATTCTCAGTGTCTGTTCGTAGCATCATGGCTGAATTCTTTCTGTATCGGGCGTTGCTTCGGGAGGCTGCTGCGC
>JANXUB010000002.1 GCA_025352105.1 Burkholderiales bacterium | reverse complement strand
ATCGATCACACCTTGAAAGGTCAGATCACCGGCAAGGTGATTTTGATTACAGGCGGCACGTCGGGCATTGGCCAGGCGACTGCGATGAAGATTGCGGCAGCGGGCACGGCCAAAGCGGTGATCGTTTGCGGGCGTGATCAGGAGAAAATTGACGATACCTTGAAGCTTGCGAAGAAGCTAGGCGTCAAGGTGTCGGCGTATCCGGCGGACGTTGCGGATGAAGCCGGTTGCAAGGCTTTTTGCGCGATGCTGGAGACGAAGTACGGCGGCGTTGACATTCTGGTAAACAACGCGGGTCGCTCGATTCGTAGGGCGATTGAGGCGAGCTATGACCGCTTCCACGATTTCACGCGCACGATGGATGTGAATTATTTCGGCGCGCTGCGCATTACGCTCGGCCTGATTGACGGCATGGTCAAAAAGAAAAAGGGGCACGTCATCAATATCTCCTCGATTGGTGTGCTGACCAACGCGCCGCGCTTCTCAGCGTATGTGTCGTCGAAGGCCGCGCTGGATGCATGGACGCGCTGCGCGGCGTCCGAGTTCGCGGATCGCGGCGTGAGCTTCACCACAATCAACATGCCACTCGTGAAGACGCCGATGATCGCGCCGACGGCGATCTATAACAACGTGCCCACGCTGTCGCCCGAAGAAGCGGCCGACATGATCATCCGCGCGATTGTCTACAAGCCGGTGAACATCGCAACGCGGCTCGGCACGTCGATGCAGGTGCTGCATGCCGTGGCACCGCGTATCGCGCAGATCGTGATGAATACGAGTTTCCGAATGTTTGGCGATTCAGACGCCGCGAAGGGCAAAAAGAACGAGGTCGTAGGTCCATCGGCCGATCAATTGGCGCTATCGAATTTGATGCGCGGGATTCATTTGTAAATTTACAAGAGAGATACAGCTCTTTGCTGAAACGTCGTTTTTCAAGGCGCTGGCTGCGCATTTATGCCTGAAGTCGACTTCAGACGTTTCTTGCCGCTAGCCCCATTTTTCTGTCTACAAGGCAGGAAAAGCTGTTCCAGCGACAAAATTGTTGCGTAGAGGGAACTTTCGCACAGAAACTTGCAAAAAAGCCTGTTTTTGCACTAGCCACACACAACAATTTGGTCTCTAATCCGGCTTGAACTTTTCGATGTACGTCAGAGCGAAATCAGGGCGCACAACGAGGTTCACCAACACATGTGTGCACTGTTAACAATCGATTGAATCTCAGGAGAATCTAACTATGGCAGCCGCCAAAAAACCAGCCGCAAAACCCGCAGCTAAACCAGTCGCCAAACCCGCAGCAAAAAAGCCAGCCGCAAAACCCGCAGCCAAAAAACCCGCAGCTAAAGCACCGGCCGCTAAACCCGCAGCCAAAAAACCTGCCGCCAAGCCAGCCGCAAAAGCCGCAGCAAAAAAGCCTGCGGCCGCTAAAAAGCCAGCCGCCAAGCGCGCTCCGAGCGCCGCGTTCATGAAGCCCATGACACCTTCGGCGATCCTCGCCGCCGTAGTCGGCGCGACTGCGATTCCGCGCACGGAAGTGACGAAAAAAGTGTGGGACTACATCAAGAAGCACAGCCTTCAGGATGCCGTCAATCGCCGCATGATCAACGCCGACGCCAACCTGCGCGCCATTTTCGGCAAGGCGCAAGTCTCGATGTTTGAGATGACCAAACTGATCTCCAATCAGCTCAAGTAAGCGCTAGTTTCCTTCGCTTAAAAACCGGCTTTGTGCCGGTTTTTTTACGCCCCGAGTTTTGTGGTGAGCCATGTTGCGTGTTGTCCTACAGCGATTTCAGCGTTTGCTGATACTTCACTGTCCGATGCAAAACTATATTAAACGTGTGGCGCTTGTGATCTTTTTGGTCAAACCGATTTGGCGAAGCGCGCTGCAACAATCAAACCGCAAAAAAGGAAATGAAGCTATGAACAAAGATCAAGTTGAAGGTCGCATCGATCAAATCAAAGGCGCTATCAAGGAAACGACGGGTAACGTTGTTGGTAACGACAAGCTGAAGGCCGAGGGACACGCTGAAAAAATTGTCGGCCAGGTCCAGGCTGAGGTCGGCGACGCAAAAGAAAAAGTGAAAGACGCACTCAACAAGTTCGTCGACAAAGCGTAGTCAAGCATGCGGCACTTCGAACACACTCAGGGCGTCGATATCGAGCTTCCCAGACCTGTTGAAGTACCCGAATCTCCCGCCGCCCCGGAGATTCTGCCGCCGCAGGAGCCGCCGATCCCGCTGACGGATCCGGCTCCGCCTGAGGTGGAAGTGCGCGCGTAGTTGCTAAAAAAAGGAAAACACCATGTCATCAAATTATCAATCCAACCCTGCGCTGTGGAAAACGAAGATTCGCGCTCTGACGGGTGTGAGCCTGCTAGCGACGCTGCCGATTTTGATGGCATGTGAAAGCGCTGATTCCAGCAAAACGGTCGGTCAAAAGCTCGACACTGCGGTCGCCAAGACCGAGCAGGCGGCGACAGACGTCAAAGATGCCACCAAAGCGTCCATTGAGTCTGCAACCACCGCGCTTCGCGACGGTGCAGCGCAGGCTAAAGTCGCCGCGCAAACGGCCACCGACAGCATGAGCTTCGACGCGCAGGATGCCAGCATCACTGCCTCGGTTTCGGCCGGGTTGATCAAAGACCCTGATCTAAGCGCAATCAAGATCGACGTCGACACCAAAAAGGGTGTGGTCAGTTTGTATGGCCCCGCGCCCTCTCAGGCGGCGCTTGAGCGCGCGACCGTGATCGCCAAAGCGGTAAAGGGCGTGTCGACCGTCGAAAATAAATTAACAGTCAAACCCAGCTAGTCAAAATCAGAACAGGCGCGCATGCAATTGCGCGCCACTTTGCCGACAAAGTCACACCCTCCAACTGAGGGTGTTTTTTATTTTGTGAGCGCCGCGCATTGCGGGTTACCAAAGTGGGCGAGTGGTTTGCGTCGGAGCACTAAAATTGTTGAATACAAGTTCAACGACGAGATAGCGATGGCAACCCCTGTTTACGATCATGGCGGCGACCTGAAGAAACCTTTGCAGAAGACTCAGGCAGTGACGTCTGACCTTCAGACCGCGTCCGATCATGCGTTAGTCATCGGTACGGTGCTCGCACAGGAACTGCCGCCGCATGTGCAGGTGGGCGAAGTTGCGCAGGCGATTGAGCAGACCGAGGAGTTGAAAGAGAAGCTCGCCGAATCTGCCGAAACGTTGACTGAAGTGAGCGCCGAACTGGAACAGGAAATTGCAAAGCGGCAGGAAGTTGCAAAGCAATTGCAGGCGTCGCGCGCGAAGGTTGAGGCGCTTAAGGCCGAGGTTTCGGATTCACAAAAAAACTGATTTTTGAGTCGTGCCGCTCACATTAAAAAAACCGACCCGAGGGTCGGTTTTTTTCGTCCAGCCATCAAAGCTTGGTGGATGCTGTCTCGTTAGTTTCGAACAACAATGTCGTTACGAACGCGCTTCACGCCATTCACGTCGCGAGCGATCACTTCCGCTTGCGTGCGCTCTGCGGACGACTTGGCGAAACCTGACAGCTGCACCTCGCCTTTGAGTGTTTCGACGCCGATGGAAATAGCGGCAACCATCGGATCTTTAGCCATACGTGCCTTAATCTGCGTGGTGATGGTCGTGTCATCAACGAATGCGCCGACAGTTTCCTGTTGACGCACAACGGCGCAACCTGCGCTGAACAGCGTGACCGCAGCGAAGGTGGCGGTAGCGATGATGTGGATTGCTTTTTTCATGAGTAACTCCTAGTGGTAGAAATGAGTGTAGCGAGCGCTACAAATTTTTTAAGTTCAGTTGGCGTGACGGCCCGAGCGTGCAATCAACCAACCGTTAAGCGAAAACAGTGTCTTACGCGGATAGCCAATCGCTTAGCTCATCGGCATGCTCTTCTTCATCAGCAAGGATGTCTTCGAGCATTCGACGCGTGGTGGGGTCTAGCTCGCCAACGAGATTAATCATCTGGCGATAGCTCTCAACCGCGACGCGTTCAGCGACCAGATTGGCTCGAACCATGGCTTTAAGATCGGCTGAATCATCGTATTCGGCGTGGCTGCGGGAGGTCAACGAATCCGGAGAAAAATCTGGGCTGCCGCCGAGCTGCACGATACGAGCGGCGATGCGATCTGCATGGCCCGATTCCTCGTTCGCATGCACCAGAAATTCTTCGGCGATCTTTGACGAATTGACACCGGTTGCAGTGAAGTAGTGCCGCTTGTAGCGCAACACGCACACCAACTCTGTCGCGAGCGAATCGTTGAGCAGCTTGATGATGGCGTGCCGCTCGTTCGTAAAGCTGGGGGTGACGGCGCCGTCGTCGAGACTGCGTGCAGCTGCATCGAGGGCCTTTTGGTCGAGTTTCAAGTCGACAGGCTTTTCTGATTTGGAAGTCATGATTGGTCTTTCTGTAAATTTTCAGCAACGGTGGCCACAAGTGACGCCGCCATGACGGGCAAGTTTGATGAGCGCACGAGGCTCATTCCAAGAGCTGTCACCGATGCCATGCGCCACGGACGAAACAGCACCAAGGCCGCCCCAGCCGCTGCTGCCACAGCAAGTGTCGCCACAGGTTTACGCCTGACATAGTCCGAAACGACTGGCGTCAATACCGTAGCGCCAACATGCAGGGGATGGTCACGCCACCATGTGGACACGCCCGATTTAGCTAGTCCGATCCAGTCGATGGAATTGACGTTCTTGTGGGCGGCAGAGGAACGAGCTTGTCGCGCGCTATTGCCCGATGCTGTTGCGCCCAAATTGATTGGCTTTCGAGCATTGCCAGCCTTGGGCGAGACTGACTCGCCCAACAAATACTCCTGGAGTTCTTTGCGGGTTTGATCGAGTACGGCCTGCGCGTTCATGGTGGCACCAGAAGACCCGGACGATTGGGTGGCGGAATGATTGTTCACGCGCCGCCCTCCTTCGTCTGGATGACGTGTCGAAACGCCTGAATGTCGCGTTGGACATGGTCAGCGAATGACACGGTGGAGCCTTCGTTGCCAGACCTCATCGCCACGACCGCCGCGATGATGGCAGCTAGCAGTGCAGCAGAAGGTACGACGACAAGGATCGGGATAGACGCGAATGTTGGCTGCGTTTGCGTGGATGCCACGCCTGCCAACATCAGTGCCATCCCCGCCAAAACAACGAATGCCACTGCGAAAACCAGCGCAACTGCACCAGCGATTGCGCGGCGAATCAACCGCTGCTTCGCACTACTCAGCTCGTCCTGCGCGAGCTTTAAATAGCCTGCGAGATGATCGACGACCAGATCAGGTCGATGCGTGACAAGATTAAAAAGCGGTATCAGCATGACGATTCAGCTTCTTGCAGGCGGCTTTGAAATCAAAATAGTTACCGACCTTTGAACTGATTGCGATTGCTGGAACGATTGCGCGCGACGATCAGCAACGCGGCAAGCGCTGCGCCTGCTGCGGCAGCAATGGCAACTGACTTCATCGGTTGTTCTGTGACGTAGTTTTCGCAAGCGTTGACATATCGCGATGCGGTTGCCTTCGCACGGGTGCCCGCTTCACGGGTTGCGTCCAGACCGGTTTGTGCGATCTCCGCGCCGCGTGACGCTAAACGCTCGATGGCCGGCTTAACGCCATTCTGAAAATTCTCTAGTTTGTTCGACGCACTGGAGAGCGCGCTCTGGGCTGCGTCATGCGCCGAGTCGATGCCGTCTTCGACACCGTGGACAAGCTGGTTGCCGCGCTTGCTGATTTCGTCTTGAAGCGTGTCGACAGCGGACTGAGTGTTACCGAATTTCATTGTATTTTTCCTGAAAATTTCTAGGGATGGATGTGGGTGCGCGTAGCTTTGTCAGGAGTCTGATCACTTACGAATGAGGCTCAGCACAAATGTGACGATGGCAATAAATGCGAATATGTAGAACAGAATCTTTGCGATTTCCACGGCTCCAGCGGCGATGCCACCAAATCCGAAGACTGCCGCGATGAGGGCGACGACTAAAAAGACAACTGCGTAATGCAACATGGTGGGCTCCTAAAGCTGAGGGCTGATCGACTTTCACTTGACCATCAAGTTGTCGCCATGCATCAGATTTTGTTCGTTCTCCCGCCGCCATAACATCGGCGGGTTGCCTAACGTTTTGTCAGCTCTGCGGCGTGTCGGGTGTAGGACGGCGCCCACAGCGCGCGCATACGTAAACCACGCGCACAGACAGGTGCGCAACACATCGGAAAAGCGGTCTACGCGCCAGGCGTCAACGCGGTTTCACGAACGATGGCTGCGTCTGGTGAGACGGAACCGCTGATGCCATCAACCTGGGCGGCCCCTGGCTTCGGTCGCGGAAACGCCGCGTGCACACGTGCGCCGCGCCCTAAAGAGGACGACACCTTGAGGGTGCCGTTAAGCGCCTCAATGCGATGGCGCATACCTGGCAATCCGTGACTCGCGTTCTGGCGGGTGTCCACATCAAAGCCGCGCCCGTTGTCATCGATGCTCACTTCAATATGATGGTCGAACCCGTGCAACGACACGACCACCTCTTTAGCCTCGGCATACTTGGCAATATTATTGAGCGACTCCTGTACCGTGCGGTATACCGTCAACTGAGCGTCGGGCCCAAGATCAACGGCCTCAATATCCGTCTTCACAAGTACGCCCGTACGTTCGCTAAACTCGCTGGCGAGTATCTCCAGTGCGGCATCAAGACCGAGATTCGATAGCGACGACGGACGTAAATCTTCAACTATTCGGCGCTTGAGCGCGATGCCCGCATTCAATGATTCATTTAAATGCGAAAGGCGTTTTGTCAGCTCCGGATTGTCGGCTGGCAGCTTCGATTTGATGCGGGCCAGGTCGAATTTGGCTGCGGTCAGTAGCGCGCCAAGTTCGTCATGCAATTCGCGCGCAAGGTGATCACGCTCCTGCTCCTGGACGACCTGAAGATGGCTTGCCAATTCGGATAAACGCGCTGTGCGTTCACGCACCAGTTCACCCAATCGGTCGCGCTCTTTCGCGAGTAGCACGCGCTGGGTTTCGCCCACAGCATTCAGCTTTTGCGTTTGCCTCAAATACAGGTGAAACGCCAACAGGCCGAGCAGCGCTGCGAGCGTCACGCCGACCCGTGAAATGGTCAGGCTCTGATCGATTCTGATGCGACTGAGCGCGATCTCGACCGACGCAGCGGCGATCATCGCGCTGGCCTTTTCGCGAACCGTATCCATGTAGCTGCGGCCGACGTCGGTGCGTACGACCTGCATCCAGTTATCGGTTTTGCCACCGAGCTGGCGCAGCTTGACGGTAACCTCGAGTTCAGCGAGTTTTTTTGACACGGCGCGCGACAATTCGGCAAACTGCCCCACCTGCTCCCGGTCAAGAAGGTAGAGCTCGCGCAGCTTGTCGAGCGTCGGTGCAATCTGAGCCAGCGCGTCCTCGTAAGAGCCTAAGTACGTTTGATCCCCGGTCAGCAAAAAGCCACGCTGCCCGGTTTCCGCATCCAGCATGTTTTGCAACAGAAAATTGAGCTCGCCTCGCTTCGACTGCTGCGTCGACATACTCTCTGCGCTTTCAATCGAGCGGCGGTAACCCAATTCATTGAGCGCAATCAGCGCACCAACGGCCAGCACCGCCATCGGCAACGCTAGCGTCCATTTGGTTTGCTTAAGCCATCGCGTAGGACTGAAATTGAAAGCCATAACAGCACCTCTAAGAGTTTGAATGCCCACCGACGTGGCTCGTACGAGTCGGAGCGAAGGGGTGGGTGGGGCTACACTCGTCTAGCGTTAATTTGTTCAGGTGAGCGTTCGAATGATCAAGATCAAAATCGGCATTGTGGACGATCACAGTATCGTCCGGTCCGGCCTGCGGCAGTATTTCGAGGACGAATCCGACTTGCAGGTTGTGGGCGAAGCGGCCAGCGGCGGTGAAGCGATTGATCTGGTTCGCAAGACCGAAATGGATGTGTTGCTCATGGATTTGTCGATGCCCGGACAAACTGGCATTGACGCGCTGGCGATGATTCGCGCCAAAGCGCCCGACCTCGCCGTTCTGATTCTGAGCGGCTACCCGGAAGAGCACTACGCGCTGAACTTGATTCGTCAGGGTGCGAGCGGGTATTTGAGCAAGCAATGCGAACCGTCGGAAATTGTCGCCGCGATTCGCACCGTCGCGCAGGGACGGCGACACATCACGCCAGCGGTCGCGGAATTGCTGGCGCAACAATTGACGCGACCTGACGAAGGCTTGCCGCATGAACAACTCTCGGAGCGTGAATTTCAGGTGTTTGTACGATTGGCCAAAGGCGAAACCGTCGGGGACATTGCCGAAGGACTGTCGATCAGCGTGAAAACGGTCAGCACATACCGCACGCGGATCATGGAAAAGATGGGGCTGACTTCGAATAGCAGCTTGACGTACTACGCTCTCAAAAACAAGGTGATCGACTGACCGCCGGCTGCCACCTGTCGCGCCGCTGTGAGATTCCGGCACTCGCCAGGCGCTGATGACGGTTGGCGCGCGCTGGCTCAGCCGCTGCGCTCGGCGCAAAAATCCACCAGTTTTTCGATGTCGTTCGATTTGTCAAACACCGCATCGGCCCCCAGCGCTATGCACCGTTCACGCACTGCGGGCGTCGCGTAATTGGTCAGGACGACGAGCTTTTTTCTGGCGGTCCGGGTACGGCATGCGCCGACTACACCCAGACCGTTGCCCTGCTTGAGAAACAAATCCACGATGGCAAGATCCCAATCGTTAGCGTTGTCGCCGAGCCAGCCAATGGCATCGTGTTCACCCTCGGCCCAGCCTGCGAAGGCAGCGCCCACCATCTCCGTCAGCGTAGACATCAGATTGTCGCGAATCAGCAGGTTGTCTTCAACCAGATAGATGCGTAGCGCCAAGATTGCTCACGAAAAGATTGTCGGCACACTCGAACCAGAGTGCGAAAGAGTTAAAGATCGGCTAACCGACTAACCCGCTTTGTGATGTTACTTGCAGCGTTGACCGCACGACGTAGGCAAAGATGCCGTCGTGTCGTAGGCGTCTCGTCTTTGACGCTATTTTCGAGCCAGATTGCAGATTGGCTTCAGGAATGCGCGTGTTCGAGCACCGATAGCAGCGTGCGCCGGGTCGTTTTTCCGCTGGGCATGCTAACATGTCCGATCCCTGAGAGTTGAACGTTGACAGCCTCGGTCATTCGTGATGATTCTTGCGGCGAAATCACCGTGTCATGGACACTAAATACGCTGGTGAATGGCACAGATACTCGTGTTTCGCCGAGCGCGACGAGCCACGGGTTTCCGGGGCGCATTTGCGAGCCATTCGGGCCACTTGCCAAATAGGCGTGAAAAGTACCGTGATGCGGTGAACCGAGAGTCACCAGTTGCGAAATCTTTGAGCCCCCGAATCGCCGCAGATAGGCGCGGCAGATCAGTCCGCCCATGCTGTGTGCGACCAGCGTCAAGTTTTTCTCTCCGGTGACGGCCAGCACGTCGTCGACCCGGGTCGCCAAAAGCGCGCCCATCGTGTCAATGGAAGCAAACGCTGGCTGATCCATCGTGAACGCACGAAAGCCTTTGCGTTCGAGTGCGCGTGCGGTGAAAAACCACACCGCGCCGTTGTTGACGTAGCCCGCCTGAAACAGCAACACCGGGCCTTGCGTACCGCTGCGTCCGCGCTCGCTTGCCGTGCGAAAAAGGCCTCGAAGGGGGATCAGAATCATGTTCTGAATGCACAGATGAAAGTATTCAATCGCAAAGAAACGCAGCCACGAAAGCGGTGCCAGTTGCATCTCAACTGGCACCGGCGAACCTTTCCAGCGCGACACGACGTAGCTCGCCAGAGCAACGAGCGCTCGGGCAACCAGCGGCAGTGCGAAGACCATGAAAACACCGCAGGCGATCCGTCCATGGCGAAAATAAAAATGGTTCGCACACCCAATCCACAGCGCAAATTCAATCGCCAATAGCGTCAGCGCTGCCGCCCAAAGCGGCACCGGAAACACACGCCCATTTTGATCTGCAGGCAGCGTAGTCATGCTCAGCCGCGACGCATGTCGCCCGCCAGCCGGGCGGCATTTCGCCACGCCAGCCCATAAACGGAAAGCTGAGGATTCGCGCCGATTGAAGTTGGAAACACCGAGCCGTCCAACACGCTCAAATTTTCGACCTGATGATGTCGCCCATACACGTTGACCACGCCCTCTTTTTCGTCCTTTGCCATCGTACAGCCACCCATCACGTGAGCGCTGGCAACGCGCGTCGAAAGCGGCTTCAGGTCAAGCGCAGCAAGGCCTGCTTTCGCTTCGGCCCAAGTCCGATACCCGCTAATTCGTTCATCGACAGGGTATACTTCTTTGGCTCCCGCTGCGAACTGTATCTCCGCCATCGCCAACAGCGCGCGTTTCGCCGCATCGAAAAAGTATCCGTTGAGCGTGTAGTCAAGCTGCGGCAAACCATCGCCCAAAAGCCTGACTTGACCGCCTTCGCTTTCGGCATGAAAGCCGTCACGACACAACGCAATCGTTACCTGAGTGTTGGGCATATTGGTGATGCGTGCCCGGTGATGCTCGCTCATGCCGTTCACCGTGATGGCGTAGAGCACAGGATGCACTGGCGGAACTTCAAGCTTGAACCCCATCGGACCGTCAATGGCTTGCGTGCTCAGGAAGTGATCGCTGTAAGTCGTTTGCGGCGCACCGTGCCATCCCTCCACTTTGTTGCCCATGTCGGCACCGGAGACAAGCGACGGATGCAGAAAGGTTCGGCGACCGAGGCGACCGTAAGGGTCTGGAGTTTTTGAGCGCATCAGCAATGCTGGCGAATTGATCGCACCACCCGCAACGATGAAATGCTTAGCGGTGACCCGCACGCGCGCACTGCCCATCTCATAACCCGTGCCTTGCATCGCGATGCAATCGACGCTCGACACGCGCCCATTGGTAAAGACCAATTTTTCGGCACGGGCACGGCTCACCAGCACCGCACCGCGCGACAACGCCGCCGGAATCGTGGTCACCAGCATCGATTGCTTGGCATTTGTCGGGCAACCCATGCCGCAATAGCCAAGGTTGTAACAACCCTTCACATTGCGGCGAATGCGCTCAACCTTGATGCCGAGCGCGTTGCCACCACGCTCAAGTACCGCGTTATTTTCATTCGGTGGCACGGCCCAATCGGTGATGTTGGTGAGCTTCTCGGCCAGTTTGAACCAGCCCGCCATGTGCTCGTCGGTCAGCTCTGCCAATCCGAATCGTTCGCGCCAAAATTTGAGCGTTGGCGAGGGCGTGCGAAAGCTGGTCGTCCAGTTCACGGTGGTTGAGCCGCCGACGGTCCGGCCCTGCAAGATGTTGATGGCTTTGTCGGCCGTTTTGCGCGACGCCGACTCCTGATAAAGGGTGGGATACGCCTCCGATTCAAGCATGCGAAAGTCAGTCGACGAGCGCAGCATGCCCTCCTCAATCATGACCACTTTGAGTCCCGTGTCTGACAATACATCGGCAGCGATACCGCCACCCGCACCCGTGCCGATGATGCACACGTCAGCTTCAAGTACGGCGTCTTTCCCGAGCTGGGAGGCGTCAATGTGCAGCCAGCCTTTGGCAAGCCCTTCGCGAATAGGGTCGTTAATCATTTATTCAACACTCAATACTTAACACTCAAATTCGCTAGGCCAGCTGAGGCGGGCCGGGGTAACCCGTCGCAGCCCAGGTCGATGGGTCGGCGTAAAAGCTGCCGAGTAACAGATCATGCAACGCAAAATAGGCCTGCTGTTTGAGCCCGATTGAGCTGTCGCGAAGACCGGCTAGAAATGTTGTTACCGCAGGGACGTCTGCGCCCACCCAATCCCCGGAATAACCCAACAAGGCTCGCGCTGGCTTGAGCGCCAGTAAACCGAACAAATCAGCAATTTCCTTGCGCGTTGCAGGCGCCAGATTGGAAATTAACGCACCCGTTGCGTTCACCACACGGGCCAGCGCGAGATGACGCGCATCTGCTTCAATCGGCAATGCCGATCCGAGCAGCGCTTGGGCCACAGCGCGCAACATGTCGCCGTGCTCGGCGGCGAGGGTCACACCTGAAGGAGCAGCTCCTGTTGAACCGAGGCTCGGCAGCACCAGCGCAGCGCCAGCGGCAAGCGCTCCCGCCACGCCAACATAAATTACCCTGCGTCGTGACCACATGGATCGCGCCCTCCCAATTTACCGATTCATGAAACTGCGCCGATTCTAGGCAGACTCGTTAGAGCGAGTTATCTACACCTGAGGGTAGGGATCGCGAGCTCATTTTTCTGTCGAAGTCCTTGAACTGGTTACGCTTCAGTCATGGCAAAACCTACTTCCGTTGAATCGTTGCTGCGTTCTCACTTTGCTGCGGCGCGCTCCGAGCGCACGTCGGCGGCGAGTACAGTGGGCGGCGCAGCCGACCGACTGGCGGTGCGCACGTGGCAGCAAACGCGCCTGGCCACAACGCATGCCGCACTGCTGAAATCGCCTAAGTACGGCCCGGCAACGACTTTTTTCCTAACCGAGCTGTATTCGGCAGCCGACCTCACGCAACGTGATGCAGACATTGAACGCGTCATAAAAATTTTGGTGAAATTTCTGCCGGATAAGGCTTTGCACACGCTGGCGGCTGCGCTTGAGATGGACGCGTTGTCGGAGTACATGGACGGTTTGATGGCGGTGCAGCTTCGCGCAGCACAGCCGTCAAACAAGTCGCTCGTCATCACTGAGGCGTCATACCTAGCAGCCTACCGCGCAATGGGACGATTTGATCTGCGCTTGCGCCAAATTGAATTGACAGAAGACATTGGGCTCGCGCTTGACAAGCTCTCGCGGTTACCGCTCTTGCGTCGACTGCTGCGAATGATGAGTGGCCCAGCGCAGATGGGCGGCGTGGGAAGCTTGCACGCATTTCTGGAGCGAGGGTATGCAGCGTTTGCACACATGGGCGGCGCGAAAGAATTCATTAACGCCATCGTCACGCAGGAGCGCGAGGAACACGATCGTCTCGCGCGGTGAGATCAACCGGGAGACAAGCCCATTCCGTGTGGCGCTGCGCGGGGCTGAACGCGCTGGCTTATGCCAAGTGTCGGCTCACCGGCGGCTTCATTGACCATGCGGCAACGAACCAAAGCGCGGTGAGCGCTGCGCAAACATAAAAAACGGCGCTGTCGCCAAATCGCTTGGCAAGCGTACCGCCCAAAATGCCACCCAGAAATAAGCCAAAGGCTTGCGTCGTGTTGTACACGCCCATGGCAAACCCCTTTAAATGCGGTGGTGCGAGGCGCGATACGAGAGACGGTTGCAGCGCCTCCAACAGGTTCAACGCGATGAAAAAAAGCAGCAAAAAAATCACCAGGCCCGCAAGCGCTGCGCTCGATGCAAAAGGCGCAGCGAGCATGGCCACAAACAACAGCGCCACTGCGCCCAGAAACACTTCGCGCGTCTTGCCTTTGCGCTCAGCAAGCAGCATCGGCGGAATCATCACCGCAAACGAAAGCACCAACACCGGCGCATAAACGATCCAGTGACGCGGCGGCAGCAAATGCCCCTGCTCAACCAGCAATCGCGGCACCACCACAAATATCGCCGTCTGACAAATGAAGAGCACGAACACGCCAAGATTCAGGCGCAGCAACTGCGGGTTAAACAATACGTCACCGCGTCGCACGCTCTCAGGCGGTGGCGGTTGCAGCGGCGCCGGCGGCACCACCCACGCCACTACCGCAATGCCGCACATCGAAAGCGCAGCGGTCACCCAGAACAAGCCCGACAAACCAATCCACGCCGTTAGCGGCGGCGAACCGATGAGCGAAATAGCAAAGGTGATCCCGACCATGCCGCCGACCAGCGCCATCGCTTTGGTACGTACTTCTTCGCGCGTCGAGTCCGCAATAAAAGCGGAAACGGCGGCGCTAACCGCGCCCGCGCCCTGTAAAGCTCGCCCCACGATCACGCCAGTAATCGTCGTTGACATGGCTGCAATAACACTGCCAAGCACCAAAACCGAAAGCCCCGCGATGATCACAGGCTTGCGACCGAAACGATCGGATGCCGCCCCGAAAGGGAGTTGAAACATGCCCTGCGTTAATCCGTAAATCGAAATAGCAAGGCCGATCAGATACGCCTCGTCACCACCTGGCAGCTCGCGACCGTAGATGGCAAACACCGGGAGGATCAGGAATAGCCCAAATAGGCGAAGCGCAACAATGCTGGCGAGCCAGCCGCTCGCACGCCGCTCAAGCGGCGTCAAACTGGAGGGGGAAGACAAAGCAGAGTGAGGGGAAAACGTTGGCAGGAGGAATGAATTTGGCGCGCCCGACTGGAGTCGAACCAGTGACCCTTGGCTTCGGAAACCAATACTCTATCCAGCTGAGCTACGGGCGCGTTGCGAGGATTATAGGGGGCTATCGGAACTGCCGATTTGCGCGTCTATAATCATGGGTTGTCGGACGCAGCCCTGCGGTTTGTGTAATCCGCGATCTCTCCAAGTTTTTTCAAGTTATACGCAAAGCCTTAAGCCATGAGCGAAGAACACGGCAATCTGATCAAGACGCCAAAACAACTTATTGTGGTTTGCGCCCTAGCGCTGATCATTCCCGTAGCAATCGCTGTTCTGGGCGCACAATTGGTGACGGGTCACAAGCGGATCGATACGACCGAGGCAAAACGTTCAGTCGAACAGCGCATTAAGCCGGTCGGTGAACTGGTCAAGTTTGATGGCGCGCCGCCGCCCGTTGCGGCTGTCGTAACGACGGTTGCACTCAAGGCGAAAAACGGCGAAGAAGTGTTTAACGGTGCTTGCGTAGCGTGTCACGGCGCGGGCATTGCCGGTGCGCCAAAGCTGGGAGACAAGGCGCTGTGGGCGCCGCGCATTGCGCAAGGCGTCAACGTTTTGTACGAGCACGCAATCAAAGGGTTCAAAACAATGCCTGCTAAAGGCGGGCAGGTCGCTTTGAGCGATGACGAAGTGAAGGCTGCCGTTGACTATCAGGTGGCGAAGTCCAAGTAATGCCTCAGTGCTTGCCAATCAACGCGCCTCGGGGCGCGTTTTTTGTTTCTGATCGCAGACTCACGTGAGTCGAGCATCATGAATCGCTACGTGATCGGTGACGTGCAGGGCTGCGATGACGAGTTGGCTGAGTTGCTCGCACTCATTCGGTTTAATGCCGCTGAAGACCACGTTTATTTCGTTGGCGATCTGGTCAACCGCGGCCCGAAGTCGGCTGAAGTTTTGCGCCGCGTGAAAGCGCTCGTTGATGCCGGGGCGGCCGATTGCGTACTCGGCAATCACGATTTTTTTCTGATCATGGCATTCGAGGGTTTCTCGAAACTGCATGAGGGCCACACACTGGATCAGGTACTGCGTCAACCGGACGCACGCGATCTGGTCAAGTGGTTACGGCAACGCCCCCTGTTGATCGAGGTCGGCGCGCACGTTGTCGTTCACGCGGGTCTGCTGCCCGCCTGGACGGTCGCTGATGCGAGCGCGCTGGCTCGGGAGATCGAGCATGAGCTGCGCGGCCCATACTATCGCGAATTTTTGCGCACGCTGTTTGGCAACGAGCCGAAAAGCTGGCATGACGATCTGATCGGTGTGGCTCGAAACCGCGCCACGGTCAACGCGTTTGCGCGGCTTCGTTTTTGCACAGCTTTTTCCGAAATTGAATTTCACGAGAAGCGCGACGCGTCGTTTGCACCCACCGGATTTGCGCCGTGGTACGCCTTGCCGGGACGCCGGTCGGCCAGCGCTCACGTGATTTCCGGGCACTGGTCTAGCGAAGGGCTGCGTCTGTTGCCAAACGCGAGCCTGCTTGATTCGGGTTGCCTTTGGGGCGGCGCGCTAACGGCGATGCGACTGGAAGATCGCGCCATTTTTCAGGTCCCGAGCCAGCAGCCGATGTCGCTGCTCGCGGACTAGCCGGACACAGGCGACTGAACCACCGCCCGAATTGCCATTTCAGCCCGCTGAGCCACTTCGCGGCGCGTGAGACGAGCGCAGTCAATCGCCTCAACAAACCGCAGCTCGGCAACGATGGGAGCATTTTGGTGAATTAATTTCAGCGATTCGAGCAACGACATGTCTCCGATATAGGCTGCGGCATCCGTTCGCCGGTTGTCTTTCCCGGAAAAATAGCGAATCGCCACGACCCACACCTCGCCATGCGAGGCCACGATGGGCTCCAGCAGCGATGCATTAAATTTAAGTACGTCATGCCCGATGCTGGTGGTGCCCTCCGGGAACACGGCTACGGTCTCGCCGGCTGCGAGCAGCTCATGCACAACGTGCTTCAGGCGATGCGTTTCTTTGCGATCACCGCGGTTGATAAAAATGGTGCCGACGTTCGCCAACAAGCGCCCCGCGAGCGGCCATTGCCGCAGTTCGGCTTTTGCGATGAAGTGACAGGCATGCTGCGAATTGAGCGCGAAGATATCGGTCCATGAAACATGATTGGCCACCAGAGTCACGGGGCGCTCGGCATCTGTCGGGAAGCCGACCGCGCGAACCTCAACCCCCGCCAGGTGCAGGATTTCGCGCGACCAGTTGCGCGTGATGGCGTGCCGGCCAGCCGCATCGGCGCGCGGGAAATCGGTCATCGACATCCAAAGCGCCGACAAAAGCTTGCCGGTCAGACGGGCGACGCGCCAGTAGAACGACACTAGTGTCTCGCCCCGTGGCTCCGATGGGTCAGACGCCCGGCTTTGTCAGGCTTGGCAAGTGACGTTGAACCCGGAACTTCACTATCATTCGCACGGTAAACAGAAATCTCGACGCGATCCGCGCATCGTTTGACACTTTGGACGAGGCCATTGCGTCTTACCGCGTACACGGTCTTTTTTTCAGGAAGTAGTTTCATGTCACGAATTCTCGCATTGAGCCTTGTCGGCACCGCCCTCGCACTTGCTGGTTGCGAAGCCACCCAACCCACCGTTGGCTCCAATCAAGCCAGAACCGCCGCCACCGGCTCTGCTGGCGGCGCTGCGGCACAAAACGTCAACGCTAAGCTCGGTCGTTGTGACCGCCCGGCCGGTACCCTTGCGCTGGTTGAGGACAACACGCTCGACTGGTATCGCGCTTATTTGGACAAGTATCGCCTTGGATCGACCGCGCCGGTGCTGCGCCTTTTGATCCAGCAGTCAAACTGCTTTATCGTGGTTGAGCGTGGCCGCGCGATGGCCAACATGCAACAGGAGCGCGCGTTGCAAAACTCCGGCGAAATGCGGAACAACTCCAACTTCGGCAAGGGCCAGATGGTTGCGGCTGATTATTCGTTGACGCCTGAGGTGCTGATGAGCGCCCGTGGTACCAGCGGCCTAGGGGGCGCGCTCGGCGGCTATGGCGGTCGCCTTGGCGTCATTGGGGCCGTTGCCGGTGGCATTCGAACGAACGAAGCAGCGGTCATGTTGACGTTGGTGGACAACCGTTCGGGCGTACAAGTTGCGGCAGCGGAGGGATCGTCGTCCAACACCGACTTCAATCTGGGCGCGGTACTCGTCGGAAGCAACGGTTTTGGTGGCGCAGGTGGCTACACCAACACGCCGCAGGGCAAAGTGGTCACCGCCGCGTTCACCGATGCTTACAACAACATCGTCGATGCAGTGAAGAACTACAGCCCTCAGTCCATGGGCGATCGCGGCATGGGCACCGGCGGTCGGCTGGCCGTTGAGGGCGCATCGCAACAGCAGGGAGCGTCCGTGCAGTCAAGTCAGGCGTCGGGGCCGCAGGGCGCTAACGCATACGTTTCACTGCGCGACGCACAAGTGAAATTAAACCAGCTTGGCTACAACGTGGGCGTGCCCGATGGTCAGCTCGGCAAAACGACGGTCGCTCAGCTCCGCATGTTCCAGCGTGATCGCCGCGTAAGCGTCACCGGTCAGCTGGATCAGGCAACGATGAACGAATTGGCGAAATAAGCAGCAAACTTGTAGCGCCATCAAGGCCCGCCCCGCGCGGGCCTTTTTATTTCTGGCGCTTGCGACTGATGGTGACTCATCTCGGTTGATCGCGCATGATCTCGATTGGGAAACTTGCGTAACAATACGTGATCGATTTTCATGGCGGATGCGGAAATGAATCAGAGCGCAGAATGGTTGCCGCTGTCGTCGCCGACGCCCTTCAGAAATAGCGGCACACATCGCATCCCGAACCGCGTGTACACGGATCGCGAGCTGTATGAGCGCGAGATGGCAGCCTTCTTCTACAAGGGCCACTGGTGCTACGTTGCGCTTGAGTGCGAGATTCCGAATGCGGGTGATTTCAAGGCAACGATGATCGGCGAGCGGCCTGTGATCGTCGTGCGTGATCGCGACGGATCGGTGAATGTTCTCGAAAACCGTTGCGCGCACAAAGGTGCGAAGTTTTGCCAGAAAGAATTCGGCAACGCCAAGGTCTTTGTCTGTCCGTATCACCAGTGGGGCTACCGCTTGAACGGCGATCTGGCGGGCGTTCCAATGAAGAACGGCGTTGGCGGTCAGGGCGGCATGGGCGCGGATTTCAAGCTTGAAGAACACGGGCTGAACACGCTCCAGGTTCACGTTCACAACGGCATCGTGTTCGCCAGCTTTGACCCGAACGTTGAGCCGTTCGAATCGTTTGTCAGCGCTGAACTGATGCCGTTTTTTAATCGCACCTTCGATGGTCGCAAGCTCACGCTGCTCGGCTACAACCGGCAACGCATTCGTGGCAACTGGAAACTGATGCAGGAGAACATCAAGGATCCGTATCACCCCGGTTTGCTGCATGTGTTTTTCGTGACGTTTGGCTTGTGGCGCGCGGATCAAAAAAGCGAGCTACGTATTGATCCACACGGGCGTCATGCGCAGATGATCTCTACCCGCAATTCGGGTGGCGAAAACGCCGAAGTGACCAAAGGCGTGACCAGCTTCAAGGAGTCGCTCAAGCTCGAAGACCCGCGCCTGATGGACGTGGTGCAGGAAGACTGGTGGGGCGGGCCGACAGCAGTGATGCAGACCATTTTCCCGAGCGTGATCATTCAGCAACAAGTGAATTCGCTGTCCACCCGACAGATCATTCCGCGCGGGCCTGATGAGTTTGACTTTGTGTGGACGCACTTCGGTTTCGCCGACGACACGCCCGAGATGACCGAGCGACGCTTGAAGCAGGCCAATCTGTTTGGGCCAGCCGGACTAGTGTCGCTCGACGATGGTGAGGTGATCGAGTATTGCCAGCAGGCGACCACCGCGTATCCCGACGGCGAATGCGTCGTTGAACTGGGCGGCAAGGACGGCGGCCAGCCCACGCCGCACATGGTCACCGAGACGCTCATTCGCGGCATGTATCGCTATTACCGCCGCACTTTGGGTTTATGAGCTTGCTTGATGCCATCGAGCTGAACGCGCGCTACGGGGACGCGCTGGATCGCTTCGACCTTCTCGCGTGGAAAGCGCTGTTCACGCCAAATGCCGTGTACCGCGCCCAAGCCCGCGAAAACTTTGATCGCGGCTTGCCGCTTGCCGCGATTTATCTCGACGGTCACGGCATGATGGCCGACCGCATCATGACAATCGAGAAAACGCTTGTCTTCGCGCCGCGCTTCGTTCGGCACCTCATTGGGCTGCCGAAGCTGGTCGGTAACTCCAGCGCACGAACGCCGTTTTGTATCGTACAAACCGTCACCACAACGTTGCCGGAAATTCTGGCGACAGGCTGCTATCACGACACCCTCGCCGCGACACCCGAAGGGGTTCGTCTGGCCGCGCGCAATGCGGTTTACGACAACGCGCTGATCCCGAATTCGCTGGTTTATCCGCTTTAAGCAAACATGATACGGGGACTTTTGGATTGCGCGGATAGCCATCAGCTTTTCGCTACAACGCCTTTTTTGACGGGGCTAGCGCTTCAAAACGCTAAATATCGACTATGGCGATAAATCGCTTGTAGCCCTCTTCAAACGGCGCTTTTTCGATAAAGCCGTGTCGTAAGGTCTCCTGCGAAAAGGACGATCACTCACCACCAACTCCCATCAACATTCCATCGTCATAGCGTTTGCCCAACGCGTCACAGGGGTGTCAAATTTCGTCATGCTGCGGCACAAGAATGGTCGAGAAAACACGCTTTTTCGGACTATTCACGGTAAAAGTAGTCAGGCACGCACCTTGCCATTGCATCCCCAAGATTGAGATATCGAGGACGCAAAATGGGCTTCATGGCAAACTGGTTCGGCGCAAAATCGGGAGATCCGCTGGTGGCGGCAGCCGGGCTTATGCCACGAGCGCCCTCGCACACAAACGCGACGTCGAGCAGGAACCAGCCCGCCAGCGAGGCCGACGACACGCAGGCGCTTGAGAGCGCGCTGTCGCTGCAACGTGCGCTCGATGCACTCGGCAGCTTTGCGCCCGCACGCGGCGGCGACCATCCGGCCATTCGCGATTTCACGACGCGGCCCACGATTGATCCGTCCGAGCTCTCCAAAATCATGCCGCGCGACGGCGAATGCAAGATGGCCGTGTCCGGACTCGACGGCGTGCTGACCATCGGCAAAGACATGACGATGACCACCGACCAGCCGATTTACTGCCAGACACTGCGCGTCCTCGGCACACTCGAGGCCACCGTCCACGCACACAAAATTGTCATTGCCGAAGGCGCTCGCGTCATGGGCTCTGTACGCGTAAACGACGCAGAAATTTATGGCGATTTCGACGGCTCGCTGCAAGTGCGCGGCTCACTCACAGTATTCCCCAGCGCAACGCTCATCGGGAAAATTCGCGCCACCGAAATTGGACTGGCCAAACAAGCCAAAGTGAGCAACGCGGACATCAAGCGCGTCGTGCCGAAAGTGCTCGATGGCTTCGATAATGGCCCGGTCAGCGAAGGGCGTTTCGAAGACGGCTATTCGTCAATGTCGATCACCGTATCGCAGCGCTCGGCGATTCGGGCGTAATTGTCCTGTTCGCGTTGAGTTGCGAGCCGACGAGCTGAATCAAGGGCTCGCGGCACGCCAACCGCCCTTCGACGGGCTCAGGGCGACCGCAAATAAAGCTTACGCGCCTGCGGCATCGTTACCACGCCTCTTTCCACGTCGCCGCGAAGCGCTCGCGAATCGTGGCTTCGGTAAATGTGTGATTCTGTCCGCCACGCTCGGCAATCTTGATCGAGCCCAGCAAGCTGCCCAACTTGCATGCCTTTTCCACCGACCATTCATGCGCGATGCCGTAAAGCAGGCCTGCTCTGAACGCATCGCCGCAACCCGTCGGATCAACCAGCGCCGCCGCTGGCACCACCGGCACATCAATCACGCGACCGCCCGCATACACGCGTGAGCCCTGCGCGCCGAGCGTGACGATCAGCGCCTTGAGGCCCGCCGCGAACGACTCAATCGGACGACCGGTTTTCTGCGCGATCATCTCGGCTTCGTAATCGTTCACGCTCAGATAATCGGCCATGCCGATCAGCTCCACGATCTCGTCGCCCGAGAACGCAGGCATCGCCTGACCGGGATCGAAAATGAACGGCGTTTTCGTCGACGCAAAGCCGCGCGCGTGGCGGAACATGCCGTCGCGGCCATCCGGCGCGATGATGCCCAGCGCCACGTTGGCAACCGCCGTCACATCAATCAATTGCGACTGAAACATCGCGCCCGCATGAAAGCTGGTGATCTGGTTGTCCTCCAGATCGGTCGTAATGTGGCAGTTCGCCGTCAACGTTTGCGGCACCGTCTGCAACGCGTCAAGCCCGATGCCGTAACCCGCCATGCGCGCCCGATAGTCCGCGCCATCATCCCCCACCGCTGCACAAATCACCGGCGCACCACCGATCATTTTCAGCGTGTACGCAATGTTGCCAGCACAGCCACCAAACTCGCGCCGCATGTTGTCGACAAGGAAAGACACGCTGATCTTGTGCGTCGCTCCCGGCACGATGTGATCCCCAAACTTACCCTGAAACACACAAATCGTGTCAAAGGCCATAGAGCCACAAATTAGGACGCGGGGTTCAGACATAAATGAAAGCACACAACAAGGAAAAGTTAATTGTAGGGGCCACTAAAATTCGGCGATGAATAGCATCACCAAACAGCGGTTCGCTCAGGCGCTCGGATACGCCGGACTCATCCCTTTTTTATATCTTGCATTCGGTTGGGTCGACAGCGCTCAATCCCGTTTCCCAGGTGGCCCTTTTCTCATCATTTTTTTGGTGGCGTACGCCGCAGTGATTCTGAGTTTTGTCGGTGCGCTGCACTGGGCTTTTTGTCTGCAATGCGATCAACTCGGCGCAGGATGGTTGGTTTGGAGCGTCGTGCCATCGCTGATCGGTTGGGTGGCACTCTGCGGCGTGGTTTTAGTCGAGCACCCATTCGTTCAACAAAAATTGATCATACTCATGCTCATAGCCGGTTTTGCAGCGCAGCTCGTCGCCGACTTCCGAATGAGGCGGATACTGAGCCCACTCCTGTGGCCCGACTGGTTTATGCGCCTCCGCGTTCAATTGACTGTTGTAGCCTGCGCATCCCTCGCAGTGTTGCTGTTCATTCACTGACAGTCTCAGCGCGGTAGGGTGGGGAACTCGTTGCCCACGTGACTTCCGCGAAGAAGCATTTTTTGCAACGCAAACAACGCGTGGGCAACAATTGCCCACCCTACAAATCAACAAGGAGCACCCAATGCTGACCTCCACGACCACCAGCTGGTTTTTCTGGGCGGCGCTTTCTGCCTGCTTTGCGGCCTTGACCGCAATCTTTGCGAAGATTGGCATTCGGGGCGTGGACTCGGATTTTGCGACCTTGATCCGTACCGTGATCATCGTGTTCGTGCTGGCGGCGTTTGTGGCGTACGCGGGCAAGTGGAGCGACCCGCGCAGTTTGTCGATGAAGACCATCATCTTTCTGACGCTGTCGGCGCTGGCGACGGGCGCGTCGTGGGTTTGCTACTTTCGCGCGCTGCAAATGGGCGATGCGTCACAGGTCGCGCCGGTGGACAAGTTCAGCCTGGTGCTGGTCGCGGTGTTTGCGTTTGTGTTCCTCGGCGAGCGACCGTCGTTGAAAGACTGGAGCGGCATCGCGCTCGTGGCAAGCGGCGTGCTCGTGCTGGCGTTCAAGCGATAGCCTGCCGAGGTCGCCGCATCACACGCTGCTCCCAGTCCGCAAACTGACAAAAATTCAGTAACAGCCAGCGCAGGGTGGGCACCCCGTGCCCACCAATCGGCGACAAAATAGCCAACTCTGCAAAGTAACGCCGTGGTGGGCAGAGGCTGCCCACCCTTGTATCTTTAAGTTTGTAGCAATCGCGCCTGCTACACGAGACGAGCATAGCGTGAGCCCACCCTTGAGGCATGACCTCGAAACGTAGATAACGCAGCTCCTCTCACCTCGCGCCGAA
>JANXUB010000216.1 GCA_025352105.1 Burkholderiales bacterium | reverse complement strand
ATTAATGTTGGTCAATACACACTGGTTCGCTAGGGAAACGCCGATCAAGTGGCTGCGACGGCGCATTACTTCGTTGTGTGGTGCTCGGAATCCTCATGTACCAGGGCGTACATTCCGGTTCCTGTGCGCCACACGCCTCGTACTGCATCCGTCTCGCTCACTTGCTCAGCGCTTCCCAAGATTACGTGGCACATTTTTCGCGACACCCCTGCTTTGCCTGCTGCTAGCCATTGGCAGTGAGCAAGCGGTCGCTCAGGTCGCGGCACCTGTTCTGCCTGCGCAGGCGACCACGGGCATGCCAACGCTCAAGGCCATTGGTGGCGGGCTGCTGCGCATCTTCGGCTTTCAGGTTTACAACGCGTACCTCTGGACGCCAGAGGGCTCATCGTTTGACCGCGCCAAGCCTTACGTGCTCGACATTCACTATTTGCGCACCTTCTCTGCGAAGCAGCTCGCTGAGCGCAGCATTGATGAGATGCGCGGGCAGGGCACCGGCAGCGAAGCGGTTTATCCAAAGTGGATCACCGAGATGCAACGCGTGTTCGCTGACGTGAAAGAAGGCGATCGTCTGATTGGTGTTGCGACACCCGCGCGAACCGCGAAATTTTTCTATAACGGCGCCTATCGCGGCGAGATCGCTGATCCCTCGTTTACCGATGCTTTTTTCGGTATCTGGCTCAGCGAAAAATCTTCGCAACCCGGCATGCGAGATCGCCTGCTTGGAAAGTCCTAGTCGTCACCACAGCAGCCAGCTCGTGCTACCCGTCACCCGGCGCGAGCTTGTTCGCTACAGTTTGTTCGCCGCCCCGCTCGCCATGGCGGCGCTGCCGATTTACGTGCACGTGCCAAAGCTTTACGCAGAGTTGGGCCTGTCTCTGAGCGCGATGGGTGTGTTGCTGCTCGTTTTGCGCTTTGCTGACGCCTTCGTTGACCCGCTGCTTGGCCGGTGGTCAGATCGACTGAAAACGCGATTCGCGGCTGTGGCGATGGCAGCCATTGCGCTGACGTTCGGCATGCTTGCGCTACTCAATCCGCTCGCGTCGCCTGTGCCGTTGTGGGGCTGGCTGACAGGTTCGCTCATCCTCGTCTACCTTGGCTTCAGTCTGGCAACCATTGCCTACAGCGCGTGGGGTGCGGAGCTGCCACCGGACACAACGTCGCGCACAAAGCTCACCGCGACTCGCGAGGCAGTGGGGCTCGTTGGCGTTCTCATCGCCGCTGCGTTGCCATCGGCGCTTGCCAGCCAAAGCGGCTTGGGGCTCGCGCGATTTTCGTGGGTGTTTGTCGCTGTGTTGCTCGTGACGCTCGTCATCTTGCGGCGCTTGCGTGAGGCGAAGCTTGCGTCGAATGACAGCGAATCTGCGCCACTGCTCGACGTGCTGAAAGACCGCCGGTTCGTTGCGCTTTTAGCGGTCTTTGCGCTGAACGGAATTGCCTCCGCAATCCCGGCGACGCTACTTTTATTTTTCATCGACGACGTGCTGCGCGCCAAGGACTGGGAGCCGATTTTCCTGGTGAGCTACTTTCTCGCCGGGGCGCTCGCCATGCCGCTATGGGTGGCGCTCGCGACTCGCCTTGGAAAGGTTCAGGCGTGGGGCATCGGCATGATGTTGGCAGTGTTGGCGTTTTTCTGGACTGCCAGTTTCGGCCCGGGAGATCGCGTTGCGTTTCTCGTGGTTTGTATTGCCAGCGGCGTTGCGCTCGGAGCTGATCTCGCATTACCGCCCGCGCTCTTGGCAGACGCCATCGACAAGCAAAATGCCCGCGAAAAAACCGGCAGTTACTTCGGCATCTGGACGTTCGCGACAAAGGCGAACCTTGCGCTCGCGGCGGGCCTCGCACTGCCGGTGATCAGCGCGTTCGGCTATCGATCAGGCGAACCCACATCGAATGTCGCCGCGCTAACGCTCGCTTACACACTTCTCCCCTGCACGCTGAAACTCTGCGCGCTGGCTTTACTCTGGAAAATTCACCGTCGCTTCTAAAAACGGTTTTAAGGTAGTTCATGAAACACATCATCCGCACTTTTTTCTTTGCCCTCACGGCCCTGCTGATCGCGGGTTGCGCCGCTGTGCCAGTCTCCGATTACGCGCTGGAAAAGCCGAAGTTCGACCTGCGCGAATACTTCAACGGCCGCGTGATCGCGCACGGCATCGTTCAGGATCGCTCAGGAAAAGTCATTCGCCGAATGACGGTCGACATGAAATGCACCTGGGTCGGCGACACCGGAACGCTCGATGAGGACTTCACCTACGCCGATGGCAAAAAAGAGCGTCGCGTGTGGACGATCAAAAAGCAGGGTGATCGCTACATTGGCACCGCAGCCGACGTTGTGGGCGAGGCGATTGGCGAGGCCGCGGGCAACACGCTTAACTGGAAGTATGTGCTCGCATTGCCCGTAGACGACAAGGTCTACAACGTCGATTTCGATGACTGGATGTGGCAGCTTGACGATAAAGTCATGATGAATCGCGCGGTGTTCTCCAAATTCGGATTTAGGCTCGGCGAAGTGCTCATCACGTTCTACAAACAATGAGTGCGCTCAACCCACCGATTCGCGACTGGGCCAAACAACGCGTCTGGATCATCGGCGCATCGACAGGGATAGGCAAGGCGCTTGCCGATGCGCTGCTCGCGAAGGGCGCGCGCGTGGCCGTATCGGCGCGTCGCGCCGAGGTGCTGGAGGACGCATTCGGCAAACAGGCAAACGCACTGCGCCTGCCGCTCGACATCACGGATAACAAGGCGATGGCCACCGCGCTCGACAGCATTCATCACAGCTGGGGCGGACTCGATCTCGGCATCATCATGGCGGGCACGTATCGCGCCATGCGGGCGTGGGATTTGAACGACGAAGCCATCCGCGACATGATGCAAACCAACGTCTACGGCGCAATGAACGCGAGCGCTTTGCTATCAAAGTATTTCCTCAAACAGGGAACAGGTCACGTCAGCATCGTCTCGTCGGTCGCGGGCTATCGCGGTCTGCCCAAAGCGCTGGTTTACGGTCCGTCCAAGGCCGCGATGATCAACTTCGCCGAAACGCTCTACATGGATTTGAGCGAAAAAGGCATCGGCGTATCGGTGGTCAACCCTGGCTTTGTGAAGACGCCGCTCACCGCTGGCAACGATTTCAAAATGCCGCATCTGATCGAGCCGGACGAGGCCGCCGCTTCAATGATCAAAGGCTACGAGGCGGGCGATTTCGAAATTGATTTTCCGAAAGCGTTTACCCGACAACTCAAGTTCCTGCGTCTGCTGCCGTACGGCATGTACTTCAAACTCATCAAAAAATCGACGGGGTTGTGAGCGAGCGCCTGAGCCGGCTCGTCGAATACTTCGAAGCCGTCACTGAAGCTACCGTCCCTCAATTGCGCCATTTCTACGCCCCAGACGCTTACTTCAAGGACCCGTTCAATGAAGTGCACACCGTTGGGCAGATCGAGCAAATCTTTGCCCACATGTTCGGCCCACTTGCTGATCCGCGCTTTATCGTGCATTCCCGCATTGAGCAGGGCGATGAAGCTTTCCTGACGTGGGACTTCCGCTTTCGCATCAACAAGTACAAGCCTGATGTCGAGCAGATCATTCGCGGCGGCTCACACCTGCGCTTCGACACGCAAAATAAAGTCTGCTATCACCGCGACTATTGGGACGCCGCCGAAGAACTTTATGAAAAGTTGCCACTGATCGGCGGCATCATGCGTTTCATGAAGCGCCGAATGGCTTAGGCCAACCCCCCAGTCAATTTGCCAGATTTAAGAAAGTCTGGCTATAATGGAAGGCTTCGGGACGTTAGCTCAGTTGGTAGAGCAGCGGACTTTTAATCCGTTGGTCGGCGGTTCGAGCCCGCCACGTCCTACCACCGCCTTTTGGCGTTAAAGATTCAAAAATAAAAAATAACAAAA
>JANXUB010000198.1 GCA_025352105.1 Burkholderiales bacterium | reverse complement strand
GCGAACTCGCGGACGAATTGGCGCAGTTCTCGTCCTGAACCGTTGGCACGCTTGGTTCAGCTAACAGTAAAGCCCCTCATCGTCGCCGATGCGGGGCCGCTCATTGCATTGGCCAAGATCGAGCAGCTAGGCTTGCTGACGGCACTCTTCGAGAGCGTTCACATCCCCGCGTACGTACTGCACGAAGCTGCGGGCAACGCGGCGATGGCGGGCGCAGTTGCGGTACGCGCATTTGCCGAAGCACACGCAACGATTCACGAGGACAGCGTTGACCCCATCGTGCAAACCCTTTGCATTGAAGTTGACGCCGGTGAAGCGCAGGCCATCGCGTTGGCGCAATCGCTGCATTGCGGTGTGCTGATGGACGATCTGCTCGGGCGCGGCGTTGCCAAAAGGATCGGCCTGCCCGTCATCGGCGTGCTCGGTGTGTTGCTGCAAGGCAAACGCGCCGGTCATGTCGCTGCCATCCGCCCCTGCGTCGATGCGCTCACGCTCGGCCGCTACCGGCTCTCCGACGCGCTTGTGGCCGAAGTGCTACGGCTGGCCAATGAATAAGAAGACACTCATGCGCAACCCGCTCACCAAAACATCACGTCCCCATGCTCGACTCTGACACCAAGCGCCGCATCGATTCGTTGCGCGACATCCTCGTCGGTAAAGTGCCCGACCCAAAGTCGCAAGTCGAGCAGATCACCATTGCGCTCCTCTACAAATTCATGGACGACATGGACGGAGAGGCTGAGGCGCTGGGTGGCAAGCGCAGCTTCTTCATAAACGGCTTTGACAAATTCAGCTGGCCCAAACTGCTCGCAGCCAACATGGGCGGCCAGGACACGCTGAACTTGTACTCCGAAGCCATCGGCCAGATGACGCGCAACACGCATCTGCCGCCGCTGTTTCGCGACATTTTCAAGAACGCGTATTTGCCCTATCGCGACCCGGAAACGCTGCGCAGTTTTCTCAAAGAAATTGACGCCTTCCGTTACGACCATTCAGAAAAGCTGGGCGACGCGTTTGAATATTTGCTTTCGGTGCTCGGCAGTCAGGGCGACGCCGGACAATTCCGCACGCCGCGCCACCTGATCGACTTCATCGTCGACATCGTCAACCCGCAAAAGCACGAGCGCATGCTCGACCCCGCCTGTGGCACGGCGGGCTTTTTGATCTCGGCGTGGAAGCACATCCTGGCGCAGAACGGCAAGGATCGCCCCGGCGACCAACTCAAACCCGCCGAACGCACCAAGCTTGCGCAGAACATCGTCGGCTTTGACATTTCGCCGGACATGGTGCGCCTGTCGCTGGTCAATCTTTACCTACACGGCTTTCCCGACCCACACGTGGCCGAGTACGACACGCTCACCAGCGACGAGCGCTGGAACGAGCAGTTTGACGTGATCCTCGCCAACCCGCCGTTCATGTCGCCGAAGGGCGGCATCAAGCCGCACAAGCGTTTTTCGATTCAGGCCAAGCGCTCGGAGGTGCTGTTCGTCGACTACATCGCCGAGCACCTCACGCCCACGGGCCGCGCGGGCATCATCGTGCCGGAAGGCATCATTTTTCAAAGCCAGACGGCGTACAAAGCGCTGCGCAAGATGCTGGTGAACCAGTCGCTGGTGGCCGTGATCTCGCTGCCCGCCGGTTGCTTCAACCCCTATTCGGGCGTGAAAACCTCCATCCTCATCCTCGACAAATCGCTCGCGAAGCAGGCCGACAGCGTCGCCTTCTTCAAGATCGAAAACGACGGCTACGGCCTCGGCGCGCAGCGCCGCGCGGTCGCGAACAGCGATTTGCCGCAGGTGAAGAAAGAGCTGGACGAATACCTGAGCGCGTTGCGTCAGCGGCGCTCGGTGAGCGAGCTTTCGCCGACCTGCGGATTGATTGTGTCGAAGGAGAAACTGGCTGCGAATGGCGAGTTCAATTTGAGTGGAGAGCGGTATCGAGAGAACGCGGTATCAAACACTACTTACGAACTCGTCCCTGTTGGCGAATTTATGAAGGAGGGCGTGAAAACCGTTGACCCTCGAAGTACGCCTGACGAGTTGTTTGAGCTGTGGAGTATCCCCGCGTTTGACGCTGGCAGTCCTGAGTTACTACGCGGCAGCGACATTGGATCGCAAAAGAAGGTTGTCGCTCCTGGCGATGTCCTTTTAGCTCGGATCATTCCGCACATACGACGTGGGTGGGTAGTTCACCCGAATTTGGACGATAGACGACAGATCGCCTCAACAGAATGGATTGTCTTTTCGAGTGACAAAGTTGAGCCAGAATTTCTCCGCCAACTTATCGTGTCTGACTTCTTCCACGCGTCGTTCATGCAAACGATTACTGGCGTTGGTGGTTCGCTCGCTCGCGCGAATCCAACGGCAGTTGGCGAAATCAAAGTTCCCCTGCCGCCACTGGAGGTGCAGAAGCAAATCGTGGCGGAGATTGAGGGCTATCAGAAAGTCATCGACGGTGCCCGCGCCGTCCTCGACCACTACCGCCCCCACATCCCCATCCACTCCGATTGGCCGATGGTGCCGCTTGGTGACGTCGCGACTCTGCGGACTGGAACTACGCCCGACACATCAAACGAAAACTACTACCGCGACGGCACCGTGAACTTTGTCAAGACTGGAGAAATCGTCAATTGCGTCATCGAGCGCGCGGAAACGACGTTGAGTCAGATGGCTGTTGATCACTACAACCTCACAGTGTTTCCAGCAGGCACGATCTTCATGGCGATGTATGGACAAGGCAAAACCCGAGGACAGGTTGGCTATCTTTCAATTCCCGCGTGTACAACTCAGAATGCCGCAGCGATAGTTCCAGGCGCGGAGGTCAACTCGCTTTACCTGTATTTTTACTTTCTTGGTCAGTATCTCAACCTGCGCAAACACGGAATTGACGGGCATATCTCGCACTTGAATTTGCAGTACCTGAAAACTTTTCTTATTCCAGTCCCACCCCTCACCACCCAACAAGCCATCGTCGCCGAAATCGAAGCCGAGCAGGCGCTCGTCAACGGCAACCGCGAACTGATCACCCGCTTCGAGCAAAAAATCCAGACCACGCTGGCCCGCGTGTGGGGCGATACGGGCGCGAGCGCCGCCGCTACGTGACGCGATCATGAGCGAGCCATTCCAGATTCTTGAAGTTGCGACGTCCATGCGCAGCGACGTTGAGCAATTGGGGAGCAAACCCAAATTCTGGTTCAAGTGGAACAATGAGAACTGGCTATTCAAAGAAGCTCGCGAAAATACCGGTGAGGACTGGTCAGAAAAGGTGGCGTCCGAAATCGCGCGTTTGCTTGATCTGCCAACCCATCACACGGAGCTGGCCATTTCTGACGGCAAGCGCGGCTGTGCGGTGCGATCATTTCTGACCGAATACCCTGGTGTTCTGGTGCACGGCAACGAATTACTGGGCGGCTTTATCACTGGGTACGACAAGGAGAAAGAGCGCGGCCAAGCGCAGCATACGTTCGACAATATTGTTGAGGTGATTGAAAAACTGTTCCCGAATGAGAAGGAGCGGCGTACAACGGCGTTTCGCATGGTGGGTTATCTGGTATTCGATGCATTGGTTGGCAACACCGACCGCCATCACCAGAACTGGGGTGCGGTGCTGACGCTGCGTAGAGATGACGACGGCGCGTCCACCCTGCTAACGCAACTCGCACCGACGTTTGATCACGCCTCATCACTGGGTCGTGAACTGACCGATGAGGCAAGAATTCGCCGTTTGCGAGAAGGAACGATGGAGCGATACATTCGCAAGGGAGAGGGCGGCATTTTCGAGAACGGGGACGCTCGGGCCGGCATGAGCCCGATCGCACTCGCTCGCGTGCTCGCCGTCCGATACCCTGAGTTCTTTGGCCCGTGGAAATCGCGGATTGAAGCCCTTTCGCTCAACGCGGTGCGCGATGTGATCTGGCGAGTGCCGGGCCAACGTATCAGCGAGCCAGGCCGCGAATTTGCCCTGTCCTTCGTGACGACAAGTCGTAAACTACTGCTCGAAACACCATGAAAAGCTTATTTCTAGCCTGGCAGGCACCCGCAGATTCTGTACGCAGCCGCGCGTGGTTCCCGGTCGGTCGCCTTGACGCCGATATGGAAGCCAGTCACTATCGTTTTCGCTACACCCACGGAGCGGAAAAGGCGCGGGATGATTTGGGGTTTTCACCGCTTCTCGCGTTCCCTGATTTCAAGCAGTCCTACGAGTCGGATGAACTGTTCCCGCTGTTCAAGAATCGCGTTTTGTCACCGAAGCGTACGGACTTTGTTGAGTACATTCGCTGGCTTGATCTTGATCGCGGCAATGCCGATCCGATCACGATTCTTTCGGTGTCCGGTGGTGAGCGTGTGACTGACGATCTAGAAGTTTTCCCCAAGATCAACGCCGATGCTGAGGGCAATTTCGCGGTGCGATTCTTTCTGCATGGGCTGCGGTATCTTGGAGACGCTGCGATCAAACGCGCAGCGCAGCTCAAGGTCGGCGATGAATTGCAGATCATGGTCGAAGTCAACAATCCCGCGACTCGGCTCGCCGTATCGCTGCTGACATCGGATTACCAGATGATCGGCTGGGCACCCAGATATCTGGTTGAAGATTTAGTGACTGGATCACCCAATGCGCCGTCGTTATCTGCGCGAGTTGCTCGTATCAACGACGATGCAGCGCCTTTGAATCAACGAATCTTGGTTGACTACACGGGCCGAGCGCCGAGTGGCAAGCAACCCATGTCGACCCGGGACTTCACGCCGTTGCTGGAATAGTTTGTCCCGACGCGCGGCGCGACCGCGGACGGTCGTGCACTGCATCATGTGCAAGTCTCCGCCTTGCGGCCCTTTGGCCAACCTACAAACAACTCGCTTTGTTGAGAACCGAAACACATTAACCGCTTCGAGCAAAAAAATCCAGACCACGCTGGCCCGCGTGTGGGTCGAGGCGTAGCGTCAGTCGAGTTCACAAAGGCACCGGCATACGCATGCTGGTGAGAACAGCTTTTCGCTGATGCCCTTATTTCATGGGGGCTACAGGCGCTTTTTCGCGGTAATCAATAATTTCATAAATCGCGACTTAGCTCACATGCAACAAGGCTCGTAGGCAAAAGCTGCTTAGCACGCACTGAAGTGATGCTGTTTCGCACATTGATCGATATAAAATTCGGGTAACGAAACTCATATCGATAAGATAAGAAACGATTATTCACTATGAGCACGCTGACGCTTTCACCCAAATTTCAGGTGGTGGTGCCGAAGGAGATTCGCGAGGCGATGAATCTCAAGGCGGGCATGCCGATGCAGGTGGTGCAGTACGGCGAGCGCATCGAATTCATTCCGGTGCGCCCGATGGCAGAAGCGCGCGGTCTGCTGCGTGGTATGACGACCGATTTTGAGCGCGATGACGATCGCGAATGAATGTTGTTGATACATCGGGCTGGCTCGAATATTTCGCCGATAGCCCGTCGGCCAAGCACTTCGCTGCTGCGATTGAGAGCACTGCAACACTGATCGTGCCGACGGTGGTGCTCTATGAAGTGTTCAAAAAAGTGCGAGCTGACTTTGGCGAAGACAAAGCCTTTGTCGCCGTCGCGCAGCTGAAGCTGGGTATCGTTACCGCAGTCGACGAAGCGGCGGCGCTGTATGCCGCAAAGCTCAGCAGCGACCACAAATTGCCAATGGCGGACGCGTTGATTTATGCCACGGCACAACTGCGCAATGCAACCGTTTACACGCAAGACGCGCACTTTCGCGACCTGCCCGGCGTCAAGTATTTCGAGAAAGCGGGTAGTGCCTAGCCGCGCGACATTGCAACGGGCTTCGCCAACCTTAAGCTCGCGACAGCCCGCCGTTAATCGCAGTCAGCTGCGCCCGAGCAACACTTGCGCGAATGTGGGTTGCTTCGCGCTCCGGAACAAAGTTTGCGGCGCGCTTGGCGCAGGCCTTTACCAACCGTTGATAAAAAACGTGATCGGTCTCGGCGCGCCGCAAAATCCCCGCACAATCCGCTGCATCTCCCAGCGTGAAATAGCCCGGATAGTCCTCGCCCAGCATGCCCACATTGCCGCTGATTCGGCTCGCGATCACGGGCACGCCGGCGGTCACGGCCTCAACGATGACGTTCGCGCCGCCTTCCATACGGCTTGCGATCACCAGCATGTGCGCACGCTTGATGCGCTGCCGTGTTTGACTGCGCGTAAGGCCACCAAGCCACGTCAGGCGCGGCTCGTCGCGGGTGACGATGCGCATGGTGTCGGCGTGATGTGCGTCGAGCGCGGTGCCGATGTGGACGAGTCGAATATGGCTGTCGGCTGGGAGTTTTCGCAGCGCAGTGATCGGCGTGAACGGATCCTTCTCATGGCGCAAATGCCCGACCTGGACAATGTCGAAGTGCTCTTTGAGACGCGCCGCAGGTTTGAGCGAAGCCGCAGACTGAAACACCACATCACATTTCCCGCGCTGCGCGGCGGTCAACTCGTCCATAGCGCCCGGTTGCAGCACCACTAGCCGATCCGCCAGCGCGAGCGACTGCTGCGCCACTTCATCTTCATGGATATCGCGATAGACATCTGTGCCTGTTAATGCAAGCAGCAGCCCACCGACGGGTCGTACCAGACGATATTGCGCCATCGATTCCGCTGAACGCCGCGCATGTAGCGCGAGCAGAACCGCTGGTACAGCATCCGTCATCGACCAGCGTTGAACCACTTTCACCGCATAATCACGTGCAAGAAAACGTGCCCAGCGCGCGGCCGTGTGCCAGTTGCCGTTGTTGGCCTCTGGTTTGGCAGGAGACACAATAATCAATTCAGGTTTCACCGATCAACTATCGCACAAGGCTCGCTCTGACGCCGGACGCGACGCGGGGCGCAGCGCACGCACGATGGGGCGCACGGCGCTAGCGGACGCGCTCACGCTCATGCGAGGCCGCACGCGAGCCTTCGTGGTCAGCCTTCCGGAATCAGCGCTCTTGCCGCCACTACATCACGGGATCAATCCTCCGTTGTGGGAATGTGCGCATGTGGGCTGGTTTGCCGAATGGTGGTGTGTGCGGGATGCCTACAACACGGCCGACGGCGAGACGAGGGCGGACGTGCCGTCGCTCTGGCACGCCGCCGATGCGATGCTCAATTCGAACGAGATGGGGCATGATGATCGCTGGAATATTCCGCTGTTGACGCGCGAAAGCACCGTTCACTATCTTGATGAAACACTGAGTGCCGTGCTGTCCACGTTAGCCGCGCAGCCTGATACAGACGAGGCGCTGTATCCCTATCGGCTGTCGCTGTTTCACGAAGCGATGCATCTGGAGGCGCTCGCATGGTGCGCGCAGGCGTTGGGCGGCGCGCGGCCCGCGTGGGTCGCCCCACTGCGCGCGATGCTCGAGCCCGAAGAGCTCTCTGTGCCTGCTGGCGAGTACCGCTGCGGGCATGCAGGGGTCGGTTTCAGCTTCGACAATGAACGCGATGGTTTGGCCGTACAAGTCGCAGCATTCGCCGTTGATCGTACGCCTGTCAGCAACGCGCAGTTCGCACAATTTGTGGAGTCTGGCGAGTATCAGGCGCGCGCCGGTTCATCGCATCCGCGCTATTGGCGGCGAGCCGATAGCGCCTGGCAAGTACGCGCTTTCGATCAATGGCAACCGCTCGACCCGCGCGCGCCTGTCATTCACGTCAGTGCGCTCGAAGCTGAGGCGTATTGCCGCTGGGCGGGTCGTCGTCTGCCCACCGAAGCCGAGTGGGAAGCGGCCGCGCAGAGCGGCGCAATTGACTGGGGCAGCAGCGTGTGGGAATGGACGGCAACGCCTTTCGCACCCTACCCAGGATTCAGCGCCGACCGTTACCGCGAATATTCAGCGCCGTGGTTCGACGGCAAGCACCGCGTGCTCCGCGGCGGCTCGCATGCGACGCTCGCACTGATGCAACACAGCGCTTATCGTAACTATTTTTTGCCGGAACGCAGCGATGTGTTTGCCGGGTTTCGAACCTGCGCGTTGTGAGGAATGCCGCGCTTTTTAGGAAATTCCCAACGCGACGCGAACAAGAAAAAAAGCCACCCGAAGGTGGCTTTTTTGCTCGGTCAATTGCAGGTTATTGCAAGCTGACTTCGACGCGCCGTCCTTCAGCCGCGCTGGTCGAACCCGCAGTGATATCGGTTGGTTTTTGCAGATCGATTTTGTCTTCGGCAACGCCTGCGGCTTTGAACGCGTCGCGGACTGCGAAGGCGCGTTGTTTCGCGATTTCGGCGTTCTTGGCGGGGTCGCCGCTTGGATCAACGAAGCCGCTCAGCGCGAGTTTGCCGTTGGGCTTGGCTTTGAAGTAGCCAACCAGTTCCGCCACGCCTTTGTCGGCATTGGCCGGGAGCGCTGCGGAGCCGCTGGCGAAGTACACCTTCATCAGACCAGTCGAATTTGCGCCGTCGGCCTTGCCGGTGACGACGAACCCACCGTCGTCGCTAACCTTTGTCACAGTCACCGTCGGTGCCGGTGCTGTCGCTGTTGGCGCGGGTGCTGCTGCCGCCGGAGCCGCCGCCACAACCGCCGCTGGAGCGGCGCTGTGCGAAGCCGCAGCACCCGCATCTTTGCCACCATGAACCTGGGCAACGAGCGGCACGATCAAAAGCGCAACGATGTTGATGATTTTGATCAGCGGATTGACTGCCGGGCCCGCCGTGTCCTTGTACGGATCGCCGACGGTGTCGCCGGTCACCGCCGCTTTGTGCGCGTCAGAACCTTTGCCACCGTGATGGCCGTCTTCGATGTACTTCTTGGCGTTATCCCATGCACCGCCGCCGGTACACATGGAGATCGCGACGAAGAGACCGGTGATGATGGTGCCCATGAGCAGGCCGCCGAGCGCTGCTGGCCCGAGGATCAGGCCCACGAGAATCGGCACGCCAACGGGCAACAACGATGGAATGATCATTTCTTTGATCGCAGACGTGGTCAGCATGTCGACCGCTGCGCTGTAGTCAGGCTTGCGCTTTCCGGCCATGATTTGACCGTCAGCGAATTGGCGACGCACTTCAACAACCACCGAGCCCGCAGCACGACCGACCGCTTCCATCGCCATTGCGCCGAAGAGGTATGGGATCAGGCCGCCAATGAAGAGGCCGACGATCACCATGTGATTCGACAAGTCGAAGTTGGCCGAGATGCCACGGCTCTCAAGGCCGTGTGTGTAGTCGGCGAACAGCACGAGTGCTGCGAGACCGGCGGAGCCGATGGCGTAGCCCTTGGTGACGGCTTTAGTCGTGTTGCCGACCGCATCGAGCGGATCGGTGACGGCGCGAACTTCTTTGGGCAGCTCGGCCATTTCGGCGATGCCACCGGCGTTGTCGGTGATCGGGCCGTACGCGTCAAGCGCGACGACGATACCGGCCATCGAGAGCATGGCGGTCGCAGCAACGGCGATACCGTAAAGACCGGCGCACCAGAAGGCGGCGAGGATCGCGATGCACACCGCGATCACCGGGTACCCGGTGGACTTCATCGAGATGCCGATACCGGCAATGATGTTGGTGGCGTGGCCGGTGGTGGAGGCTTGCGCAACGTGCTTGACAGGCGCGTATTCGGTCGCGGTGTAGTACTCGGTGATGAGCACCAGCGCGGCGGTCAACACGATGCCGACGACGCATGCGCCGAAGAGCTTCAACGTGGTGACGCCAGCACCCAGATCAACGCCTTCAAACACGGCATTAGTCACGAAGAAGAAGGCTATGAGTGAGAGCACCGCCGCAACGGTCAAGCCCTTGTAGAGCGCGTTCATGATCTTGCCGGTGCCGCTGTATTTCACGAAATAGCAGCCGACGATCGACGCGAGGATTGACACCGCGCCGAGCGCCAGTGGATACACGGCCGCCGCTGCGGCGCTGGATTTCATCAGCAACGCGCCGAGCAGCATCGTGGCGATGATGGTCACGGCGTACGTCTCGAAAAGGTCAGCGGCCATACCGGCGCAGTCACCCACGTTGTCACCGACGTTATCAGCGATCACGGCGGGGTTGCGTGGGTCATCCTCAGGGATGCCAGCTTCAACTTTGCCGACGAGGTCAGCGCCAACGTCTGCACCTTTGGTGAAGATGCCGCCGCCCAGACGCGCGAAGATGGAGATGAGCGATGAGCCAAACGCAAAACCGATGAGCGGGCTCATGAGGTTGTGCAGGCCTTCTTTCATCATGTTCGGTGCATGCTCAGCCGTACCGATCAGGAACCAGTAAAAACCAGTCACGCCAAGCAATCCAAGACCGACCACCAGCATGCCAGTGATCGCGCCGCCACGGAAGGCAACGGCCAGCGCGGCGTTGATGCCCGAGCGAGCCGCCTCAGCGGTCCTCACGTTGGCCCGCACCGACACGTTCATGCCGATGAAACCAGCCGCGCCAGAGAGCACCGCGCCGAGCACGAAGCCGATGGCGGTTTTAGCCCCGAGGAAGAAGAAAATCAGGACGGCCAGTGCGACGCCGATGTAGGTGATCGTGCGGTATTGCCGCGTCAGGTAGGCTTTTGCGCCGGCCTGAATGGCTCCCGCGATTTCCTGCATCCGCGCGTTTCCGGCCGAGAGGCCGTTGATCCACGAAATCGAAATGACCCCGTAGAGAATCGCCGCTGCACCGCAGACGAGCGAGATGATGAGCCAAGTGTTGGCTGACATATTGATGGATCTCCCTTTTATTGATCGGATAACTGTACCCGCGGCACGGCTTCCGTACTTGGGGTTTGCTACGCCGCCTTTATTGCAAAAGCAACGTCCTCCAGCACTTGGCCCGCGAAATTCCGCACCGCTGTCGTCTTGCCCCTACAGTAGGCAGGGACGACAGGCACGCCGATTATAGGGGGGAGTTTGTTGCTGAATGGCGACGGATGATCGGCGAGGAAAATCGGTCGCGAGGAGAGTTACAGCTTTTTGGTGAAAAGCTTATTTCACTGGGGCTGAAGCGCATAAATGGCATTTATCGAGTTACGACGTTTTCTACGTCTAGCCCCAATGCGGTCGGTGCTTTAGCAACAAAGCTGAATCCGTAGGGCGGGCGCTGTTCGGCCCGTACCCCTTGCGAAGCGCAAACACAAATTTGGCTTGCGCCAAAATTTGCGAGGCGGACAGTGCACGCCCTACCCTGCCTGTTACGGCGATTTGCCTAGAAGCCTACCTGTAATGAGAGGTAGCCACCGCTCTGCCGCTTGTTCGCCGTGAGCGCGCCCACGATCTGGCCGAGATCGACGTAGGCTGCGGTAATCGACACGTTTTTGGTTGGAAAATAGGCCGCGAAAATGTCGAAAGCCGCCTGTTCGCCGAGATTCAACGCCGGGTTCGCCAGATTGCCGCGCTTGGTCCTTACCTCGGCCCCGACCACAAAATCGCGACGGAACAGGTAGGCAATTGAGCCCTCAAATTCAGGCCGGTACCGATGCCCGTCCGGCCCGCCGAACCCGAGCAATCCATACTGATTGGCCTTGGTAAAACGCACCGTTCCGTTCACCAAAATGCTTTTGTCGAGGTAGAGTTTGCTCACAGCAACGTAGAAATCCGTTCCCTTATTGCGAATGTCCGGATTCAACGCCTTCAACGCGCCGTTCAGGAACGGAATCACCGTGCCGTCCTTGTTGTCCTTGTACTGCAGGCCGACCGAGACCTGCGGCATCCATGTGTCCTGATCGTAAATGGCGTCACCCAGCACCTTGACCTTGACGCCAAACACATCCTGCTTCAACTTGTAACCGCGCAGCGTAGGGCTGATCGCGACCAGCACGTCCTTCGTGTCAAACTGCTGATTGGCGTACGACAGCTCCACCCGGTCATACAGGCCAATGGCGACGCCGCCGGTTTGCAGGCCGTAATCGTTGGTTTTGGCGATGGTGTAGTGAGCGTTCGCTCCGATCTGCCCGTCGGTGCCGTAACCCGTGATCAGCGCCCAGGTGCCGAGCCCGCCGCCGCCGGAGCCTTCAATCGTCGACACACCGCCCGTAGCCAGCAAGCGACCACTTACACCGGAGCCGGACGACACACCGAATTTCGCTTCCGGTGAATCGGGTGCCGGAGCGGGCGCGACCGTCTGCGCGAATGTGGGAAGGGAAATCAGCGCCGACGCGGCGAGCACACTGCTCGCAACGAGCTGAAGAGAATAGTTTTTCATGAACGCACCCGATTTTTCTGAAATTCAAGCGTGACGGCACAGTAGGGCCGCGAAGCAACCAAAGTGTACGCATCGGGTGAAGTTTCGGTTTTCCGACCGAAGTTTCCCTCGGCCCCCATCGCCACAACGATTATACTTTTATGAATTCGCAATAAGTCACCACCATGCAAACGACCGCTTCCGGACTCCAGTACGACGATACGACCATCGGCGCGGGCGCCGAAGCCACGGCGGGCGCGCACGTCAGCGTTCATTACACCGGCTGGTTATTTGATGATGACGCCGTCGACAAGAAGGGCGCGAAATTCGACTCCAGCAAAGATCGCGGCGATCCATTCAGCTTCCCGCTCGGCGCAGGCCACGTCATCAAAGGCTGGGACGAAGGCGTACAAGGCATGAAAGTCGGCGGCGCTCGCACGCTCATCATTCCGTCCGAACTGGGTTACGGCGCACGCGGCGCTGGCGGCGTGATTCCGCCGAATGCGACGCTCATGTTTGATGTGGAGTTGTTGGCGGTTTAGGGCTCAATTCGTAGGTTGGGCACCGTGTGCCCACTATCACGACGTTGAAGAAGATGGGGTAGTTTTGTGCCGCCCGAGTCGATTGGCACGGCGCGCCGACCCCACCACCCCACCACCCCACCACCTACGGCCCCACTAACGCGACGCGGGAGCCGCATTAGCCGCCAGGTGTTTCAAAATGCTTTCCGCGAACGCTTTGAACAGAACAAGTCGCGCATCGAGCACAGGCAACACAAACGCCCAGTTCACCGCCTCGTAGTTGTGAACAACAACGTTTCGGAATCCCACCGCGCGACGCAGCTCGTCGGCCATCTCGCGAGTGAGAACCCGATGCGCAACCAAGGGCTCGAAGCTCGCAGCCATCGAGGCCGGCGTCTCATCGCCCCAGGCGGAAATCAAATGCAGCGCCACGTCCGCGCTGAGACCAATGGCTCGAACAAGATTAAGCGCCACGCTGTCGTGCGCATCCGGATCGTCATCAACACTTTTGTCCAGCCGAGCTTTGCACGCATCAATACGGCGCACGCAGCGCTCAATTGACGCAAGTTTCTGTCGCACTATTGCGCTATCCATCTCGCCAACCTTTCATCGCGTTGTTGGCGGTAATACGGCATCCAATCTGCCTCGTGGGCGTGGTGACGAGACACCAGCGCAACCATCGCTCGTTCAGACCCGACAAGCGCTACATGCCGCTTCATAATCTGCCCGAATAACTCGCCACCCACAGTGCGTAAATCGATCAAATCAACCGCACGCCCAGTGGCGTCAATCAGCGCGTTCATCACCGCGATGTAGCGCTCAGCGGGCATACGTTGCGGGAATTGCACAGCAATATCCAGGTCGCTGTCCGCTCGCGCACGACCCGCGGCAACGGAGCCAAAAATGAGCGCGATTTCCAGGTTCGGAAATCGCGCAAGCGCGTTTCGAACCGCAACATGCTCATCGATATCTGGCGTGGCGCTCATTCACCGAATTCTATTGCGGTGCGACTGTCGGCGTAAACGGCGTACATTGCATTCGCAGCATGATCGCAAACTGCCCATCTGCAAACGAAATTAGTAGGTTTGGTGGGCACGGGGTGCCTACCCTACTGCACTTGCCCCCGGCGGCAACCAATCGCAGCTAAACGTAGCGAACGCTAACAATCTCCACGTCGCGAGCACCGCCCGGTGCCTGCACCTCGACCACGTCACCTGCTGCCTTGCCGATGAAAGCGCGGGCTAGCGGCGAGCCGATTGAAATTTTGCCAATCTTGAAATCGGCTTCGTCTTCGCCAACGATTTGGTACGTGGAGCGCTTTTCGGTGTCGCAGTCTTCGTATTCGACGGTGGCGCCAAAGACGACTTTGCCTTCGGAGTTGATTGTTTTCGGATCAATCACCTGCGCGTTACCGAGCTTGCCTTCGATTTCCTGAATACGGCCTTCGATGAAGGACTGTCTTTCTTTTGCCGCGTCGTAATCGGCGTTTTCGCTGATGTCGCCTTGCAGGCGCGCCTCGCCAATTGCGCGCGAAGTCTCGATACGGTCAACCGTTTTCAGGCGATGAAGTTCGGCCTTCAGTTGTTCTGCGCCGACTTTGGTTAAGGGAATTGTGCTCATATTTTCGGGTCTTCTAGGTCTTTCCTGCCCGCACATGCGTTGGAGCGAGGACAAAAAACAAAGCCCGCCGGTTTCGCTCTCGGCGGGCCAAAGTCAGTAACAGCGTTAACAGTTCCACTGTACTACAACTTCTTTCAGTAGTGACTGCAACGGATAGGGGGTTAACTCGGGGCCGTCCTGAATGCCCATGGCGGCGGCTTTTGCACCGGCAATGGTCGTGTAAATCGGCAGGCGGGCGGCAAGCGCGGCACGGCGAATGTACGAGCTGTCGGCCACAGCGCCACGCTTTTCTTCGACCGTGTTAATGACGAGCGCAAGCTGCCCGTCCTTGATCATGTCGACGATGTTGGGGCGGCCTTCCTGCACTTTTTTGACGATTTCAACTGGAACTCCGGCTCCGGTGACAGCCGCAGCCGTTCCTTTGGTCGCGACCAGCACAAAGCCGACTTCGTGCAGGATGCGTGCGACTTCGCCAATCTTTGCCTTGTCGGCATGCTTGACCGACAGAAAGACTTTGCCGCTCGTCGGCAGACGCGTTCCGGCTGCGAGCTGTGACTTTTCGAACGCTTCGGCGAAGCTGTAGCCCACGCCCATCACCTCGCCCGTGCTCTTCATTTCCGGGCCGAGAATGGTGTCGACACCGGGGAATTTGTTGAACGGGAAGACGGCTTCTTTCACCGAAAAATACGGCGGCAGAGCTTCGCCGACAATGCCTTGCGACTTGAGCGATTGCCCTGCCATGCAACGCGCGGCGATCTTCGCAAGCTGACGACCCGTTGCTTTGGAGACGAACGGCACCGTGCGCGACGCACGTGGATTCACCTCCAGCACGTAGACGACATCCTTGCCGTCTTCAACTTTGACCGCGAACTGCACGTTCATCAAGCCGACAACTTTGAGCGCCATCGCCATGAGCACGGTTTGTCGACGCAGCTCGTCCTGCAATTCGTCTGACAATGAATAGGGCGGCAGCGAACAGGCCGAATCGCCCGAGTGAACGCCCGCCTGTTCGATGTGCTCCATGATGCCGCCGAGGACAACGTCTGTTCCGTCGCAGAGCGCGTCGACGTCGACTTCAATTGCATCATTAAGATAACGATCTAGCAGCACTGGCGAATCGTTCGATACCTTGACGGCTTCGCGCATGTAGCGCTCCAGGTCTTCTGGCGCGTGAACGATTTCCATTGCGCGACCACCGAGAACGTAGCTCGGGCGCACGACGAGTGGGTAACCTATTTCGTCCGCCAGACGCAGTGCGCTCGCCTCGTCTCGCGCGGTGCGGTTTGGCGGTTGTTTCAAGCCGATTTCTTGCAGCAATTTCTGGAAGCGCTCGCGGTCTTCGGCGACGTCAATCGCGTCCGGCGTGGTACCGATGATGGGCACGCCGCAGCGTTCGAGGTCACGCGCCAGTTTCAGCGGTGTTTGGCCGCCGTACTGCACGATGACGCCGACGGGCTTTTCGACATGCACAATTTCGAGCACGTCTTCCAGCGTCACCGGTTCAAAGTACAAACGATCCGAGGTGTCGTAGTCCGTCGATACCGTCTCTGGGTTGCAGTTGACCATGATGGTCTCGTAACCATCTTCGCGCAGTGCCATTGCGGCATGCACGCAGCAATAGTCAAACTCAATGCCCTGCCCGATTCGGTTGGGTCCGCCGCCGAGCACCATGATTTTTTTCTTGTTCGATGGCTGCGCTTCGCACTCGTCCTCGTAGGTCGAATACATGTACGCGGTCTTGGTCGCGAACTCGGCGGCGCAGGTGTCCACGCGCTTGTACACGGGACGCACACCCAGCGCGTGACGCACCGTGCGCAGCGCACCCTGATCCGTCTTCAGCAAATACGCCAGGCGACGATCCGAAAATCCCTTGCGCTTCAGGTGACGCATCTCGTCTTTGCTGATCGATTCCAGCGTGCGCTTTTCAATCGCCAATTCGAGATCAACAATCTCCTTGATCTGCTCCAGAAACCACGGATCAATGGCGGTGTCCTCGAAGACTTCCGCGACCGACATTCCAACACCAAATGCATCGGCTACGTACCAAAGCCGATCTGGCGTCGGGTTCGACAATTGCTCGCTAATCTTGTCGGCATCGACCGATTTCAGATTGAAGCCATCGACGCCGACCTCTAGCCCGCGAAGGGCCTTTTGCAGCGATTCCTGGAACGTGCGGCCAATGGCCATCACTTCGCCGACGCTCTTCATTTGCGTGGTGAGATGCGGGTCAGCCTCCTTGAATTTTTCGAAGGCGAAGCGCGGGATTTTGGTGACGACGTAATAAATCGTCGGCTCGAACGACGCGGGTGTTGCACCGCCGGTAATGTCGTTCTTCAACTCGTCCAGCGTGTAGCCAACCGCCAGTTTGGCCGCCACTTTGGCAATCGGAAAGCCGGTCGCTTTCGACGCCAGCGCCGATGAGCGCGACACCCGCGGATTCATCTCGATCACGATCATGCGACCGTCTTTCGGGTTGATCGAAAACTGCACGTTCGAGCCACCGGTATCCACACCGATTTCACGGAGCACCGCAATCGATGCGTTACGCATGATCTGGTATTCCTTGTCGGTCAGGGTTTGCGCTGGTGCGACGGTGATCGAGTCGCCGGTATGCACGCCCATCGGGTCAAGATTTTCAATCGAGCAGATGATGATGCAGTTGTCTTTCTTGTCGCGCACCACCTCCATCTCAAACTCTTTCCAGCCGAGCAGCGACTCTTCGATCAAGAGCTCCGTCGTGGGGGAAAGCTCCAGCCCGTTCTTGCAGATCGTAACGAATTCTTCATGGTTGTAGGCGATGCCGCCGCCGCTGCCGCCCATCGTGAAGCTCGGGCGAATGACGGTCGGGAAGCCCAAGGTCTTCTGCACCGCGTGCGCCTCTTCCATCGAATGCGCAATGCCGGATCGCGCCGAGCCGAGACCAATTTTGGTCATCGCTTCCTTGAATTTCCAGCGGTCTTCAGCCTTTTCAATCGCTTCTTCGTTGGCACCAATCAGCTCAACGTTATGACGTTTGAGCGCGCCATTTTTTGACAGCTCCATCGCAGCGTTCAGCGCGGTCTGGCCACCCATCGTGGGTAGCAGCGCGTCGGGCTTTTCTTTCTCGATGATGCGCTCGATGACGGCTGCCGTGATCGGCTCGATGTAGGTCACATCCGCCATTTCCGGGTCGGTCATGATCGTCGCCGGGTTGCTGTTGACGAGGATGACTTTGTAGCCCTCTTCGCGCAACGCTTTGCAGGCCTGTGCGCCCGAGTAATCGAACTCGCAGGCCTGACCGATGATGATCGGGCCGGCTCCGATGATGAGGATGCTTTTTATGTCGGTACGTTTTGGCATAGTTCTTCTACTTATCTACTTCGTCGAGCGCGGCTTCGGCGTGCTCCAGATGGGAGACATCGCCGATGCGGTCGACGTAAAAAACGGGTTCGTCAGTGACGTATTCAACGCGCCATTCGCTGATCGACGCGTTCGGTACGCTCCAGGTGCGCGCGCTTTGCGGGTTGAGACCTTGCGCGTGGCGCACCATCGAGCTGACTACACCACCGTGGGTCACGAGGATCAGCGTTTTTTCTTTGCTGCCGATGACAAGATCGGTCACGGCGTCAACGCAGCGCGTCAAAAATTGGCTCGCTGTTTCACCGCCTTCCGGGCCGTAGTCGGGGTCGCCGGCGTTGTAGCGCGCCATGCCTTCCGCATCCTTGATGCGCCACTCCTCGTAAGTCATGCCCTGCCAGATGCCGAAGTGTCGTTCGCGAATTCGCGCGTCAAAGCGCGGCTCGAAGCCGGTTGCTTCGTTGATCGGCTTGGTCGTCTCACGCGTACGCACCAGATCGCTCGACACCAGTTCTGCCACGTCGATAGTGCGCGCCAGTTCAGCGGCAACCAGCTCCGCCTGCTGCACGCCAAGCGCGTTCAACGGCACATCCAGCATGCCCTGAATCCGGCCTTCGGCGTTCCACGCGGTTTCGCCGTGGCGGACGAGGAGTAGCCGCTTCGTTCTGAGCGAACTCACCGTGGCTCGCCCATCAATTGAATGAACCGGTCGAACAGATAGGCCACGTCATGCGGGCCGGGGCTCGCTTCGGGGTGGCCCTGAAAGCTGAACGCGGGTTTGTCGGTGCGGGCAATGCCTTGCAGCGTGCCATCAAACAGGCTCACATGCGTCACGCGCACGTTCGCGGGCAGGCTCGCGGCGTCCGCTGCAAAGCCGTGGTTTTGCGAGGTGATCAACACACGGCCGTCGTCCAGATCCTTCACCGGATGATTGGCACCGTGGTGGCCGGTTTTCATCTTCAGCGTTCTGCCGCCACTCGCGAGCGTGAGCAGTTGATGGCCGAGGCAAATGCCGAACGTCGGCGTGCCGCTGTCGACGATTTCTTTGATCGCTTCGATCGCGTAGTCGCAGGGCTCTGGATCACCGGGGCCGTTCGAAAGGAACACACCGTCCGGCTTCATAGCCAGCACGTCTTTGGCGCTGGTTTGTGCTGGCACGACGGTCAGTTTGCAGCCGCGTTCGGCGAGCATGCGCAGAATGTTGAATTTGACTCCGTAGTCGTAGGCGACGACGTGATATTCCGCTGCACCGCGTTCACGCTCTGCGTAGCCAACGCCAAGCGCCCAGGCGCTTTGCGTCCAGTCATACGGGGCGGTGCAGGAGACGACTTTGGCCAGATCAAGGCCGGCCATATGCGGCGCGGCACGCGCAGCGGCAATGGCCTTCGTTTCGTCAATGTCGCCAGCCTGAATACAGCCATTTTGCGCGCCTTTGTCACGCAGGATGCGTGTGAGCATGCGGGTATCGATGTCAGAAATACCGACGACGCCTGCGGCCTTCAAATATTCATCCAGC
>JANXUB010000183.1 GCA_025352105.1 Burkholderiales bacterium | reverse complement strand
CCCCCCGGCTTTGCCGGGGAGGCAGTAGTAGTTTGACGTATACGGGGGGTGTCCATCGCAGAAACTACCAATCGTGAGCCGCCAAGCACATGAAAGGAAGAACTGGATGGACAGGATAGAAAGCCTAAATCACACGAAGTGGGACTGCAAGTATCACGTCGTGTTTATCCCGAAGTGTCGGAGAAAGACGTTGTACGGGCAGTTGCGCCAGCACTTCGGAGAGGTGTTTCGGGAGCTGGCACGGCAGAAGGAGAGTCGAGTTGAAGAGGGGCATTTGATGCCCGATCACGTGCACATGATGTTGTCGATACCGCCGAAGTATGCGGTGTCGCAAGTGGTGGGATATATCAAGGGCAAGAGCGCAATTCATCTGGCGCGGGTGTACGGAGAGCGGAGGAGAAACTTTGTGGGACAGAGTTTCTGGGCTCGGGGCTACTTTGTCTCGACGGTAGGTCGGGACGAAGAAGTGATCCGCAACTACATCAGGCATCAGGAGAAGGAGGACGAGAGGCTGGAGCAGCTTGGGCTGTGGAAGTAGCAAGTCACCGAAGGGTGATACCAAAAGTTGGGGCCGCGTGAGCGACCCCGTTTAGCCGCTTTGAGCGGCTCACAGTATTGAAAGCCCCCGGCTTTGCCGGGGGATGGTTACTGCTTAATTTATTATTAAGTCGATATTGATGCTTTTATGGGCTTAGCCCATATTCGCGATGGGTTTAAGAAAAAAAGCTGTTGAAGGACGATGCGTTTAATTCAGGCAAAAATGCCCTGCAAAAACCAGTCATTGCGCGGTCGTTCACGATAGACCCACAGCGCCCGATGGTCGGGGGTTCTGGCGATGTAGTAATCGCGCTGTGCGTGTGCATTGCCTTCGCCACGATCAGGATGCGACCAGTTTTCCGCTATACGCTCGGGCTGCTGCAAGTAGATGGATTGCGTGAAGGCGTTGACCTCGCGATCCGTCAAGCGTCTCGGCGGATCAACCAGCCATGCCGGGCGAATGCTGTCGTTAGCGTTACTTGGGGCTCGTAGCGTGCCAGTTGTTGACTCAGGCAATGCGTTGGAATGGCGTCGAGGCTCGCGCAGCGCGCCGTCACCCAGCCGCAGTTTGAGCAGCGTGGTCAGCGCGCTCCATTCGCGATCTCTTTGCCTTGATTTATCGAAGAGATCAACATCGGCAAACTGCATCGGCTCAATGTGCTCGCAGGCAAGACTAACGCTTGAGATTTCATGGGGTATCGGCAGGCGCTCAATGCGGGCATTAAAGAGGCGCAACCAGTCTGATGCGAGGTGCATGCCGTGTGCGGCTTGCAGTGAAAATTCCGTTAATTTGAGGCTGCCTTCATGAAAGCGGAAGTTAATCGCCGCGCTCGTTGCCGCGCGGTTCGTCAGGAAATCCTGCAACTGCAATAACAGCGCTTCAACGCCCGGCATCCAGTGATCCTGCTCACGCGCCAGATCAAGAAATTCAACGGTTTCAGCGAAGTGCGCCGCGGGTTGCCAGAACGGCAAAGTCTCCGTCACTTGCCCGTACGCGCGGGCCAGCGCGAGCGTCATCGCTGTGCCGTAACGACGGCTCAGTTCGGACGCAGGCAGTCGTCGAAGGGCAGCGAGACTGTGCAAGTTGAGCGCATGCAGTTCGTCAATTAAGTCCGCCGAAAAATCCGTAGTGTCGAGACTCAAATCATCAAGCCACGGAGCGATGTTGTTGTCCACGACCAATTGCCTATGCGCGCGGGCCAGCCAGCGCGCACCGAGCGCTGTGGGCGCGAGCACGACGTGGGTGCGTGTGTGATGCGTGTGAGAAATGGCTTGAGCTTGCTGCTGCAACGCATGTGTGCCGCCGAACAGCGTCAACGAGGCAGACACGTCAAGCAGCAGACCGAATGATTCGCTGATGTGTACGTTGGGCGTCAATCGGCTGGTGGCTTCGGCCAGACGCGTCAGTAGTGCGGTTTCACGTAGCGGCTCGCGTGGCAGCGTGATCAGTGCGTCGGTGAGTGCCGTGGCCTCAGCCAGAGAGCTTTGCAGATTGATGCCCAGACGCGCCGCCTTCTGGTTGCGCGCAACGATGCGCGGCCTGCGTCCATCGCGCTCGAAGATGGCAACCGGTGCAGACTCAATCAGTGTGTGTGAGAAGGCCTGAAGCGGGAGCGCGGGGATGTAGAGGGCGAGCCACACGCGGATGCGGCTAATGCATGCCGGCCGTGGCGCGCGATGTCGATGTATCTGATCGCGTATAGGTGTTCAGTGGCAATGCCGCCGATGTACTCAAAGCGGGCGACGAGACGGGCGTCAGTCCGAGAGTCGTTGCCGCATCAAGCTTTTGCGTCGCTCGCAACTGCCCGTACAACCGCGCCTGCACCGAGGCGCGATCCAGCGTGATGAGCGGTCGCGTCAGCAGTCGCCCACGGCATTTGAGCACCTGCAGGCGAATATGCGTGTCATCCGCCGCAAAGCCAAAGCGCAACCAGGCCGGCGAGGTCTGCGACATAGAAGATTTGCCGCGAAAGTGGATCAGCATCGTCTCGCGCCCCAGTGTCGACAAATGCAGGCGACGCAGGGTTTCGGGAGCGCAGTTCAAATTTGTCGGGCTCCACAGCACCACCATGCCCGGCAGACCAGTTTTGAGCGCTTGTTCGGCTGACCATAAGTTTTCCTTTGATTGCTTTGCGGAGGAGGCGGGGTTTATTTGTGTGATTCGGGTCGGGTCGATTCCGGCTTGTGTCAGTGCCGGAGCGAACAGGGTGTGTGGCGCACCGATGCACAGGACTGGACGTTTTTCCTGAGTCAAACGTGCCATTGCCGGCAGTAGCAACGAAAGCTCGCCGCAACCTACGCAGTCAGTCATGATCTCCGTCATCGCACCCACCGGCCAGCCGCGCCAGGGCAGAAACGCGTCCAGCACGGCGAAGCTCGTGGCGACACAGGGGGCAACACCAGGGGCGACGGGGTTAAGCTGTTCGTTATTCGCGTCTTCTGCGCCCAGTCGAACGTGATCCCGGACGACGGGATGCTCGGCGGCTAACTGGTTGTAGAACAGCGCATTCATTACTGTTAATTTATACAGTAATTTTTGCACCTTGCAAATGCCTTCTGAAGACTTGCAATGAAATGCGTAGCGGCCTACAATGTTGTCATGCTGTCTGACAACTTTGTTTTTGAGCGAGGCTTAATTCACGCAGCCGATGCGTTGAGCGGGTCTGCACGCACGCCGCTCAACACGGTTGCGCGGCCACAGTCGCTCGCCGACGAAACATATCGCCAATTGCTCATGCAACTGGAAATGGGGCTTTGGGCGGTCGGCAGCAAATTGCCACCCGAAATGGCATTGGCGGAATCACTGGGCGTGTCTCGTCCGGTGGTTCGCGAAGCGCTGGCTCGACTAAAAGCCGATGGGCGAATTGAGACGCGGCAGGGCTCGGGCGCCATCGTCGCGGATCGCAACAAGATCGCGGCGTTTCGTTTCGCAAAATCAGGTGGCGCGGAAGAGGCGGACGCAAAAGATACCGCCGAGCGCGAAATGCTGGAATTGCGACAGATCGTCGAGTCAGGCGCAGCCGAATTAGCGGCAAAGCGCCGCACTGATGCAGACATCGCGGCGATTCGCGCAGCCGTTGCCGCGATGGACGGTGCCTTACGAAATAAGAGTGACGGTTCCGATGTGGACGACGCCTTTCACAACGCGATTGCCGCCGCGACGCACAACGCGCAGCTCACAAAATTCGTCGAGTTTGTCGGCGCGCAATTCTCGGCGTCGCGCAAAGCGACATGGGACAAGACCGGTTACGGCGTCGGAATCACCGAGGTGGGTCAGGACGATCATCGCGCGATCCTCAAAGCCATTGACGGCGGCGATGCGACCAAAGCCAAACGACTCTCTCATGCGCATGTGCAGCGAGCGATTGATCGGGTCAATCGCCGCATTGATGAACGCGCTGCGACGGCAGCATTGCCCGCAATCGCAGACAAGAAAGACTAATCTAATCATGCAATCCGCCAGTTTCTTTGAATTGCTCGCCGCGCTCCTTCCTGCAGAAAACTTGAAGGTTGCCGAGGAGGACATGCGCCCCTACGAATGCGACGGCCTGTCGATGTATCGCGCGCTGCCGAAGTGCGTGGCGCTGCCGGAGGATGAGGCGCAGCTGGCTGCCGTGATGAAGCTTTGTCACATGCATCGTATTCCGGTCGTCGCGCGCGGCGCGGGCACGGGGCTCTCGGGCGGCGCGATGCCAAGCCCGGACGCGTTGCTGCTATCGACCGCGAAGATGATGCGCCTGATCTCCGTTGATCCGCTCGCATGCACAGCCGTCGTACAGCCTGGTTTTAGAAATCTCGCAATCAGCGAAGCGGTGTCGCAATACGGCCTGTACTACGCCCCTGATCCGTCATCGCAAATCGCGTGCACCATCGGCGGCAACGTCGCCGAAAATTCGGGCGGTGTGCATTGTTTGAAGTACGGACTCACGGTTCACAACATTCGCAAATTGCGCGTGGTGCTCATGACGGGCGACATCGTCGAAATCGGCTCCGACGCGCTTGATTCGGCATCACCCGGAGGTTACGACTTGCTCGCGCTGATGATCGGCTCCGAAGGGCTGCTCGGTATCGTCACCGAAGTCACCGTCAAACTCACTCCGAAGCCGCAGCTCGCGCAAGTCGCGCTCGCTTCGTTCGCAAGCGTTGAAGCCGCGGGCGCAGCGGTCGGCCACATCATCGCCGAAGGCATCATCCCGGCCGGGCTTGAGATGATGGACAAAGTCGCGACCGAAGCCGTAGAAGGCTTTGTACATGCGGGCTACGACCTGAACGCCGAGGCCATTTTGCTGTGCGAAAGCGATGGCACGCCGGAAGAGGTCGCCGACGAAATGGCGCGCGTGGCTGAGGTGCTGCGCAACGCGGGCGCGACCGATATCAAGGTTTCGCAGAACGAAGCGGAGCGGTTGCGCTACTGGAGTGGCAGAAAGAACGCCTTCCCTGCGACAGGACGAATTTCACCGGATTACTACTGCATGGACGGTACGATTCCTCGTGCTCAACTACCGCGCGTGTTGAACGTGATTGCCGAGCTGTCGACCAAATACAACCTGCGCTGCGCAAACGTGTTTCATGCGGGCGACGGCAATCTGCATCCACTCATCATGTTCGATGGCAATGTGCCCGGTGAGCTTGAGCGAGCCGAGGAATTCGGTGCCGAGATACTTGAATTGTGTGTTGAAGTCGGCGGCACCATCACCGGCGAACACGGCGTCGGCGTTGAAAAAATAAATCAGATGTGCGTGCAATTTTCGCCAAAAGAATTGGCGCGTATGCACGAGATCAAACATGCATTTGATGAGCACGGTTTGCTGAATCCCGGCAAAGCGGTACCGACGCTGCATCGTTGTGCTGAGTTTGGAAAGATGCGAATTGGCAAGGGTAAACCGATGCCATTTGCGGATTTGCCGAGGTTTTAAATCAGGTTCCCTCTCCCCTTGTGGGAGAGGGCTAGGGAGAGGGGTAACGTGGCGTAAAAAGCCAAGTTGGCTAAGACGCTCACCAGCCCCCTCACCCCAACCCTCTCCCGCGAGGGGAGAGGGGGAAGAATTTGGAGAAGTATTGATGCTGACTTTTGAACGCCCCACAGAAACCGCCGTCGCTGCAACGGTGAACTCCCTGCGTGCCTCATACGGCGACCGCACGGTAACGACCCACGCCGTGCGCGAACACCACAGCCACGGTGAAGGCATGCAGGACTCAGCGCTTCCAGATGTCGTCGTTTTCCCCGAGACCAATGAAGAAATCGCGAGCATCCTGAAGCTTTGCAATCAGGCGCGCATTCCCGTCATCGCATATGGCACCGGCACTTCGCTCGAAGGCCACCTAAAAGCGCTCTACGGTGGCGTTTGCCTCGATCTCTCGCGTATGACCAAAGTGCTCGAAATCAACCCCGAAGACCTCGACTGCCGCGTGCAGGCAGGCGTCACGCGCGAGCAGTTGAATGCCGACATTCGCCACACCGGATTGTTCTTCCCGATTGATCCGGGTGCTAACGCGAGCATTGGGGGCATGAGCGCCACGCGCGCCAGCGGAACCAACGCCGTACGCTACGGGACGATGCGCGAAAACGTGCTGGGTCTGACCGTCATCACACCGGACGGTCGCATCATCAAGACCGGTACGCGCGCTCGCAAATCAAGCGCGGGCTATGACCTCACGCGGCTCTACATCGGCTCCGAGGGCACGCTCGGCATCATCACCGAAATCCAGTTGAAACTCTACGGCGTACCGGAGCGTATCAGCGCAGCCGTTTGTCAATTTGGTGATCTGCATGGCGCGGTGAACACCGTGATCATGGCAATGCAGCTGGGCATTCCAATGGCGCGCATTGAACTGCTCGACGATATGCAAATGCAGGCCTGCATCAAATACAGCAAGCTCGAAGGACTCGAGCCCAAGCCGACGCTGTTCATGGAGTTCCACGGAACTGACGCCTATGTGAGCGAGCAGATTGAGCAGATGAAGTCGATCACCGCAGATCACGGTGGCAGCGATTACCGTTTCGCCGACAAGCCGGAAGATCGGAGTAAATTATGGAAAGCGCGGCACGATGTGTACTGGGCGGGCATGAGCTTTGTACCGGGTAAGCAATGTTTCGCCACTGACACCTGCGTGCCGATTTCGCGGCTTGCCGATTGCATCACGGAGGCGAAGCGCATCGCGGACGCCAGCGGCCTGATTTGCATGATCGTGGGCCATGTCGGTGATGGCAATTTTCATGTGCAAATCACGTTCGATCCGAACAACGCGGACGAGCATCAGCGTGCTGATGACGCTGCCTCGCGAATCGCATTGGTCGCCATCGAAATGGGAGGCACCTGCACCGGCGAACACGGCATCGGTATTCACAAGCTGGACGCCCTCAAAGTCGAGCATGGCGAGGGCGTTGACGTCATGCGAACCATCAAGCAGGCGCTGGATCCGCACAACATCATGAATCCGGGGAAGACGATCCCGATGCAGTAGTTCTTCCCCCTCTCCCGCGGCGCGGGAGAGGGTAGGGGTGAGGGCGGTTGCGCAAGCAAAAGTAAGGTTACAAACTAATACACCCGTTCGTTTCGATATCAAATAACGAAAATGCCACTACCACTTTTGCGTGATGCACCTCCCTCACCCTAGCCCTCTCCCGCGCTGCGGGAGAGGGAACCGAACGCAGCCTACCCAGCAAATTTTGCAAACACCAAACTCCCAATCCAACTAAAGTAGCCGCCCCGATTCACCATACATCACTGCTATGCCCTACACCCTCCTGATTGGCAACAAAAACTACTCCTCCTGGTCGCTGCGTCCGTGGCTTCTGCTGCATGCGTTTGGCGTGCCATTCACCGAAGAGCGCTACGTATTCGATACGCCAGAATTCGCCGCTGAAATTCAGTCGCGTAAACGCTCGCCCAATGGCAAAGTGCCGGTGCTGGTTGACGCCGATCTCAAGGTGTGGGACTCGCTTGCGATTAGCGAATATCTTGCAGAGCGTCACGAGGGCATGTGGCCGACCGACGCCGCTGCGCGAGCCCATGAGCGCTGTGCCTGCGCAGAAATGCACTCAGGTTTTCAGGCCGTACGCAACTGGATGCCGATGAACGTTCGCCGTAGTTATCCGATTGCCGTGCCGCGTGAAGATGTTCAGAAAGACATTGAGCGCATTCAAGCCCTGTGGACTGAAGCGCGTGCATCATTTGGTTCGGGCGGCGCATTTCTGTACGGTAAGTTCAGCGTGGCCGACGCCTACTTTGCGCCGGTTGTTTTCCGGTTCGACACTTACGCTGTGAAGTGTTCTCCTGTCGTCGCCGAGTACATGACAGCCATGCTGGCCCATCCCTCCATGCAGCAATGGATTGCTGATTCAAAAGCCGAAACAGAAGTCGTTGACCACGAAGAACCGGAACATATTTACGCGAAGAAATAGTATCAGTCCCTCTCCCGCAGCGCGGGAGAGGGCGGTGGCGTCGTCACCGCTTCGGCAAAGCAACAGCCCTCACCCCAACCCTCTCTCTCGCTGCGGGAGAGGGGGTCAAACTTTTTAACTCATCATGATCGAATCTTGGCAAAACCAAATTAAAGCTGCCGCCGCCAAGGGAGAAAAACTCACCATTCATGGCAGCGGCAGCAAATCTTTCCTTGCACCGCAGGGGCAAGGTGAAGTACTCGACACGCGCGCTCACGCAGGCATCGTCGAATACGATCCAAAAGAACTCGTCATCGTCGTGCGCTGCGGGACTGCCATCGCTGACGTAGAAAAAGCGATGGCCGCAGCCGACCAGATGCTCGCCTTCGAACCGCCCCATTTCGGCGAGCATGCAACGATGGGTGGCATGGTCGCGAGCAGCTTGTCCGGCCCGCGTCGGCCCTATTCAGGCGCAGTGCGCGATTTCGTGCTCGGCTGCAAAGTGATCGACGGCAAAGGCGATCATCTGAGCTTTGGTGGCAAGGTGATGAAGAACGTTGCCGGTTTTGACGTGTCGCGTTTGCTCACGGGATCATTGGGCACGCTGGGCGTGATCACCGAGGTCTCGTTCAAGTGTCTTCCGTTACCCAAAGCGCAGCAAACGCGAGCGTTCGAGATGGACGCGCAAAGCGCTATCGTCGCAATGAACCGATGGTACGCCGAGGCGAATCCGGTGACTGCAACGACTTGGGTGAACGGCAAGCTTTACGTCCGATTGGCAGGTGCGGAACCCGCAGTGAATTCAGCCGTCGCCAGGCTCGGTGGCGAAGCGCTCAGCGACGATGTCGACTGGTGGCGCGACTGGCGCGAGCAGTCGCATGCGTTCTTTGGCGGCGACGGCCCACTGATTCGCGTTAGCTGCAAGTCGACTGCGCAGTGGGGTGATCTTGCGAACGGCGCTGACATGCAAGCCATCGACTGGGGCGGCGCGCAGCGCTGGCTTCGAACAGCGTCCATCGCACTGCCCGCCATTCGGGAATGGGCACGCGCCGAAGGCGGTCATGCCAGCGTGTTTCGAGGCGCTACGTCACAAGCAGAACGCAGTGAATCGCTACAACCCGCACTCTCCGAAGTCAGTCAAAAAATCAAAGCGAGCTTCGATCCATACAACGTCTTTCCATCCTTATCGTAGGAGCGGCGCGAACCGCAGACGTCCGTTATTCGCGGCCCGTGCCGCTGCTACAACAACAAAACCGACATGCAAACCAATCTCGCCGACTTCATCAAAGACACGCCCGAAGGCATCGAGGCGGACGCTATCCTGCGCTCCTGTGTTCACTGCGGTTTTTGTACTGCGACCTGCCCGACCTACCAAGTGTTGGGCGATGAACTGGACGGCCCCCGCGGTCGTATCTATCTGATCAAGCAAGTTCTCGAAGGCGTTGAACCGACCATCAAAACTCAACAGCATCTCGATCGCTGCCTCACCTGTCGGAACTGTGAAAGCACCTGCCCGAGCGGCGTGGAATACGGTCGACTAGTAGACATCGGTCGTGCTGTCGTTGAGAAAAAAGTAGGCCGCACGTTTCGGGAATCTCTGCAACGTCGGGTACTGCGTAAAGGCCTGCTCAGCAAGAAATCATTCGCCGCCGCAATCGCATTGGGTCGCGCCGCGCGCCCGCTGCTGCCTGCTGCGTTAAAGGCCAAAATTCAGCCGCGTCGCGCCATTGGCACATGGCCCGCCTTTCAACACGCACGCAGCATGCTGTTGCTGGATAACTGCGTGCAGGACGCCCTCGCACCGTCGATTGACAGCGCGACCGCCCGAGTGCTAAGCGCGGCGGGCGTCACCCTTAAACGCATCAGCGCAGGCGGTTGCTGCGGCGCGCTGTCGCATCACCTGAATGCTCACGACGAGGCTGTCACCAAAGTGCGCGCCAATATCGACGCTTGGTGGCCGCACATCGAAGCGGGCGCAGAAGCCGTCGTCGGCACCGCATCTGGCTGCTCCGTGATGCTCAAGGAATATGGCCATTTCATGAAGCATGACGCTGCGTATGCGGCTAAGGCGGAGCGTGTGGCGGCACTGTCAAAAGACATCTCCGAGGTCATCACCGCCGAGTGGCCGAAGCTGCAAACTAAAGTCAAACCGACCACCGAGAAAATCGCCTATCACCCACCCTGCACGCTACAACATGGCATGAAGTTGAAGGGTGGCGTGGAGGCGATGCTCAAGGACATGGGCTTCGCGCTTGCGCCCGTCGCTGACAGCCACCTGTGCTGTGGCTCTGCGGGCACGTACTCGGTGTTGCAGCCCACGCTCAGCAACGAACTCAAGAGCCGAAAACTGAAGTCCCTAACCGCTGGTGCACCGACGCAAATCGCCACGGCCAATATCGGCTGCATGACGCATCTGCAAAGCGGAACCGAGCTTGTGGTGAAGCACTGGATTGAGCTGCTGGATGAGCGGCTGAAGTAGGAGCGTCCAAAGCCGCCACACGTCCGGCTCCCTCTCGCCTGGAGGGAGCGGGTTGGGGAGAGGAGGAACGTGGCACGGAGCATTGCCGTTACTCCCCGAGTCACCGTCCCCTCTCCCCCAGCCCCTCCCCCACCAAGGGGGAGGGGAGCCCGAGCCGTCGCAACTTTCGCGGCTCCTACAATCCGTTGATGCCCCGCGCCTACTACAAACACTTCCTCACCATTCCCACACGCTGGATGGACAACGACATTTACGGTCACGTCAACAACGTCGTCTACTACAGCTGGTTCGATACCGTCATCAACGAATATCTGATCCGCATCGGTGGTCTTGATATTCACAACGCGCCTATTGTTGGATTCGCAGTGGACTCGGGCTGCACTTACAAAAAAAGCTTTGCCTTCCCTGAACCTGTGCATGCGGGCCTCTGCGTCAGCAAACTGGGCAACAGCTCGGTGCGCTACGAAGTCGGACTATTTGGCGAAGGCGACGACGAACCGCGTGCGACCGGATTCTTCGTGCATGTGTTTGTCGATCGTGCAGCAGGGAAAAGCGTGGCGATTCCAGCGGGGATTCGGACGGCGTTGCAAGCGATCTCCAATCACGAATTGAATGCAGAAAACCATGACACTTGACCCTGCCACCATCGTCCAACGCCAACTGGACGCCTACAACGCACACGACGTGGATGCGCTCATGTCGATTTATTCTGACGACATTCAGCACTTTGAATTTCCTTCCACGCTGGTGGCTAGCGGTGCTGCGCAGGTGCGGGAGCGTTTGAGCGTTCGCTTGCAGGAACCCGATATACATGCGCGACTGGTGAACCGTATCGCAATGGGAAACCTGGTGATTGATCAGGAGGTAATCACGCGAAATTTCCCTGAGCCTGAGGGCATTGGCACGATTGAGCTTGTAGCGATGTACGAAGTTCAGGGCGAACGCATAGTGCGGGCGTGGTTTCGGTTTGGGGAGAAGCGGTTGGGGCGAGCTGAATAAGGCAGGATCGATCAATCTTCCCCGTTCGGCCGGAGCCTGTCGAAGGCCCGGTTGCTGCCAAACCCACTAATTCAGCGCGTTTCACGAGCACTTCGACGGGCTCAGTGCGAACGGTTGATTAGTCCACGACGATTCACTATCAGCTTGCGGTAGCCGCCCCATCCAGTTCCGCCACCATCCTCGCCACCCGCTGCTCAATCTGCTCGGTCGTGAGCTTCTCGCGCAGCCGCTCGACCATGAGCGGAAATGAGAACGGCGTCGGTCGATCACAGGCGACCATCAGCGCTTTGCTGCCGCGCAGTCGCAACAGCGTGGAGGCTAGTCGAGACGCCTCCAGCTGCCGTTCCAGCACTTCACGCACCGCCTGTTTCAGCAGCAAATTTTCACTGTCGTAGGTGGTGAATACTTCAAACAGTAACCCGCTCGATGCCTGCAACTGTTTGCTGGACTTATTTTGACCGGGGTAGCCTTGATCGATGAGTCCTGCCACGCGTGCAATCTCGCGAAACTGGCGCTTGCCCAACTCGGCGGCGTTGAGCCCGGCGAGGATATCTGCTTCTACGTTTCTTGAATCGAGCAGTTCGCGTAATTCCCTGGCGCTCAACGTGACCTCGGTAGGCGACAGCAATTCAAAACCGTAATCGTTGATCGCGATGGAAAACGTTTTGCCGAGTTCAGGATGATTTTTGGCGATGCGATAGCTGAATAGCGTAGCCAACCCTAAATGCACCAACCGTCCCTCAAACGGGAAGAAGAAAAGGTGCCAACCCTCTTTGCTTTTGAACGATTCGATGAGCCATTCTTTGTCGTCGGGCAGCATTGACAGACGGGCCTGCAGCGCGAATAGCGGCGCACACAGCCGGGTTTCCGGTGTTGAGAAAACGCCGTGTTTCGCCTCGGTGATCAGCGCCCGCGTGGCGTCCGCAAGTTGGGTGGAGAGCGGCATCTTTCCGCCCGCCCAACGCGGTACAAGACTCTTCCGCTTTGCCGCTCGTCGCACATACGCGGTCATCTCGCGAATGCGGATGAATTCCACGACACGGCCGGCGAAGACAAACGCGTCTCCGGGGTTCAGGCGAGCGATGAAATCCTCCTCGACATGCCCGAGCCGCGCGCCGCCAAGGAACTGCACGGTGATCGACGCTTCTGACACGATGGTGCCGATATTGGTGCGGTGGCGCGTGGCGATGCGTCGATCCGTGACAACGTAGTGCCCGGTCTCCGCATCGATCACTACCTTGTGAAAATCAGGATACGCTGAGAGTGACGCACCGCCCTTCGTCACAAAGTCAAGACACCACGTCCATTCAGTATCCGTCAATGCCATGTATGAAAACGTGCGCTCGACCTCCGCACGCAGCTCATCCGCATCGAACCCACCGCCGAGCGCGCAGCTCACCATGTGTTGCGTGAGCACATCCAGCGAACGCCATTTTGCGCCGCTGTGCCCCTGACCCAGAGGCGTTCGTGATTCAATATGTCCCGCGTAAGCTGCCTGCCGCGCGGCTGCGGCTTCCACCAGCTCCAGCGCATGTGTTGGCACGACCGTGACGCGGCTCTTTGCGCCAGGTTGATGGCCGCTGCGGCCCGCGCGCTGCAAGAGGCGCGCGATGCCCTTCGGCGAGCCGATTTGCAGCACCTGTTCCACGGGGCGAAAGTCGACACCGAGGTCGAGCGAGCTGGTACACACGACCGCCAAGAGCGCACCGCTTTTGATACCTTCTTCCACATAGGCGCGTGTTGCCTTGTCGAGCGAACCGTGATGCAGCGCGATCAGGCCCGCGAGCTCGGGTTTCGCATCAAGCAACGCTTGATACCAGATCTCGGTTTGCGAGCGCGTGTTAGTGAAGATGAGCGTGCTCTTCGACTGATCCAGTTTCGCGAGCACCTCGGGCAACAGTCGCAAACCCAAATGCCCGCCCCAAGGAAAGCGTTCAATCGTCTTCGGCATCAGCGAATCGATCACGATGTCTTTTTTGATCTTGCCGCTTATGAGCACACCTTCACCCGCGAGCGCTGCGTCTGGGCCAATCAGCACGCGCATCGCTTCATCAAGGTTTCCAAGCGTCGCGCTCATGCCCCAGGTCTGCAGCGGTTTGCTGCCTTTTTTTCTGCCACCCCGAACGCGTGAGAGACACAGCTCCAGCAGCACGCCGCGCTTCGACGACAACAGCTCATGCCACTCGTCAACTACGATGCAATTCAAGCTGCCGAGCCGCGCCTGCCAGTCCGCTTTAGTCAGCATCAGCGCAAGCGATTCCGGCGTGGTGACGAGCACCGTCGGCAAGCGACGATCCTGCTTCGCGCGCTCGCTGGTGGACACGTCGCCGGTGCGCAGACCGACAGTCCAAGTGGGCTGCATGGCGGCGGCTGCGTCTTTGAGCGAGAGCAGGGTGTCGGCGGCGAGGGCCTTTAGCGGCGTGATCCACAGCACGGTGATCGGAGGCGCAACCGGTCCCCTCTCCCCTCGCGGGAGAGGGCTAGGGTGAGGGGGAGCAGTGGCTTCATCATTCGGCTCGGTTTGGAGCGCCGCCGTACCCCTCACCCCAACCCTCTCCCGCGAGGGGAGAGGGGGCAATGGGTTGGCGGCTTTGGATGTTCCGCAGAGGCCACAAAATGCAGCGTACGTTTTGCCAAAACCAGTCGGAGCGTTAATTAGTCCACTCTTACCAGCCGCCTGCGCCGCCCATGTGTCGCGTTGAAATGCAAACGGCGTCCAGCCACGATCGGCAAAGAACTTCTCAGCCGCGCTAACGGCTTTTTGTCCGGCAGCGGTTACCCTTGGTTTTAGCTCGATTGCTGGCATGATCGATAAAGTATATACTGTGTATACATTGCCTCTCTGCGAATCAAAATCGCGTGCCAATCATGCAAACCAAAGCCTTCAAAAGCGGTAACTCACTGGCCGTACGCATCCCGAAAGACCTCGCAATTTTTGAGCCCTCGCAGGACGTGATTATCGAGCGCAAAGGTGACACGTTGGTGCTGCGTGCGGTGGAGCGAAAGTCGCTAGCGGATGTGATGGATATCTTCGCGCAGTTCGGGCCGGATTTCATGAAAGACGGGCGTTACCCACAAGAGCAGGACGAGCGCGATTGGAAGGGTGTCGGGGCGAGCGGCTTATCCGTTCAGGAGCCGCGCGCGACCTACATGGCGAAGGTGAACTCCAGTAAGCAGGTTGCAACGACTAAAACAAAGGCGACGGCGGTCAAAGTGACCAAAAGGAAGTAGCCCATGCGCTACATGCTGGACACCAATATTTGCATCTATTTGACGCGCCACGATCCGCCTAGCGTGCGTGCCCGATTCGCAACGCTCAACGAGGGTGACGCTGTGATGTCAAGCGTGACTTATGCCGAACTGTTCCTCGGAGTGGAGCTAGACGTGACCCAGCGCCCACGACAGTTGCGCGTGCTGAATGCGCTCAGTGCGCGCGTGGCCTCACTCCCGTTTGACGATGACGCCGCACGCAGCTACGCACGCCTGACGGCATCTGCGCCCGAGCGCCGAAAAAGCATTCTGGATCGCATGATTGCCGCGCACGCCATTGCCTTGGACGTGACGCTTGTCACGAACAATGAGCGGGATTTTGTTGGGTATGCGGGGTTGCAGGTGGAGAACTGGGTGCCAAATAGCGACCGCGCTTCGCGCTGACTGCAGCGGCTTCAGTTGCAACACGACACCGTCAGTTCGCCTCCAGCACGGCAACCCAGTGCATGTTCGCGATGAGTGTGTCAGGCGCGATGTCCTGCCCCTGCGGCCAAGTGATTGCGCCAAACTGCACGCTCACCTGCTCAAAATAGCCACGCTCACGCAATTGCTTAAACGCTCCGAAGTCTAGGTAGGGTTTCATATCGAATTGACCTAAACGGCCATCGCGCAACTCGACGCTGAGCACAAAATTTTCCAGCGCACGAACCGACTTCACATCCCAATTCATGGGCGGCTCACAACGGTGCGATTTTGTAAGGTAGCTCACCGCTCCGTGCGAGCTCCCAGTCGGCCATCAACTCATCACGGTGCAACTCAATCCACGCTTGCACCAGTCGCAATTGCTTGCGCGGCAATTCGCCCGCCAACACGTCTCCGTCGGAAAGATTGATCGACGCTTCAAACTCGGCGTACTTGGCGTGAATGTGCGGCAAATGATGATGCTGTTCATCCAGCAAGTACATGCGGATGATGACCCCGTAGAACATGGAGATGATCGGCACAGGCTTCCTTAACGTCAAAAGCTACGAATCCGCATTGTAGGCAAGCCGTGCGCGCCACCGCTCGCGTGCCCCGTTGAGCCGTCGCGTAAACTCGTTCACATCAATAAATCTTAAATGCGGCGCTTTCGAGCCGAATCAATTCTCACCGTGCAGCAGATAAATATTGGCCAACTTCGTTCCCGCCGCGCCGAGGCATTGATTCCCTACGACCGCCTTCGCGCGCTGGTGGTTAAATATCAGGCGGCGGACGATGTGGGCAAAGCGTTGGCGCTTCCAATCGCCGAAGGCGTGTTCCTGCAACTGCTGCAATTTCATGCCGTGGATGCCGCTGAAATGTTTTTTTTCGAGGCGACGCCCAGCCGCGACTTTGCGCAGATCAAACGGTTGCTGGCGCTGACCAAAAACCGCTACGGACGGCAAGTGTTTCAAAACGCAGAATTCGTGCGTCATCTCGCGGCGTTGAACGAGCTCATTCACCGCCGCTTTGCCCTGTTCGCCGCAGCCGGCGTGTCAAACCTCATCGAGTACAACGCAACCGTTGCACGGCCAGAAAAGTGGCACTACCTGCTGATGGTCGGTGATGGCTCGTTCGGCGGCAGCTTTGCGCATGATGACGGCCCACTGAGTTTGCTCGCGACACTCAACCGCCAAGGCCCCGCTGCCGGGATCGTGGTGATGTTTGTGCATGAATTTAACGCGGCTACTCTGGCTCGCTTGCCCGAGACGCGACGGGCGGCGTTGAATGAGTTTTGGAAAGAAACCACGGCACACGCATTCGGTTTCAAGGCGGGCAAATCGCTGCTGCCGATCAATCAACCCGCAGAATTGTGGCGTGTGTTTGCAAGCCTTGGCTTCACCGCTAGTTGCCCGGATGCGCAACGCGTCCAATTGACCGATGCGCTCGTCGAGCGTGCAGCGCAGTCCGACGCGAAAAATCCCAATACCAACTTTCTTGACATCCCTATCGGCTGGGCGGGCGCGGTGCGGGCTCATTTCACGCTTGGTGAACTCAGCCAATGCTTTCACGCCATGGTGGCGGGCACCACACGCACCGGAAAAACGCGTATGATTCACAACGTGCTCGTCAGCGCTTGTGAAAACGCCGCCCCCGATCAATTGCAGATCGCGCTGTTCGATTTCAAATCCGGTGCTGAGTTTGGTCGTTACCGCGGGCTCGCGCATTTGCAGGCTTACGGTGACAACGATCCTAGCGAAGACCCTGGTGCCAAAAATCTCCTCGCATCGCTCGAATACGTTGAGCAGGAATGTGCTCGACGCACGACAATATTCAAAGTGGTCGGCACAAGTACTGTCGCTGCATACAACGCCAAAGCAGCCACGCCGCTGCCGCGCATGCTGGTGGTGGTCGATGAAATGCATCAGATGTACGAGGCAAAGACTGTCGCCGCGCTTCGCACCGCGTTTGCCCGCATGCTGAAAACCGTGTCGACCCAAGGCGCGGCGTATGGCGTGCATTTGCTGATGTCGACCCAATCGTTCACCTTCGAAGTCCCGGACTCGGTGGTCAAACTGCAAGCGCAACTTCGCATTGGATTCAAGCTCGCCTCAGACGGCGCGATCAGCCAGCTCATGAGCGGTCGCCATAACCCAGCGTTGCTAACGCTCGCGACGCGCACCGCCATCATCAACGCCAATTTTGGTGAATTGGCTGACAATCAAACCGTAGCGCTCGACACGTTCACGGATGAGGATTTTGATTCTCGCTTGCAGGCGTTGAAACGCCGCTGCCCCGGCCTGCTTGCCCCTCGTGAGCTGACAGACAGCAACAAAAATCCCAGCGACGCCGAAGCCCAGCGGGCGCGAAGCAAATTCGCTGACGGGGACGTGACAAAAGACTGGGGCTGAGCCCGTGCATAATCATTGCTAAACGCACCTCGCGCCCCCTGACGAAACCGAAATCCATGACCGATCAAAGCCCCGCCGACTACCTGAAAGAACTGCAATCCATTGAGGCTGAGCGAGGTTTGTCTCAGCTGCGCACGCTGGCGCTGGAGTTTGCTGGCACGCTTGAGCAGCTGCCGGGGCTTAAGGCCGAATTGGACGCCTTTTTAGTGGCGCGCAGCGGCGTGGATTACGACGCTCTGGCCGTTCGCGTTGAGGCGGCTCTGGTTAAGGCGGCGGACTTGCTGCTTGACTTCGATCACCTGCCCAAAGCGATCAAAGCTGATGAGCGCATGCGGCAATTTATCGACACCGCCGCAAAAAGCATGGGCTCGCGCACGGTGACAGGCACGGCAGCCAAGCTCGCATCCATTCGCGACGAGATCGCGGCGGAACATGCTGCAGCGGCCAAAAAGGCGGCGGCACCTCCGCCACCCCCGCCTCCGCCACCCGCCACGCCCAAAGTGCCCGTCCCCGAACTCGTATCAATCCCGGCGGGCCGCTACACCATGGGAGCCGTTAAATCGCGAGATGAGGGCACGATGGGTTCGATTACGTGGGCATCCCCTGCGCACGAGGTTGAGGTGGCTGCGTTTCATCTTGGCAAAACGCTGGTCACCTTTGAGCAGTATGATGCTTTTTGTGCCGCTACCAAACGCGGCCTTCCGTCAGACTCAGGCTGGGGCCGTGGCAGGCGACCGGTCATCAGCATTAAATGGCAGGATGCCGGTGCCTACGTTGACTGGCTGAGTGAAATAACCGAGAAGTACTGGCGCCTGCCGAACGAAGCCGAGTGGGAGTATGCCGCGCGGGCGGGCAGCAGCACAGCGTTTCCGTGGGGCATGGAGGCTGATTCTCGCTATGCAAACTTCGGCAACGTGATTGGCAAAACTACCCCCGTGGGCCAATATCCCGCCAACGGCTGGGGCTTGTTTGACATGCATGGCAATGTCCTCGAGTGGCTGCAAGACCCATGGCACGATTCATACGTGGGCGCGCCGAGTGTGGCTTCGGTGTGGGGCGGTGGCGCAGGCGATAGCCGGGTTGTTCGTGGTGGCTCGTGGAGCTTCGACGCCGCGTGGCTGCGTTCCGCGTCCCGCTACGGCAGCGGCGCTGGCGGCGGCAGCTACGACGTCGGGTTCCGCGTCGCCTGCTCGTCCCCATACTCTGGCCTCTGAAACGCTGGCCTCTGAGTCATGGTTTTTTTTGAGACGCGACAGCGCGCGCCCCGCAGGGGCCGATTTTTTTTCGATAAACTGCGCTGGCGAGCACAAAAAACGTGTCCGTCGGGTGCCTCGGTTTGTAGCCGCCGGGTTGTTCGTGGTGGCTCGTGGAGCAACGACGCAACGTGGCTGCGTTCCGCGAACCGCAACAACAACAGCGCTGACAACGACAACAACAACGTCGGGTTCCGCGTCGCCTGCTCGTCCACATTACCTCGTGCTCTCAAGCTGACAGGCATCGCCGACCAAGGTTTGCGGTGTGCAGCGAGGGCTCGAAAAATGGCGCGAGTGCATCCGGTCTGCACGGCGTTGTGCCGTCAGGCGCATATTAAGCCTCGGGGCGTTCGCAAGCCTGATACTTTATGGCCCCGGATGCCCCTTTTTTTCTTTCGCAAGCTGCGCATGGGTTTGATTGATCCAGCCGCCCAGCAAGCGACCGATTTCAGCGATCATGCGGCTGACGTGCTCATATTGCCCGTCGTTTAACCACCGCCACGCATGAGCGAGCCGAAGGTGTACGCGAAGCACGTCGAGCTTGTTGCTGGCCACCAGCAGGTGGCACGCCCGCAGCTCGCCACGCGAGGATTGGGCGATTGACAACTGCTCCTGAAGGTCGAGCGCTGCATCGTTGATGCGTTGCGTTAACGTGTGGCGGTAGATGCGCGGAAACCGCTCCGACTTTGGCAACAGCCACGCGAGCAGATCAAAGGTGCGACTAAAAACAAGCAGGGGTTCGTTCATGAGCGACGTTGATGATTGAGATGAGCCAATTGTGCGCATGGGACAACTTGATGCGCGCATGGCAGAAGGCCGCACGCGGCAAGCGAGGCGGTGCAGCGGTGGCGCAATTTGAACACCGCCTCGCCGACAATCTGCTCGCACTACAAGCGCGATTACGCGACGGCAGCTATCGCCCTGGTCCGTACGTCACCTTCAGTATCCACGAGCCCAAAAAGCGCGTTATCGGTGCCGCGCCATTCGTTGACCGCGTGGTGCATCACGCGCTGTGCAACCTGATGGAACCGGCGCTAGAACAGCAATTTTTTGCCGACAGCTTTGCTAATCGCAAGGGCAAAGGCACGCATCGTGCGGTTGATCGATTTCAGGCGCTAGCGAGCCAGCATCGATTTGTGTTGCGATTGGATATCGTTAAACACTTTGCCAATATCGATCACCAAATTCTCCTGCGGCAGCTCAAACCGTTGCTGCATGACGGTGATGTTGCCGCGCTCGTTTCGCTGATTCTGGCCGGGGGAGAGACGGCCAGCGAGCAGGTCGCAGCCTCATATTTTGCGGGCGACGATCTGTTTGCGGCGTTGCGTCCGCGCGGCCTGCCCATTGGCAATTTAACCTCACAGCTCTGGTCGAATCGATACCTACATTCGCTGGACGCATTTGTGCGTCGCCAGCTGCGTTGCGGCGCGTACTTGCGCTACGCCGATGACTTCGCGCTTTTTTCGGATAACAAAGATGACCTGCACCATTGGAAGTTGCGAGTGGAGGAGCACTTGATGGGGCTGCGTTTAATGTGCCACGGACACAGCGCGCGGCTACAACGCGTGGTGGACGGCGCGCCTTGGCTAGGCTTTGTGGTTTTTCCGCAGCATCGATTGTTGAAGTCCCGGTGCGTGGTGCGCTCGACCCGTGCGTTGAATGCCGCATACGGTCAATGGAAATCAGGTGCCGAGAGTTTCTCGTTTTTCGACGCACGGGTGCAGGGCTGGATCAATCACGCCGCGGTCGGTGACACATGGGGCCTGCGCCGCCATCGCCTCGGCGAATTCGATTTGCGCAATTCGCCAAGTTAGGCGAGACTTGCTGCATGAGCAATGATGATTTTGCAAAAGGCAATGCGTTGGGGCGCGGCGACGGCAAGGCGGGCGAAAATCGCCTGCCGTCCCGCGCTGCGGAGCGTTTGCTGCATATCGGCTCCTACTTGCCGGGCGCGGAAAATCGCGACGATGAATTTCGCCGTGGCTATATCGACGGTTTCGATGATGAAGTTCGGCTGCGCCGTGTGTCGGTGGCCGCAGCAAACGAAGGAGGCAGCATGTCTGACACGCTCGGTCGCGGCTCGTTTTCGGACGAGTCCCGCATAGAACGAAACGCTTCACGCGGCGCGGAGAACGCGGGCACATCGACTCAAAACACAGCGGCGGCGCTTTCGGGATTGCGCGCGGACGTATCCAAACAGGTTTATTCAACAACATCAGGGGCAGGCAAGATGGCCACGTCACACGCACAGCAGATTGAAATGCTGCAAAACTTGAAGCAGTATTTGGATGAGTTTCAAGACCGATTGGAGGGTGTGTCGGCCAGCTATCAGCGCAAGGTGGAGGGGCTGCATGCGGAAGGAATGGTCGACGACTACTACCGCAAGCTCGCAGACGGACCTTTGGCCGAGACGCAGGCAACCGTGCGACAGTTGATTTCGCAAATCGACCAATACGACAAGCCCGTCATTGACCAGATCATCCGGTATTTGGGCGAGTTTTCTTGAAGGGTGTGCGGTAAGGGTCCTACACCGCCACCGGCGCCTTAATCGCCGCATGACTCTGATAACCCGCAATCTCAAAATCCTCAAACTCGTAGTCAAAAATCGACGCTGGTTTGCGTTTGATGATGAGCTTTGGCGGTGCTAGCGGCTCGCGAGTAAGTTGCAGGTCAACTTGCTCTGAGTGGTTGTCGTAAATGTGGCAATCGCCGCCGGTCCAGATGAAGTCACCTACGTCGAGGTCGCATTGCTGCGCGATCATGTGGGTGAGCAGGGCGTAGCTTGCGATGTTGAACGGGACACCCAGAAAGAGGTCGGCGCTGCGCTGGTAGAGCTGGCAGGAGAGACGCGCGCGCGGCGTTCCTCCCCCTTCAAGGGGGAGGTTAGGTGGGGGATGGTTTTTCGTTGTGTGTGCGTGAACCCCATCCCCACCCCCGCCCTCCCCTTGAAGGGGAGGGAGTGAAACATAAAACTGAAAAAACGCGTGACAAGGCATCAGCGCCATCTTCGGCAAGTCCGCCACGTTCCATGCCGACACGATGATGCGTCGTGAATTCGGGTCGCGCTTGAGCATGTCGATCACGTTGGCGATTTGGTCAATGGTGCCGCCGCCGCCTTCCTCGCGTTTCGGCCAGGAGCGCCATTGCACGCCGTAGACTGGGCCCAGATCGCCGTCGGCTTTCGCCCATTCGTCCCAGATCGTTACGCCGCGCTCCTGCAGCCATTTGGCGTTGCTGTCGCCGCGCAAAAACCACAGCAGTTCGTAGGCGATGGCTTTCCAGAAGACTTTTTTGGTCGTCAGCAGCGGAAAACCGCGTTGCAGGTCAAAGCGCAGTTGTGCGCCGAACACCGAGCGGGTGCCGGTGCCGGTGCGGTCGCCCTTGATCGCGCCTTGCGAACTGACTTGTTGCAGCAAATCGAGGTAGGGCTGCTCAAGCGCGGGCAGTATGGCGGAGTCCGGCGAATTGACGGAAGCGGGGGCGGATTGCATGTCATGAGTTTAGCGATTTGGGATCGCGCTCCCGTTTCGCCATCGCCGCGAATTTTTAAGTAACTTTGTGCTGTAGCCCTTATTCGATAAGGGCGTGCTGACCAAAATCTTATTTGTCGACTTTTGCAGCTTTATGCTGCAAGCCCCCATAGAACGAGGTGTACACGAAAAAGCTGATCGTCAGCCGATCTGACCAGTCAGGTCAACCCGATCGCCACAATCTCGCGGAAATTCGGCATTGCGTTCAACTGCGCATACCAGCGATCCACGTTGGCCATTGGCACGCGATGGTGCTCAAGGCCAGCCTTCGCCAGCGGCATTTCAAACCAGGTGTAGGCGAGGATCGCGGCGGGAATATCACCGACCGTGAATTCGTCGCCCGTAAGCCATTTGGTCTTGCCCAGTTGCCG
>JANXUB010000154.1 GCA_025352105.1 Burkholderiales bacterium | reverse complement strand
GAAATCAGGCAGCGCGCACACGAATTGCTCGAATACATCGGCCTTTCAAAACGTGCGAATGATAAGAGCCGCACGCTTGCTTATGGCGAGCAGCGTCGATTAGAAATCGCGCGCGCACTCGCCACTGATCCAAAAATGATCGCGCTCGACGAGCCTGCAGCAGGTATGAATGCCACCGAAACGGTGACGCTCAGAGCATTGATTGAACGCATCGCAAATGACGGCACGACCGTGATGCTGATCGAGCACGACATGCGTCTGGTGATGAACGTATGCCAGCACATCGTGGTGCTGGACTACGGCAAAAAAATTGCCGACGGTAACCCGTCGCAAATTCAAAAAGATCCGGCCGTGATCAAGGCCTATCTTGGCGGCGCGCATGTCGAAATGGGAGAACACGTATGACCGCGATGCTCGACGTTAAAAAACTGCATGTCGCTTACGGCGGCATCAAGGCGATCAAGGGCATCGATTTTCACGTTAACGAAGGCGAACTCGTTACGCTGATCGGCGCCAATGGTGCCGGCAAATCAAGCACGTTGCGCGCGCTGTCCGGACTGATCAAGCCCGCAAGCGGCAAGGTCACTTACTCGGGCCGCGACATCACTGGCGTACCCTCGCATGCGCTGGTGGGTCTGGGCATTGCGCTCTGTCCGGAAGGGCGCGGCGTATTTGCGCGCTTGAACGTGCACGAAAACCTGCTCATGGGCGCGTATGCACGTAACGACAAAGCGCAAATCCTGCGTGAGGTCGACGAGATTTATCAAATGATTCCGCGCCTTAAAGAACGCACGCTGCAAATGGCAGGCACGCTGTCGGGTGGTGAACAACAGATGCTCGCTATTGGTCGCGCCATGCTCGCGCAGCCGAAGCTCTTGATGCTCGACGAGCCGTCGATGGGCCTGGCTCCGCTGATGGTGGAAAAGATCTTCGAAATCATTCGGATGATTGCCAAACGTGGCACCACGATTTTGCTCATCGAGCAGAACGCCCAGCTCGCGCTGGAGCACGCCAATCGCGGTTACGTGCTGGAGTCTGGGGAAATTACGCTGACTGGGGATGCGAAGACGTTGCTGGCCGATCCGCGCGTAAAGGCGGCGTACCTCGGCGGTTGATCTTCGGGGCGGCCATAGCGGCCATGGCCGCCCAGCCGCGCGGTGAAACCTACGGGTGCTGCTGCGTTGCAGCAACGGTTAGGATGCTGGTTCGTACACGTTTGTGAACCTGCCGCACATGCCATCCGCCACTATTTCTCATGGATACACAACCCTCCTGCGGACCAGCGCAATCGCGCTGACCGCAGGCATCCTGCTTGCAACGACCGACGCGCGCATCAGCAAAATCGTCATCGAGTCAACGCTTGATCCGGACACCACACTCGCAGGCACGGGCGACGCAGGCGCGATCAAGCGCATCAGCGGGCGAGCGTACGGCGAGCTCGATCCAGCTAATCCGTTGAACACGATCATTCAGGACATTCAACTCGCCCCAAAAAACGCGGCGGGTAAAGTGGAATACGTCGCGACGTTCCAGCTTGTGATGCCGTCTGATCCATCGAAGATGAGCGGGCTTATGTGGCACGACGTGCCCAATCGTGGCGGGCGCGTGACCATTGTTCCCGCCGAGCGCAATGTGGGCGACGTTGGCCTCAGCAGCGGCTGGCAGGGCGACAACGCAGGACAGACGGCGCATTCGCAGGCGGGTCAGGATTTCGTGATCGTGCCGATTGCACGGAATGCGGACGGCACACCGGTGCGTGGTGAAGTGTTGGGGCGGATCGTCAATCGGAGCGGGCCTGAATCACAGCCAATACTCGTCCAGACGAGCCCGGTGCCGCATAAACCATACGATCTCGACACCAGGAAATCATCGCTTACCGCCGTCAAACACGAGACAGTCGACGGCAAAGTCACGATTGATTCTGTCATCGCATCAAGCGATTGGGCTTGGGCGAAATGCGATATGAAAAATCCCTTCCCCGGCACACCCGACGCGACGCAAATTTGTCTGAAATCTGGCTTCAATCCGAAGCTTCTTTACCAAGTCGTATTCGCGGCTGAGAACCCACCGGTTCTCGGCGTTGGCTTCGCGGCTTTCCGTGATGTGGCCGCTTTTTTCAAGAATGAAGCAAAGGATGATTTCGGCACGGCCAACCCACTCGCAGGCAAGATCAAGCACGTCATCTCACGCGGCAATTCACAGTCCGGTAACTTCCTGCGTGGCTTCATTCACCTTGGCTTCAATCAAGACGAATCGGGCAAGCAGGTGCACGACGGCGCATGGCCGATCATCGCGGGTCGACGCATCGCACTTAACTTCCGCTGGGCGCAACCGGACGGCGTGCTGGAGCTTTATCAGGCGGGCAGTGAAGGGCCGCAGTGGTGGGTGCCGTGGCCGGACACAGTGCGCAAATTGCCGGAGCGCGGCATTCTTGATCGTTGCACGGCGACGAAAACCTGCCCGAAAATCATCGAGCATTTCGGCTCGGCGGAAGTGTGGGCGCTGAAGCTCACGCCGCAGTGGATCGGCACCGATGGCAAGGCCGACATCCCGCTGCCGGACAATGTGCGCCGCTACTACATCGCGAGCAGCAATCACGGTGGCTATATCGTGCCGACGCCGAACACGATGTTCAACGCGAGCCTCACAGGCAAAACCCTTCCGCCGCCCAACTGCCCCGGCAATAACTTCGGAACCGGTGTCCTCGCGCCCAATGTGATGCCGCACATCCACACAGTCAATGCCTTACGGCAGCACTTCCGCAACTGGGTGATGAAGGGCGTGGCGCCACCGCCGAGCGTTTGGCCGCGACTGGACAAGGGCGAGCTGGTTGACGCGACGAAAGCGGCGATGGGGTTCCCATCGATTCCCGGCTTGCCGTTGGCAGTGCCAACAAACTTCATCATGCCCACGTTCGATTACGACTGGGGTCCGGATTTCAACGCGAACGATGGCTCTGGCGTGCCAACCAAACTGCCGCCACCGATCAAGCAAGTCATCAACATGAAAGTGCCGCGCGTAAACGCAGATGGCAACGAGGTCGGCGGTGTGCCTGTCGTGCTGCACGACGCGCCGCTTGGCACGTATCTCGGCTGGAACATCACAGCGGGCGGCGCGCGTCCGTTCCACGAAGGGCAGATTTGTAATTATGTGGGCGGCATGATTCCGTTTGCAAAGACCAAAGCTCTGCGAGACGCAAACGGCGATACGCGCCTTTCGCTGGTCGAGCGCTATCGTGACCATACGGGCTACGTAGCTGCCGTCAAATCAGCCGCGACGAAGGCGGTGGCGCAGGGCTTTCTACTCCAAGGAGATGCCGATCTTTTGGTGCAGCAGGCCGACGCCAGCGAGGTCTTGCGGCCTTAAGTCGTCATGTTGTGCGCAGCTCGTGCGAGCGATCACCCGCGCAGGCACTTCGACCCAGACCGAATCATTGGCGGGTAGAACTCAATAGACTGGGAGCTCGTTCAACGCGATTTTTTTGATCGCTCATTTGATCCCCGCCTCAACAATGAATCCGACTCAACCCAAGAGCCTCGCCATCGAATTTGTGTTGCTTGCGGTACTCGCTGGGCTTTGGGGTTCGTCGTATCTGCTCATCAAGGTGGCGCTGACTTCGTTTCCGCCAATCACGCTGATGGCCGTGCGGGTGACGCTCGCCGCCTGCTTTTTGCTGGTTGTGTTGCGGCTGCGCAATGAGCACTTGCCGACCGACACATCATCTTGGCGCAAATTGTTTGTGCAGTCACTGTTGAACTCAAGTGTGGCCTGGCTGGTGCTCGCTTGGGGTCAGCAATACCTTGCCAGCGGGCTCGCGGGCGTGCTCAATTCCACCTCGCCGTTGTTTGTGTTTTTGCTCACGGGGTTTTCGGCGGGTGCGTCGAAATCAATGGCAAAGCTTGCGGGTGTGCTGCTCGGTTTTGTTGGCGTCGCGCTGGTCGTTGGGCTCGATGCATTGCAAGGTCTCGGGCAGCAAGCGCTCGCGCAGGGAGCGGTGCTTTTCGGCGCATTCCTCTACGCCTGCGCCGCGATCAATGGCAAACGCGTTGCTCATCTGTCGTCGCTGGTGACTGCAACTGCAACCATGCTGTGGGCCGCGCTCTGCCTTGTTCCGCTGAGTCTGGCCTTTGATGCGCCGTGGACGCTGCGTCCGACGGCGACGGCGTGCATGGCCGCCGCAACGCTCGCGATCATGGGCACCGGCGTGGCGCTCATCATCTACTTTCGGTTGATCAAAACACTCGGGCCGATGGGTGTCGCGAGTCAGAGCTATTTGCGCGCGGGCGTCAGTGTTTTGCTGGGACTGGTGATACTGGGCGAGCAGTTGTCGGGCACGGTATTGCTCGGCCTCATCGTCATCATTGTGGGCGTTGCACTGATCAATCTGCCCGCAAAACGTCGCTCAACATGAACGCTCCCGAACCGCGCTTTGCGCGCGTCGCGGCGCTGATTGCTGATGCTTCGCGTGCACGCATGCTGGCGCTGTTGCTCGGCGGCGAGGCGCGCTCGGCGGGCGAGCTGGCACGCGCAGTATCGATCACACCGCAAACTGCGAGCACGCATCTGGCGCAGCTGCTGGACGCCGGGCTCGTAACGCTGCGCGCACAGGGGCGACATCGCTATTTCACGCTGGCCGACGCCGATGTGGCGCGCATGCTCGAGGCGTTGGCCTCGGTCGCTGAACGTGATGAGGTGCAAACGCGCTGGGATACGGCGCGCTTCAAGCCGCTCAAATATGCACGCAGCTGCTATTGTCATCTCGCGGGCGATCTTGGTGTGCAGCAGCATGACGCGCTCATTGCGCAACGCGTGTTGGTGAGCGATGACGCAGGTGCGCTGGTGTTGGGCGAGGCAGCCTCCGACTGGTTGCACGCGGCGCGATTCAGCGGCGAGGCTGTTTTATCCGTCCGCCATGCGGCGAAGAAGAAGCGCTTTGCTTACGGCTGTATGGATTGGTCAGCGCGGCGTGATCATTTGGCGGGTGCGTTCGCCTCAACACTGCTCACGCATTATCTTGATCGCGGCTGGCTGCGCAAAACGTCAACGCATCGTGCGTTGGCACCAACGCCCAGTGGGGTTGGCGAGTTTTCGAGATTGTTCGCCGCAGCGTTTCGTCAGTGACGAGGCAGCGGCAGAGTTCGCCACGCGGCGATGACCTGGTTAGCCGAAATATCCATCACCTTTGACGATTCGCCACCGTTACTTTCGAGCGCCACCACGGGACTCTGCTTTGAGCGTGGTCGCCAGCGCGTGCTGCCCATCGCACCGAACAGCACCACCAGCGGGCAGCCGAGTGCCGCCGCCGCGTGCGCCGGGCCGGTGTCAATCGAGATCATGCTGTGCGCCGTCTGCAACAGCGGAAGCAGGCGGCTGATCGGCAATTCACCCGCAAGATTTATCACGCGCTGATCACCGCTGGCCACGCGAATTTCTTCAAGCGGTGGCTGCTCCGGTAACGCGCCGCAGAGGAGGATTCGAGCGTCGGGCACATCCTGTAAGACCGCACCAATCACTGCGGCCCAGCGCTCGGGTGCCCAGTATTTATTGTCCGATATGCGCGCCTCGCCGCGACGCAGTGTGCGCTTGTTTCCGGGTTGCAGCAGCACGAGTGGCGACCCGTGCAACCCTTTGGCAAGCAGCCAATCCGCGCACTGGGCGCGATCAGCTTCGCTCACGTACAGCTGTGGAATCGCGGCGTCCGCACCACTCGGCACGTCTGCCTGCACCGCGCTCGCCGCGAACGCCAATGGCGTGCGCGCCGCGACCTGCAACCACCAGTCCACCCAATGCGTTTGCGGGCCCGCCCAATCATCCCACGCGCGCACGATGTTGCCGCGCGGAATGCCTGCACGCACCAACAGCGCCAGCGCTTGCGGCTCAGGGTCGCACAGGTACACAGGCGCATTGCGGTGCTCGGCCAGCCAACGCACCGCCTGCCACTGGCTTGGGCACAGCCAGTACGGCGTTTTGCGGCTGGTGATCAGTTTGATTTCGCGCACATTCGGGTCGTGCGCAAGGAGCTCCGGCGTCCACGCGCCAGACGAGAGCAGATCGACCGGCGCACCGTAGCGTCGTGCGAGCGCCGCGATCAACGGCGTGAGCAAAACCACATCGCCAAACGCTGCGAAGCGAACAATCAAAGGTCGAATTGATACGGCGACGTCGGTGTTTGGTGAAGGCAGAACGGGTGTCATTCGAAAATTATCGACGACGCTAGCTAAATGCGCGTTCCACAAGTCCTGCAACATTCAGGCACGGCCGTTTTAAGGGGTGCCTTTGCGGCTATTTTGAATGAGTGACGGTCAGCTATTTCTGCGACTGAAGCTCGGTGACGACGTAACCACTATCAGTGTTTATCACCTTGAACGATACCTTGTCGCCTACCTGAATCGCGTCGAGCATGGCGGCGACTTTCACCTGAAAAACCATCGTCATCGCGGGCATGTCGAGGTTTTTGATCTCGCCGTGTTTGATCGTGATTTTTTTGCTGTCTTTGTCGACCTTGCGGATTTCACCGTTGGTCAAATCGGCGCTCGCTGGGGCCGATGTCGCGGCGGATTGCTGCGCTAAGCTGGTTGCGAGCGGCATGAATGCGAAGGCGCTGATCACCAAAAAAGTGGATATGATTTTCATGAGAATTCTCGTTTGATTACAGAAACTGGTCACTTAGTGACTCATTGGGCCAACAGGTTTACGAATCTGGACTTCGATCTCTTGTTTTGGCTTCGTCGCGCGCGGCATTGAACTATGGCTTTCCGACTTGAAGCGCGCTGGATCGGGCAATGCCCCCGTCCATTCAAACGCGATTTCGCCCGGCGGATGTTGGTACCAGCCGGGGTCTGTGTAGTCACCGGGCTTTTGATCCTTGCGCACTTTCAGCACGCTAAACATGCCGCCCATGCCGACCGATCCAAAAGGGCCTGTGCCTGCCATCATGGGGGCCGTGTTGTCGGGAAGCGGCATTTCCATCTCGGTCATGTCGTGCATGCCGCGCTCGCCCATCACCATGTAGTCGGGGATCAGGCTGGTGATTTTTTTCGCGATACTGCGATGATCAACACCGATCATGGTTGGGACGTTATGACCCATGGCGTTCATCGTGTGATGGCTCTTGTGACAATGAAACGACCAGTCACCCAACTCATCGGCTACGAACTCCAGCTGGCGCATTTGCCCGACTGCTATGTCGGTCGTCACCTCGGGCCAGCGCGAGGCTTTTGGCGTCGGCCCACCGTCGGTACCGCTCACCACAAATTCGTGGCCGTGCAGATGAATCGGGTGATTGGTCATGGTCACATTGCCGACGCGAATGCGCACTTTGTCGCCCTGCCGAACGTTGAACGAATCAATGCCCGGAAACACGCGGCTGTTCCAGCTCCACAAATTGAAATCCACCATCGTCATGATCTTTGGCGTGTAGGAACCGGGCTCAATGTCGTACGAATTGAGCAGAAAACAGAAGTCCCGATCCACCTCATCAATCAAAGGATGTTTGTTCTTCGGATGTGTGACCCAAAAGCCCATCATGCCCATCGCCATCTGCACCATCTCGTCGGCGTGCGGGTGGTACATGAAGGTGCCGGGTCGGCGCGCAACAAACTCGTAAACGTAGGTCTTGCCGGGCTCAATCGCCTTTTGGGTGAGGCCGGTCACGCCGTCCATCCCATTTGGAAGGCGCTGGCCGTGCCAGTGCACACTCGTGACCTCTGGCAATTTGTTGGTCACGAAAATGCGGACGCGATCACCCTCGACCACCTCAATCGTCGGGCCGGGACTCTGTCCGTTGTAACCCCAAAGATGCGCCTTGAACCCCTCACACATTTCACGAACAACAGGCTCGGCAACGAGGTGAAATTCCTTCACACCCTGATTCATTCTCCACGGTAGCGTCCAGCCATTGGGGGTGACGACGGGGTTGTAGGGGCGGCCAGTGTTTGGCACCAAAGGCGGCATCGTGGTGGGCGTGGTCTGGATGACGGGCTCTGGGAGCGCCGCCATCGCAACGCGACTCACTGCTGCAGTTGCGACGGCACTGGCGATGCTTGCTGTTTTTAGAAAATTACGTCTGCTGTTCATGGGTTATCGCTCGCCGGTTGCAATGTGTAGGGTGCGCACCAGAGTGCGCACCGTTGGTTCGAGGGATTGATGCGTACTTGAGGGCAACGAGCGGTGCGCACTCTGGTGCACACCCTACGTGAAGCCTGATTAGTGCCGCGCATCGCCACCTCCGCTCATTGAAGGCGACGCGCCCGCGGCAGTCGCGGTCGTCGGCTTGCCGACAATCGTCGACTGCAACGCCGCATCCATCAGCCAAAACTGCTGCTGTGCAGTGATCGCAGCGCTGACGCTGGCAATCTGGTCGCGCGAGTCGGCGAGCAACTCGAAGACGCCAATCAGCATGCCGTTGTAACGAAGCACGTTTTCGTCGTTGATGAGTTTGCGCAACGGCACAATTTCGTCGCGATAGTGTTTTGCGGTGTCATACGCAGTTCGGTATGCGGCGTACGTTTCGCGCAAGTTCGACCCCGCCCCGCGCACCGTGGTCTCCAGCCGATTCGCCGCGACCAGCATTTGCGCCCGCAAAGCGTCACGGCGCAAATCGCCCCAATCAAAGATCGGTAGTTTCAACGCCACCTCAGCACCGCGAAGTTGCGTTTTGCGTCCGTCGGCGCGCTCGGTCGTGGTGTTGCGAATCACCGAGAGTTCAATATCGGTGAAGCTCCCCACAAGATTGATGCCTTGCGCTTTGGCCACTGTTTCAAGCGCGGCCTGCGCCATCTGCACATCCAGCCGTGTTTGCGACGCAGCGGAAGCCACTGCTTCTGGCGCACGCGGCGCATCCGGTAGCTCCGGCAACCGCGCGGGCAACTGCAAACGCGCAGCCTGTGCATCGGTCAATCCAAGCAGCCGGATCAATGCCTCACGATTGGCCGTTGCGGCCTGTGCAGCATTCGCCCAAAGTACCGCTGCATCGGCATAAAACGCTTGCTGCCGCGCCCGTTGCAGCTTCGAGAAATTGCCCACAGCCTGCATGCGACGCGCGAGCTCGGCGCTCGCTTCAGCCGAGTCATTCACCTGCTGTGCGTATTGCAGCGACTGCGCCGACGCGACAGCGCTCACCCACGCCTGACGCACTTGGGTGACGCTTTCGACGACGCTCGCCGCGAGCTGCAACTGCGCCTCTTCGATACGGCTCGCGGCGACACGTTGACGCTTTGGCAGGGTGATCAGATCAAGCAAACCGAACGCGAGCATACGGCTCAATTCGATGTCTGCCGGAGAACGCAAACGCTCCAGCGTCAGGATCGGGTTCGCGATGCGCCCGCGCTGCGCAGCGTCCAGCGAATCGGCCCAATGTTGCGCCAGCAGCGCTTGCATCGACGGGCTGTTTACGAGCGCGAGGCGAATCGCATCGTCCTGCGTCAATGGCTTGGCGAGCAGTTCTTCTGCGGTTACTTGCAACGCCTTCTGTTCGCTCTCGCTTTGTACGAGTGAAAGATTGCCTTTCCTGAACGAAGTGGTGTCCGCGTTGATGCGTGCGAGCGACTGATTGATGTCGACCGTCGCGCAACCCACCAACGTCATCGCGAGCACCGCAGCCACCAACGTCAGCGCACTGCGTTTGATGCGCGTCATGGCTTGCTCCCGTGACCCGCATGTGGATTGGCTTTGGCGGGCGCGGTAGATTCGGGTGATTGCGCCTCCTTCGCGTAGGCACGCCATCCGCCGATGCGATCTACGGTGTCATTGGACTCACGCCATGACCCCGTCTTTTCGTCGCGGTACGATCGGTAACGGGCGAAGACGGATTCGTAACGGAGCGCACTCGCCGACGCTGCGCCGGGCTTTGCTTCCGGCATCGCCGCATGAGCGTGCGGCGTTTGCGCGAAGGCGTTAGCCGCGAAAAAAGGCAGCGCCAGCCCGACGGCGCGCAGCGTGAATTGACTTGAAAAATACAACACTTCCAGACCTCGGAAAACGCATCACGTCCGAATGAATCGGAGTCGCTGTGATGACGAATTTAGATCGTGCTCGACACAATATGCGCGGAGCACGGACGAGCGAACTGACCCGCCGACGCACAAACGCGCGCCAGCTTGTCGAAGCGTTCAGGCTCGGGGCGGTCGATCCCACCCGCCAGGCAAGCGGCTGGGGGGCGCAACCGCTAACGGCGGAAACACTATGCGTGCACCGGTAAATAGGCCGAGAGGTATTGCGTAAGAAACGGGCAACACAAAGCCCATGCAGCAGTCAGCGCACGATGCGCAGCCTGATCGCTCGGACGGGTTCGAGGCGTCAGCGCCATCGCCATGGCCAGCCGGGTGATGCGACATGCCCACATGCTCGTCGTGCGAACCCATCGGCATATCGTCATCCATTGCAACATGCGAGTGAACCGCGTGCTCCGTGTCAGCGTGCGCAGCCGTCACCGAACGCATGTGGCAAGAGCGCATCGTAGACGCCACAACGCCCTGCACAAGCAACGCACAGCTCAACAGGATTGCAACAATGGCTCGGCTTGAATACATGGATTAAGTGTAAACCGACGCGTCCATTGACAGTTCAATGCTGCGGTCACTACACAGCTTTTCCGTATAACTGTTGTTCAATATGGGCTAGGAGGCTAATAGCAATAAAGTCGGCTTTTGCATAAATGTCAAGGTAGCCTCAATAGATTGGGACTTGCATCGCAAAGCTGTTAATCGTGAACGCTACTGCGTTTGCAGCACACCGCGGCGAATCTGATCGAGCTCAATCGACTCAAACAGCGCCTTGAAATTGCCTTCACCAAAGCCCTGATTGCCCTTGCGCTGGATGATTTCGAAGAAGATCGGGCCGAACAGGTTTTGCGTGAAGATTTGCAGCAGCATGCCGGAGTCTTCCGGCGCGCCGTCGACCAGAATGTTGAGTGCTTGCAGCTTGGCAACGTCCTCGCCGTGATTCGGAATGCGCGCGGGCAGTTGTTCGTAATACGTGGCGGGCGTTTGCTGAAACGGCACTGATTTTCTGAGCGTTTCGACCGTGCTGTAAATGTTGCCGGTGCCGAACGCGACGTGCTGGATGCCCTCGCCGTGATACGCATGCAGGTATTCCATGATCTGCGATTTGTCGTCGGAGGACTCGTTGATTGGGATGCGAATCTTGCCGCAGGGGCTGGTCATGGCTTTGCTCTTGAGGCCGGTCAGTTTGCCTTCAATATCGAAGTAGCGCACTTCCTTGAAGTTAAACAATCGTTCGTAGAACCCCGCCCATTCGTCCATGCGGCCACGGTGCACGTTGTGCGTCAGGTGATCAAGATAAGTCAGGCCTGCGCCTTCTGGCACGCGCGGTGCACCGGCAATCGGCACAAAATCAATGTCATAAATGGTGACGTTGTTTCCGTTACCGTCATAGCGGTCCACGAAGTACAACAGCGAGTCCCCGATGCCTTTGATCGCGGGAATGTTCAGCTCCATCGGGCCCGGTCGCATATCGACGCCCCATGCGCCCTGCTCCACGGCGCGCTTGTAGGCGACGGCAGCGTCTTTCACGCGAAAGGCAATGGCGCAAATCGACGGGCCGTGCACGCGCGCGAAGCTTTGCGCGAACGAGCCCGGCTCGGCGTTCAGGATGAAATTGATGTCGCCCTGTTTGTAGAGCAACACGTCTTTTGAGCGGTGTTTGGCAACAGCGGCAAACCCCATCTGCTCGAACAATTTGCCCATCGCCACCGGATCCGGTGCTGCGAATTCGATGAACTCGAAGCCGTCGGTGCCCATCGGATTGTCCCAAGTCTGAAATTGCGATGCCATCGAAATTGCCTTCTGTATTGCGTGAAATTTTTCAGACTAAATTGTGTCGTAACGTTGACGCAATGATGATGCGATCATGCTCATAATATTCAATTTATGAGGCTTATAATTGCGCACATACAAACGAAGCAAGCACGTAAATGATGGATCGTACCGATTTGCGCATTTTAGAGACACTTCAGGCCGACGGCCGACTCTCCAACATCGAGCTTGCCGAGAAAGTCTCGCTCTCTGCCTCGCCGTGTCTGCGCCGCGTGCGTGCGCTTGAAGAGGACGGCATCATCTCAAGCTACGCCGCGTTGCTCAATCCCGAGAAAGTCGGCCTCGGTCTGACCGTGCATCTGGACGTTGCCCTCGACAAACGCGACGCCAAAGCACGCGACCGCCTGAAAGCGGCGGTGCAGACCTGGTCCGAGGTGACGTGGTGCCATTCGCTCTCGGGCGAAATGGATTACACGATGCAGGTTGTGATGCCCGATCTGAAGCACTACACCGCGTTTCTGATGGATCGTGTGCTGACGCTGCCAGGCGTGGTGAATGTGAAGTCCGCGTTCGTGCTGGAGAAGGTCAAAGAGACGACCGTGCTGCCGTTGACCTATGTTGACCACAGCCGGGGCACTGAAGCGAAATGACCGGCTAGCGCTTGATGTTCGGCGCTGGAAAACCTTCGATAAAGACGTTGACGCAAGCCGGTTTGCCCGACGCAGCTGCGCGCGCAACGGCGGGCTGAAGCGCGGCGGCGGACGTCACGCTTTCGCCATGCGCGCCAAACGCCGCCGCGATTTTGTCGTAATGCGAAGGTAGCAGTTCGCAACCAATCGTGCGCTCACGGCCGTAGTCGCGCAACTGAATTTGATACTCGGCATTCCAGCGCGCATCGTTGCCGATGACGGCGACAAACGGCAACGCATAGCGCACAGCGGTATCAAATTCTGCGCAGTGAAAGCCGAACGTGCCATCGCCCATGACCGCGACAATCGGTGCGTTGGGCAACGCCACGCGCGCTCCGAGTGCGAATGGAAGCGCCGCGCCAATAGCGCCCGCGACACCGTTAATCACGCGATGCGGCGCGTGCAAAAGCGCTTGCGCCCATTGACCAATCTCACCACCGTCCGAAATGAACACCGCGTCGGGATGATCGTTGAGCAGCGTTTGCAGCGGGCCTAGGGCTTGGACGGGATGCAATCGATCCGCCATGCTGGACGTGGCCGTCGCCCAGCCGGTCGGTCGATACGCGATTGAGGCTTGCACCTTCTGAAGCCACGCCTGCGCGCCGCTGCGATTCCAGTGTTGCGACTGCGTCAGCGCGTCGACGGCTGATGCGGCATCGGCAATCGCCGCGACTTCGAGCCGTGAGCCAAGCGCCTTGAGCGAGCGATCAATCTCGATTTGCTCAGAATCAATTTGCAGCCATGAGCAGTTTGCGGCGAATGTCGGCTTCGCGCCAAACTTGAGCGTGAAATCGAGCCGCTTGCCGAGCAGCAGAACACAATCGCTCTCGGCGAGACACTCAGCGAAAGCGCCCAGGCTCGGGTCGGTCACGCCGCGCGGGCTCTCCATACCGACGACAGGTATGCCAGACGCGGCTTCAAGTGCGGCTACGCATTTGCGCTGTGCCTTTGTCAAGCTCGCCGGACCGGTCAGAATCAGCGGGCGCGATGCGCTCGCAAGTCGCTTCGCAATGGCGTCAGCGTCGGTGCTGCCCATTTTCAACGGCACGACAGCGAATGCGTCTTTTGGCGGAAGCGAAACGCTGGTCATCGCTTCCAGCACATCGGACGGCAGGCTCAAATGAACCGGGCCGGGACGTCCTGATTTTGCAATTCGAATGGCGTTTGCCATGTCAGCAGCGATCTCGTCCACACTCGCACACATCCAGGACGCCTTGCTCACCGGCGCGGCTAAGTCCGCTTGCCGCATCTCCTGAAACGCGCCCTTGCCCAGTTGCGCCACGGGCGCATGACCCGACAGAAGCACCACCGGGGACTCGGCCATTTGCGCCGTGTACAGCGCCGGAATTGCGTTGGCATGCCCCGGCCCACCCGTGACGAGCGCGATGCCCACTTCGCCCGTGATGCGGGCATAGGCATCGGCCATGTGAACCGTTGAGGCTTCGTGACGCGTATGAATGAGCTCAATGTCGGACGCAAACGCCGCGTCGAACACCGGCATGATGTGGTTGCCTGAGAGCGTGAATACCTTCTTTACGCCTGCGAGTAAAAGCGTCTGGATAAGCGCGTCTGCGCCGCGAACGGCCGGTTGGAGCGGTGGTGGCATTAGTGAGACGAGTGGGTGAATGACTATTGAGTTAACAGGCTTTCGCCCGGCTGGATGCGCGTGAACCGCACGCGCTCTGTGGTGAGAGCGAGCTTTTCGCCCGCTTGATGAACGAGCGTGTAGCTCGACGAGGGCAGATCGCCGGTGTCCGGAAAATCTTCGCGAAAATGCGCGCCGCGTGAGTCTTCGCGGGCGATTGCAGCCATCACGATCGAGCGACTGACCGCAATCAAACTGCGCAGATTGAGCCAGTCATGCCAGCTTAAATTGAACGCACGCGTGTCGCCAGACACTCCAGTTCGATTGAGCTCGTCGTGGAGTCCGACGAGGCTTGAATCAGCCCGAGCCAGCCCGCTTGCGGTGCGCGCGATGCCGACATCGTTCCACATGATTTCGTACAGCGCTTCGCGCAGTGCGTTGGTGTTGCCGTGCGGTCGTGAAAATGGGGCCTCGTGTCGGGCGACAACGTCGTTGATGGCTTCTCCATCGGGCTCGCGAAATGCGCCGTGCTGTCTGACCCAAGCGGCCATAGCGTCGCCCGCAATACCGCCATACACCGTTGAGTTGGCAACGCCATTTCCGCCGAGGCGGTTGGCACCGTGCACGCCTCCGGTGTCCTCGCCCGCAGCGAACAAACCCGCAAGCGCGGTGGATGAGTCGCCGGAAAATACGACGCCGCCCATCATGTAATGTGCTGTCGGCACAACTTCAACGCGCCCGCCCGCCAGATCAAACCCGCAGTCGGCACAACGCTCGACCATGCCCTTGAAGTTACGGCGCACATTGTCGACGCCGAGGTGCTTCATCTCCATGAACACGCCGCCATTTGGAGACGTTCGGCCCGCGCGAATTTCGGAGTTGATGCTACGCGAAACAACGTCGCGCGTTGCGCGCTCACCGCGAGGATCGTAGTTGTGCATGAAGCGCTCGCCGTTGCCGTTGAGCAGATAGCCGCCCGCGCCGCGCAAACCTTCTTCGAGCACCGTGCCGGTCATGCGCGTGCCCGTTCCGGCGAGTAGTCCCGTCGGATGAAACTGCACCATTTCCATATCGCGCAATGTCAGGCCTGCATCGAGCGCCATCGACAGACCATCGCAGCTTTTCTCGCCGCTCGGCGTGTGGTACTTGTACATCGTTGGGCCGCCGCCGGTGGCCAGGAGCACGGCCTTGGCCTGCACGAACACAAAGCCACCAGTGCGCAGATCAATCATCAGCACGCCAGCAAGCGCGTCACCGGATCGCGTCTTGATGAGCGCAATGGCGCGGTGCTCCTCCATGCGCTCGATTTTTCTTGCCCACACCTGCTCGGCTAACCGGTTGATGATCTCGATGCCGGTCTGATCGCCTTTGTGAACAGTGCGATCAAACGTTTGTCCAGCAAATGCCTTTTGATGCACGGTGCCGTCGGGGTTGCGATCAAAAAAGCAGCCCAGCTCGTTTTCAAGTTCGTGAATCCGCTCAACCGCTTTGGTCACCAGAGTCCACGCCAGATCCTGATCGGGCAGCCACTTGCCGCCCTCAATGGTGTCCATGAAGTGCCGCTCGACAGAGTCGCCCGCGGCAAGCGCAACGTTGTAGCCGCCCTGCACCATGCGCGTACAGCCGCTCTTCCCGAGAAGACCCTTCACGGCCACTGTGATCTGCAAATCTGGCGATGCCTGATGGGCGTGCAACGCAGCAAAGAGACCGGCACCGCCCGAGCCGAGAATCAGTATGTCCGTCTTGCGATATTGGATGTCAGGCTTCAAGCTGACACGCCCAGACTCGCCAACGCGGCTGCACGCCGATCCGCCACGGCAGCGTTGATGGCGTCATACAGCGATCCACCGTGTGAATCCATGGCAACCAGCAATGGCCCAAAGCCGTCGGGCTCGCGAAGGGCAAACTTCCAGAGTGACTCGGGATTCAAATCATCGAGATCAACATCCTCAATTTGCGCGATCCACGTCGTTTCCAGCGCGGCCGTGCCACCGACGATTGCGAGGTAGGCCCCGCCCAGTTCCCGAAATGCCGCGAGCGACCCGTCCCGCATGCCACCTTTGCCGATGATGAAACGCACGCCCATCTGCGTCATGAGCTGGCGCGTGAATCGCTCCATGCGATCACTCGTCGTGGTGCCGATGCAAACCGGTGCGTAACCCGCAGGAAACTCTGGCGATACCGGCACTTTTCGCACGTTGGGTGCAGTGTGAATCACCGCGTGTCCGTTCAAATCAAATCGGGTCGTTCGCTGCCGATCAAACAGTGCGATGTAGCTTGCGTCGCGGATGCCAAACAGCGTGTCATGGAGGGTGACCGTGTCGTTAGTGCGCAGCTGGCGAACGTCGGCTTCGCTGACCGGCATGTGCAAATCGTAATGCGCCATGATCAGTACCCAAACTCGACGCCACTGGGCGTGAATGTGGCGCGTGCGCGGCGGGCGGAATGGCACTGCATGTTCACCGCCACAGGATTCATTGTGATGTGCGTCGCGGCCAGCTCAACGTGAACGGCAAACGCCGTTGCGTCACCGCCCAGCCCCTGCGGCCCAACGCCCAGCAAGTTCACTGCGGTGGATAGCGACGCCTCCAGAAGAGCACCATCGGCATCGCTGCAGGTTGAGCCGAGCGGACGCGTGGCGGCCCGCTTGGCGAGATGCACGCACAGATCAGACGTGCCGCCGACGCCGACGCCGACGATGGTGGGCGGACAGGTCTTGCCGCCGGCTGCGATGACGCAGTCGACGACGAAACGTTTGATCGCATCAATGCCTTCGGCTGGTATCGCCATGCGAAGAAACGAATTATTCTCGGATCCGCTTCCCTTCGGGATCATCTCAATTTCGACCGTGTCCTCACGGTCATCAAACTCAAAGTGAATGACGGGAACGCCGATACCGCCGCTCGTATGCTCGTTCTTTCGCGTCAACGGATGAACGACTGATGAGCGCAGCGGGTGCTCCTTCGTGGCGCGCGTGCAACCGCGTACAACTGCAGCTTTTAGCGCTGCGCCGTCAAAGTGCACGTTTGCGCCGATGACCACGTTGTAGATCGGAATGCCGGTGTCCTGACACAGCAGATTGTCGGTGCGCTCAGCGACGGCAATGTTCGTGACCATCGTGGCGAGTACCGACTTGGCTGTGGCGTCGGTCTCATGCAATTGCAATCGACTCATGCCTTCCTTAATATCAGGCGGTAGTGATTTGAGCGCGCGGATGTAGAGCGTTTTGGCGGCCTCTTCAACCGCAGTCATGTCAAGTTTCATGACTTACTGCTGCTGAATCTTTCGTTCGCGAACCACCTTCGCCCAGTTCGCGCTTTCAGAGCGGATCGCCTCGGCAAACTGGCTTGGTGTGTTGGCTACTGGCACCATTCCCACTGCAATCAGGCGCTGCTTCATATCGTCGGTCCGGAGTGCGCTGGCAGCGTCACGCTGGACCTTCTCGATGATCTCCTTCGATGTTCCAGCCGGCGCGAGCAGTCCAAACCATCCAACATTGACAAACCCTGGCAACCCGGCCTCGGCGACAGTCGGGATGTCCGGCGCGGCGGGGCTGCGTTCAGCGCCGGTCACGCCAAGTGCCCGCACCTTGCCGCTCTTGATGAACGGAAGCATCGCTGCCAGATTACCGGGCACCATCTCAACACTGCCTCCTGCCACATCGGTCAACGCCAGCGACTCACCTTTGTAAGGCACATGCTTCAAGTCGATACCAGCGCTATAGAGAAAGTTCTCGCCAGCCATGTGAACCTGACTGCCCACGCCCGCAGAGCCAAAGTTCAGCGCGCCTGGCTTTGCCTTGGCCAGCGCGATGAACTCGGGAATGTTTTTCGCCGTCACACTTGGCCCAACAACGATCACCATCGGCCCTGACGCAACATTGGTGATCGGCGCAAAATCCTGCATGGCGTCAAACGGCATCTTGGCGTAGATATGCGGGTTGACGGTGAGGATCGACCCAGACGCCATCAACAGCGTGTAGCCGTCGTTGGGGGCCCTCACGACTTCGGTGGCTCCGATGTTGCCACCAGCACCGGTCTTGTTTTCGACAATAACCGTCTGGCCCCAGGCTTCCTGTAGTCGCTGGCCGAGAAGACGTGCCACGACGTCGGTCGTGCCTCCGGCGGGAAATGGAACGACGATCCGCACTGGTTTGCTCGGCCAGGCTTGCGCGAATGCAGCGCTGCACGCGAGCGTGGTGGCGGCGGTTAGCGCGACCGTCAACGCACGTACTATGAAATTCCTGCGAATCATTTGGACTCCTCCTTGTTTTGTTCAGTGCATCATTAGCGCAGCAAGCAGGATCGCAACCGACAGGGTTGTCCCGACCATTGCCACGATCCAGCCGCTGCGGACACCGCGCCATGGCGCAAATTCGATCAGTAGCAAGCGAAGCCCGCCCACCAGATGTGCTGCAAGCAAACACACCAAACCCCACTCGGCAAACTTAAATAGTGCTGTGTCCGTCCAGCGCAAGAACGAAGTCAGAGACGCTTCACCTTGAAGGCTCTTCGACAGCGCCCAGAAATGCACTGGGATGAATAACGCAAGGCCAACGCCCGACAAACGGTGCACAACAAACGCCCAGTAGCCCGGCATCCCGCGCGCACGACGATCATTTCGCCGGGCCGTGTTGGCGCTACCCGCCATAAAGCCCCCACACCGCTGAGAGCCCCGTAAAAACCAGCGCTGCCGCAAACACTGACAACACCACATTCATCAAACGCCCGCGCCACTGAAGCCACTCTTCGGCAATGCGAGCCAGACCGATAGGCGCATGAATCGCGGCGCTCAGAACAAAGAGCACGTAGAACGCGGCAAAAGCGGCGTTTCCTCGGGTTCTCCCAAGAATTTCCGCCGCCGTCAATCCGCCGCGCACGGCATACAAAATGGTCACGATATGTACAACCACGCAAAGCGCCAACACCATCGCGCTAATGCGTTGGGCATACCAGAGTTTCGCCTGAGTCGCCGCGCTCAATCGAGCTCTCCGCGAACGGCGGCGCGAGCGGTGACGCGTTTCAAGCCGCTGATTCCCAGCGTGGGCGCGATGCCTTTCGGGCAGCGCTCGGAACATGTGGTGTGTGTATGACAGGCATGACAACCCGCGTCACCTGCAACCGCGCGCAAACGTTCGCGGCCCACAACATCGCGCTCGTCATTAACGAGCGTCCATGCGCGATTGAGTGCCGCAGGCCCGAGGTAATCCGGTCGCCACGTAACGGTGTCGCAGGATGCGTAACAGACACCGCAGCCGATGCATTCAATGCCGGCATCTGCTGCTTTACGGGCAGCCGAGCTCGGCAGTACGTTGGCGAAGTCCTCGTGACGTGTGCGCTCTCCTCGAAACTGCCCTTTGGCACCCGCCCATTTGTCAAAGAACGTGCTCATGTCGGTCGCAAGATCCTTGATGATCGGCAAGTTTGACAACGGCGCAAGCTCAAGCGCGTCGTTTACCGACACCTTGGACACATGGGTGCGACACGTCCAGCGCGCAATACCGTTGACCGTCATCGCGCAAGAGCCACACATGCCGACGCGACACGAAAAACGGTAACTCAAACCCGGATCGATCGAGCGTTGCACGTACGTGACGACATCAAGCACGGTCTGACTGTCAAGACGAGGCACGTCATAGCTGACGAATTGACCGTCCGCCCCACCGCGCCAAATGCTCACCTTCAATGTCTCGATATTCAACATCATCGAATTATCAGCGAGTCAATCCCATAGTAAAAGCGATTTATAGTTCGTTGATTCAAAAGTAAAAATATGCAATCGGGAGCGCGTTGACCCATGCCATCCATTCGGGTCCTGAAGACATTTCTTGTGGTTGCACGTGTTGGCAGCTTCGCTGCGGCTGGAGATGAAGTCGGACTGACGCCAGCGGCGGTGGGATTGCAAGTTCGCTCACTTGAAGAAGACATAGGTCGCAGACTGTTTGATCGTGTCGGGCGGTCAATCATCCTGAATACTCAGGGTCGTGAAATGGTGCCCGCAGCGCTTGATCTGGTGAGCCGCTATGAGGCGCTCGCCGCCACCGAAACACAAGGGCTTGCGGGAACAGTCGTCATGGGCGCGCTGGTTTCGGCACTCATGGGCGCATTTTCCGGCGCGCTTTGGCAGATGAAGCGGGACTTCCCGGCACTGGACGTCAAACTCTTTGCGGGTTTGTCAGCCGATTTCGTGACGCGCGTTGAGCGTGGCGAATTGGACGCGGCGGTAACGACGCTGCCACCGCGCGTGCTCCCGGCCGCGCTCAAATGGACATCGCTCTATGCTGAACCGATGGTGCTCATCGTCCCAACCGAGCCCAATTTCGAGCTCGCCAAAGATGCGTTTGAGATTTTGCGCAGCGCGCCATTTTTACGATTTGACCGCACGACCTGGACGGGCGATCTGGTGACGCGTGTGCTGTCGCGAGCGCACGTCGCCGTAACCGAAGGGCTCGAAGTTAACTCGGTTGAAACTATCGTGGCGCTGGTACGTCAAGGCTACGGCGTGTCGATTGTGCCAAAACTCGATAACGTGCAGTGGCAACGCGACAGCCAACTCAAAATCATCGATATCCCGGGCAACGTGGTCGAGCGCAAAGTTGGACTGCTTGAACGAACCGAGCATTCACGCAAGCAATTCACGACGGCTATCAAGGAGCACTTTCGTTTTCGCAAACAGACGTAGCCGAACCGTTGGCACCGATGCGCGTCGACATCTGGGCGATTTCTCCTTACAAAAAGCCGCGAACGTGCGTTGAACTGAAGTCCTTGCCTCGTTATGCGCGCAAAACTTTCTCGATGTTGTGACGATGAAATTCGCACGCAATTGGTGCGGCCTACACAGTTCGTGGGGGTCACTTGTTTTTAATTTGGGCATAACCGAGGCGCTGATCTTTTCGACAACGCCTCGCTGAATCTGGCAAAAAGTGCTTTCGCGCACGCGGCTGTTCAGTTACGCTCAACCCATGGCGGATGACAATTTCTCGTCACTGTTCGACCTGCTGCCGATTGGCGCGTACCGTTCGACGCCTGACGGTCGGCAGTTGCGCGCCAACGCAGCGCTGGTAGCGCTCAACGGCTATGGCTCAGAAGCCGAAATGCTCAAAGCGGTCAACGATATTGCGACTGAGTGGTACGTGGATTCAGGGCGGCGCGATGAGTTCATGCGGCTCGTTCGCTCGCAGAGCTTTGTCTCTGATTTCATTTCCGAAATCTATCGTCATAAAACGCGCGAACCGATCTGGATTCGTGAGCATGCGCATGCCGTACGCGACAGCGCTGGTGCGATTCTCTATTTCGAGGGAACGGTCGAGGACATCTCGGCGGAACGGGCGGCGCAGCAGGAAATTGCCACCTCCGAGCGACGCTTTCGCGCGATGACCGAGAAAGCGCAGGTCGTCACCGTGGTCTGCAATCGTGACGGACTCATCACCTACGCCAGTCCCGCCAGCACAACGACGCTGGGGATCGAACCGCACGAGCTGGTCGGAACGGTCGTGTTCGACTTGGTACATCCCGATGACCGCGCCAAAGACGAACACGAGTTTGCGCGGGTTGTCTCCGGTACCAATTCGGGTGTCGAGACCGTGTCGCTCTTTCGTCACCGTGACGGGTCATGGCGTCATCTGGCAGCGGTTGGCAACAACGCGCTGGCCGACGACGCGGTGCGCGGCGTGATACTTAATTTCCGTGATGTGACCGATGCGCGCCGCGCCGAAGCACGGCTGACGATTCTGGCAACCATCGACATGCTGACCGGGCTCAAAAACCGGGGCGCGTTCGAAGCCGCCGCCATTGCCGAGCTTGAAGTGGTTCGTGCGAAGCCTGGCCGTTGCGCCGCGCTGTACTTTATCGATCTGGATCGGTTCAAGTTGATCAATGACTCGGTAGGCCACGCGGTCGGAGATGAGGTCTTGCGCGAAATCGGTCGGCGACTGGAGGCAAGCGCACCCTCACGCGCGACCGTGGGTCGACTGGGCGGAGATGAATTTGCGATGCTGCTGCCGTGCGGCGATACGCCCTCAGAACCCGCTGTCATCGCCGCCGGGATCGTCGCGGCGCTATCCGCGCCCCTACAGATCGGCGACATGGCGTTCGCTGTGACCGCGAGTGTCGGTGTCTGCTTGTTTCCCGATCACGCTGACACGTTTGAGCTCATGCTTCGCTACGCTGACCTGGCGATGCTGAATGCGAAGGCTACCCGGCGTGATGCATTTCGCGTATTTCACAGCTCGCTCGCGGTCGTGGCGCAGGACCGGATTTCGCTAGTGGAAGAATTACGAGCGGCGCTTTTGTCCGACCAGTTCGAGGTGTTCTATCAGCCGCAGGTATCGCTGGTGGACGCTGAATTGACGGGACTGGAGGCGCTGGTGCGCTGGCGTCACCCAACGCGCGGTCTCATCGCGCCAGATACGTTCATCGTACTCGCCGAGGACGTAGGTCTGATGGTGCCATCGGTGAAATTGTCGCCGAGCGCGCTGTTGCCGACGCAGCGCACTGGCAGAGCGCATACGGTCGCCCTCTCACGCTCGCACTGAATATTTCGGCGCTCCAGCTGCGTGATGCGACGTTTGTAGAGCTGCTACGCGATATCCTCAAGCGGCACGATTTTTCTGCGCAAAGTCTGGAGCTTGAAATCACCGAAAGTGCGTTGGTGGCCTCGCTTGATCTGGCGCCGGGCGTGTTGCGCGCCTTGCACCGCCTGGGCGCTCGTGTGGTGCTTGATGATCTCGGCGTCGCCTATTCATCGTTCGCGTATCTCAAACAGTTTCAGGTACGCGGCGTCAAACTTGATCGCGGCTTTGTGGTCGGGGTGCCGAGTGACGGCACAGATGCAGCCATTGTCCGGGCAATTATTTCGCTCGCTCGCAGCCTCAAATTACGCGTGGTCGCCGAAGGCATCGAATACCCCGAACAACGAGCCTACCTGATCGATCAGGGCTGCGCCGAGGGCCAGGGGTATCTGTTTTCCAAGCCGTTGCCGTCGTCTGCGATCGACGCACTGTTCGCCGCGCCGCCGCATGCACAGGGACAGCGCGTGTTGCTGTTGCCCAATCGATAACTGCGGCTGAACACATGACAAAGGGGTTGCCGTGTTTCGCTACCTTTTACTCGCGCCATGTCTTTGGCATATGCTTCGGACTGTTTTTTTCGCCTCTTTGTCCAGCCGCGCAGCGCATGACTAGAAAATCCCGCTTGTTTCCACGCATCACCGCGCCTGCGACAGTATCGACACCACGGATCGTTGGCACAGCCGGGGGCTGCTTGATGCTGGCTGTGGCGCTGTTGACGGCCTGCACCACGCCCGCCGTTGCCCCACCGGAAGCGAGTGTCGCCGCGCCCGTTACAGCGGCCCCTGCAACAATTGCGACGCCGCCTCCGGCGCTTCAGGTGATCGCCCCTGTGCCGCCGGTGCAAGTCGCGCCCGATCCCGTCGCTCCTGCCAAAGAGCCACCGCTCGTGGAACTCCCCGAATACGCCAAACGCGGCAAGCGCTTACCGGCCAACGGCAACGCACCGGGCCGCGCGGTGCTTGCGTATTGCAAAGGTTTCGAGCTTGAGAAGGACGCGCAGAGCTACTTCAAGCGCCTGCAACGCACGAAGCGATTGCCTACGGACGATGAGGTCGCGGAACGTGGGCGAATTGTCGGGCAAGCTCAAACCGTGCAACAAGTCGTCGAGCGCGACTGGGCGTTGCGGCGCGACAGTAACCGTACCGCGCCGCAGCGCTGCAAGGTGCTCGGTGGCTCGGTCGACGGCGCAACCGCACTCGTCGTGTTTGAGGCTGATTTCAACGGACGCCGTCAGCGTGGCATCGCAACCGTGCTACTCAATGACAAGAGCTGGCGGGTGCGCGACCATGGCGATTGGGCGCAGGTCAAGTAGCGCGCGCTCGTGAAAGCTACGCCGCGTTCGCGTAAATCATCTCGCGAACGCGCGGATAAATCTGCTGGTTCCACTTGCTGCCGCTGAACACGCCGTAGTGGCCAACGCCCATCTGGATGTGATGCACCCGACGGAACGGTTTCACGCTGCTCGCCAGGTCTTGTGCCGCCATCGTTTGCCCGATCGAGCAAATGTCGTCGCGCTCGCCTTCCACCGTCATGAGCGCCGTCCGCCGAATGGCGGCAGGGTTAACCAAGCGACCGCGATACATGAGCTCGCCCTTCGCCAGATCGTAGGTCTGAAACACCTTCTCCACCGTCTCCAGATAAAACTCGGCGGGCAAGTCATTCACAGCGAGATATTCGTCGTAGAACGTACGAATGGTGTCGGCCTTGTCGATCTCGTCGTTGACCAGAAATTGATACATGTCGCGGAATGATTTTTTGTGGCGCTCGGGGTTCATGCTCATAAACGCGGAGAGCTGAACAAAGCCCGGATACACGCGACGACCGTGCCCCGCATGCTGCATCGGCACGCGGCTGATCAGGTTTTTCTCGAACCACGAAATCGGCTTGCTCACGGCGAGCTCATTCACGGCGCTTGGGTTGACACGGCAATCCACGGGCCCGGCCATGAGCGTCAGGCTTCTCGGCTGCGCCGGGTTGTCGTCCTCCGCCATGATTGACACCGCGGCGAGCGCCGCCACACAAGGCTGGCAAACCGCCACGACATGCGCGCCCGGACCGATTGCTTCCAGGAACAGCATCATGTATTCGATGTAGTCATCGAGCGAAAACGCGCCGTGCTGCAACGACACATCGCGCCCGTTGTGCCAGTCGGTGATGTAGACGTCATGATCCTGCAACAGCGTGCGCGCGGTTTCGCGCAGCAGCGTCGCGAAATGACCGGACATGGGTGCGACGAGCAAAACGGGCGGGTGCGCAGGCACGTTGGCGGGTAGTGACTTTTTGAAATGCAGCAGCGTTCCGAACGGCAAACTGAGCAGCTGCTCTTCAACCACGGGTGTCGCCTCGCCAGCGACTTGCACACTTTCAATCAGGTAAGCGGGTCGCTTGTGCGTAAGTTTCATCCGCGAAAACACTTCGTTCGCGGCGGAGAGCTTTCGCATCGGAGACCCAGCGGGGTGGCGCAAGCCAAGCGCGTAGCTCGTTTGCGCGGCGAGGTAGCGCAGCGGAGACATGAGATCGGATTGGGTTTGAAAGGCCTGATACATCATGGTTGCCGGACGATAAACAATGGTATCTCAACCGTGCAAGTTGCAGGCCAGCGACGGCGCGGACTGCCATGGCACGTCGCTTGCTGCAACTGTTTTCAATTCGAGAGGTTTCCATGGCCAAAGCCCACACCCAACCCGTGACCAAACGACAAGTAAAAGCGAGCGTTAAACCGGTCGCGAAGCCCCTACCCACAACCAAAGCCAAAGCCAAAGCAGCGACGATGGTCGCGCCGAAGCGCGCCGCCGCTGCAAAGCCAGGCGCCGCAAAGGCGATGCACGAGGCGGTGCTCACCATCAGCAGCAAAAACTACGGCGCATGGGCCTTGCGCGGGTGGTTGCTTGCAAAGTTCTCTGGTCTGGCATTCACAGAAAAAATCGTGCCGCCGGACGACCCGGACATGAAGGCCGAGATGTTGTTGTTGTCGCCATCGGTGCTGGTGCCATCGCTGTTGCACGACGGAATCAAAGTGTGGGACACGCTGGCGATTGGCGAATATCTGAACGAAGTGAAACCGAAGGCGGGACTGCTACCCGCCGACGCCAAAGCCCGCGCGCATTGCCGCGCGATCTGCGGCGAAATGCATTCGGGCTTCACGTCAATGCGCTCCGCCTTGCCGATGAACATCAAGGGCAGGTTTCCAAAGTACAAGGTGTGGTCGCGCGCGCAAGCCGATATTGATCGCATCGTCGAAATCTGGGCGCTCTGCTTCAAGACGTACGGCGGGCCGTTTCTGTTTGGAGAGAAGCCGTGTGCGGCAGATGCGATGTACGCGCCCGTTGTCACGCGCTTTTTGACCTACGACGTTGCGCTCGACAAAGCGTGCGCGGCGTATTGCAAGACCATCATGGCGCTGCCGGCGATGGCTGAATGGGTGGCGGCAGCAAAGCTTGAGCCGGAGGAAATTGACGAATTAGACGCGGAGTTTTGAGTTGCCTCCGTTCGAGGTTTTGCCTTCGTAGGAGCGGCGCTGCCGCGACCATCGCCCGGCGCGTCAACTCCGGTCGCGGCAGAGCCGCTCCTACAAACAGCGAGCGCTAAATCACTTCCAAGGCGTAGCTGCAGGCACCTCGCAAAACGGCTCGATATCCACGCTCTTGAAATCAGCGGGCGACACGATCTCCAGATATTCCATGTCCGCTGAATAGTCGAACAAATAGTGCGCGATGCCGGGCCGTTGATGCACCACGTCGCCCGCCTCAACCAGCGTCTCTTTGTCTTCGTACATGAACTTCGCCCAGCCTTTGGTCATGATCACGATCTGAAAATCCGCTTCATGTTTGTGCCAGCCGGTTCCCGTTTCTGGTGCCATGTTCGCCTTCACAAGGTGCGCGATGACCTTGCCATTGGTCGCCTCGGCAATCCCAAGATCACGATAGAGGAAAAAATCGCGCAACCCGCCGGAGACAAATTGCGTGTCGGCGGGCTTGACGTGAGAAAAGCTGGTTTCGGTGCGTTTGAGCATGGCCTCTCCTGATACGGGTGCGTAAATGCCGGGTTTGGCAAAGGTTTGTGACGCAAATGGTGCGCCGCACAAACATGCATTTATCGTTCCAGACCGTTCTGCGATTGCGCGTTTGGCAGCAACGTCGCGGGCGACGCCTCGTGATCAGCTTTTTCTACTAACGCTCGATTCCATTGGGGCTACAACCGCTATTTATCAATAGTCGACTTTCAACAATATTGAGCTTTAGCCCCAATGCGGCGGCGCTTTCAGCGCAGAGTCGTAGCTGAAAGCCTGCGACTTTTAGCCTGCGGCGGACTTCAAATATCCCGGCGCACGTCGATGCTTCGAGGCTTGCTCAAAGGCGTAGGCCATCGCAATCAGTTTCGGCTCGCTCCACGCCGTGCCAACGAATGAAATTCCCACCGGCAAACCACGGACATTGCCCGCAGGCACGGTGATGTGCGGATAGCCCGCCACCGCTGCGGCTGACGAGAAACCCCCACCGCTGTTGTCGCCGCGAATGAAATCCGTGAGCCACGCCGGACTGCCGCTCGGTGCTACGAGCGCATCGAGTTTGTTGTCTTGCAGCGCTTTATCGATGCCCTCTTCGCGCGAAAACTTGAGGTTGTTGGCGAGCGCATCGAGATAAACCTTCTCGTCGAGCCCGCCCTTCGCGGCGGCGCGCACCATGTGCTCCTGGGCGAAATGCGGCATCACGCGGTCGCGATGTTTCTCGTTGAACACGATGATGTCAGCGAGCGATTTGATCGGCAGATTCGGGGCGAATTCAGCAAGGTATGCCGCCATATCCGCCTTGAATTCGTAGAGCAACACGTCGTATTCGCTTTGCCCGTATTTGCTGGCGTTCGGTAGCTCTGGCAGATCAATCAGCGTTGCACCCTGAGCCTTAAACACGTCCAGCGCTTTTTCGACGACGGCAGACGCGAGATCGTTGCGCCCGCCGAACTGGCTGCGCAAAACGCCGATGCGCTTGCCTTTGAGCCCGTCACGATCCAGAAATTTTGTGTAGTCCGTTGCACGCGATGCAGCGTCTTTTGTGACGGCATCGCGCGCGTCGGTGCCCGCCAACACGGTGAGCAGTGCGGCGGCGTCCGCGACGGTGCGCGCCATCGGCCCCGCCGTGTCCTGCGAATGTGCAATCGGCACGATGCCGTCGCGGCTGATCAGGCCCAGCGTAGGTTTGAGGCCGACGATGCCGTTCGCCTGCGCGGGCGAAACGATGCTGCCATCGGTCTCCGTGCCCACCGCCACCGCCGCCAGACTGGCCGCGATAGCCGCGCCCGAGCCCGAGCTGGAGCCGCTGGTGTTGCGATCCAGCGCGTAAGGGTTTTTCGTCAAACCGCCGCGCGAACTCCAGCCCGATGTCGAACGCGTAGAGCGAAAGTTCGCCCATTCCGACAAGTTGGTCTTACCGAGAATCACCGCGCCCGCTTCGCGCAACTGCTTGACGACAAATGCATCGCGCGGCGCCTTGGCACCGATGAGCGCGAGCGAACCAGCAGTGGTCTGCATCGCATCCATAGTCGCAATGTTGTCCTTGATCAGCACCGGAATCCCGTGCATCGGGCCTCGTAAGCGACCGGCCTTGCGCTCGCGGTCGAGCTCCCGCGCGATCCGGATCGCATCGGGGTTCAACTCGATCACCGAGTTGATGCGCGGGCCGGACTTGTCGATGGCGCGGATGCGGGCAAGGTAGGCACGCACCAGCGCGAGCGAGGTCGTCTTACCGGATTGCATGGCGGCTTGAAGCGTGGCGATATCGGCCTCGACAACGGTTAACTCTCCGACGGAAGGTGTCGCTGCCATGACGTTATCTCCAATGAGGCTTGCCACTCCAATTGCGGTTGAGGATTGCAGGAATTTGCGGCGGGTAGTGCTCATGTTTTGCCTTCAAGTCCGTACGCGTCTCTTCAGAAACGAAAAACGCCCTACGGGCGTTTTGGAGCGGGTGAAGGGAATCGAACCCTCGTCAGTTGCTTGGGAAGCAACAGCTCTGCCATTGAGCTACACCCGCGTTGCTGCAATTATGTCAACTTTGCCTTCACGCTCATGGGTGCGGTGATCTCCGCGTTCTGCAAAACCCGCGTTCCCCACCATGAAGTTCTTTTCCGCCCTCCTCCTCGCCACGGTGCTGAGTGTCAGCGCGTTTGCCACAGATGCGCCTGTCTACGATGAATCGGCCAACGCGCAGGCCCAGGTTTCGCAGGCTCTGACTACGGCGAAGGCCGAGAACAAGCAGGTGATGATCGTGTTCGGTGCCAACTGGTGCGGCGATTGCAAAATGCTCGATGGCGAGTTCAAAAAGCCCACACTAAAGACGTTGCTCGATGCGAATTACGTGATTGTGAAAGTGGATGTGAACCGCTTCAACAAGAATCTTGACGTGGTCAAACCGTACGGCGATGTGATCAAAAAAGGCATCCCGTCCATCGTGATCGCGTCGCCTGCAAACCAGCTTGTGTACGCGACGAACGGCGGCGAATTGGCCGATGCGAGGAAAATGGGTGAAACGGGCGTGGCTGAGTTCTTTCGGGAATTGGTTGTCCGTAAGGGGCGTATTTGATGTCCCCAGCTCTTTAGAAAGTCCCTTTTGACTTCGAATAACGCCGTTGGCGGCGAACCCATCCGCATCTCCAAAATCTTAGCTCTTCGTGGCATTGCGTCGCGCAGTGAAGCGGACCGCATGATCGAAAAAGGCTGGGTGGCAGTGAATGGCTTTGTAGCGATTCCCGGTGACCGCGCCTTGCCGGATGCCGAGATCACGCTGTCGGCTGAAGCGCATGCGCAACTGGACGACACGCTCACCGTGATCATGAACAAGCCGCGCGGATTTACCTCGGCAGCAGACGAGTTCGGCGGCGCGCCCGCGATGACTTTGCTCACGTCTCAAAATTTCTTCACCACGGAATCCAGCGCCCTCGATGCGCAACCAGCGCCGCCTCTTCCCGGCAGCGGCTTGCGCGTCGCTGGACGCTTGTCTACGCGCGAGATGGGACTCGTTGTTTTCACCACGGACACGGCGCTCGCCCGCCGCCTTGCTGCCGCTGACGTTGAAGAAACGTGGCGCATCGACTTTCGCGAACCGCCGCCCGACGATGCGACTGAGGTCATTTCGAGCGCGCTGCACAATGTCGTGCAGGTGGCGAACGATCCCGACAACGCCAACGCACTGCTGCTCACCACGCCGTCGCTCGCCAAAGGCATCCTCTCGTCGATCTGCGACGGGCAAACCTGGCGCACGGATTTAACGCGCATCCGGCGTGGCGAAATTGCACTCGGTGACGTGCCATCAGGGCGTTGGCGCGTGCTGTAGCAAGCGATTGATGGACGCGGCAACACAAACCGGCGGACGCATTCTGCTCGCCCCGATGGAGGGCTTGCTTGACTTCGTTTTGCGCGACATTCTGACGCGCGTTGGCGGCGTGGATCGGTGCGTTTCGGAGTTCATCCGCATCACCGAGCGGCTGATGCCAGCGCGAACCTTCATCCGCATCATGCCGGAGCTGTTGAACGGCGGATGCACGTTTGCAGGCGTGCCGGTGCGCGGGCAATTGCTTGGTTCTGATCCTGTTTGTCTCGCGGAAAACGCAGCGCGTCTGGCCGAGCTCGGCTCACCCGGCATCGATCTCAATTTCGGCTGCCCGGCGAAAGTCGTCAATCGTCACGGCGGTGGCGCGATGCTGCTGGAAACGCCCGAGCTGGTGAGCCAGATCGTCTCCGCAGTTCGCCGCTCCGTGCCGCCTCATATCCCCGTTTCCGCCAAGATGCGCCTCGGTTTCAACGATGACACCCGCGCCGAAGAATGTGCACAAGCCATTGCCGATGCGGGGGCGGCAGAGCTCGTCGTCCACGCGCGCACCAAAGCGCACGGCTACCGCCCACCCGCATACTGGGAGCGCATCGCGGACATCCGCGCCGTCGTGAACATTCCGCTCATCGCCAACGGTGAAATCTGGACCGTTGCCGACGCGCTGCGCTGCCGAGAAATTTCCGGTTGCGACGACATCATGCTCGGTCGCGGCATGGTCGTCGATCCCGGATTGGCCTGGGCGGTGCGCGCAGCCTTCACATCCGTTCGCCATGAGCTCGTCGATGGAGTCGTGGCTCCGCAAGTGACGTGGCGAACACTGCGGCTGCTGCTCAACGACTTCTGGGCGCTCGTCGCGACCCGGGTTGAGAAAAAGCATCGCGCCGGTCGGCTCAAACAGTGGCTCAATTTTTTGCGTCGTCGTTACCCGGAAGCGGAGACTGCTTACGCAGCGCTGCGCACCATTAACGACCCCGCGCAGATTGACGCGTGGCTGCGTAATGATGGCGCGGCTCACCGCGTTGAAATTAGTGAATTGGAAGCTGCAATCGCCTGACGCCTACGCCACGCTGCGCAAACTCGGGCGCGGAGTCAGTGCAGTGCGGGCGGAAGTTGCAGGTGGCTTGGGCGACTGGTATGGCGCAGTAACGGCTGCCCGTAGCCGTCAAAAATGACTGCAAACCACAACTTCAATCACGCATCGCCAATTTCTCAACTGCTCGCACTCGATTCATGAAAACTTGCTGAAGATGCTCGGGGGTAGCTATCGAATATCGATCCTCGGACAACATGTGACTGAGCGAGCGGAGCGAATGGGGTTTGGCGCTGACGCGTGCGACGTATTCACTTAGAACATCCACGACATCAAATTTTGAAAGTCGATGTCCTTCAACTAACCGGTCATAGTCATCGAGGCTCATGATTATTGGTCGTAAAAGTTGGTCATCCGCCCATTCAGACGAAAGCAAATCGTCCGCCGAGCCCAGATATAGATCAGTTGAAGTAACTATGAGCGAGTAGATCGTCAATGCTCTGTCTGGGGAAGAACGTATCGCGCGCGCCACGCTCAGGAGTTGCTGATCAGCAGAAATCACTGTGGCCTTCAGACTACGAATCATGTCTCGCGAACTGGCGGCTGCAGGCAGTTTCGCACTTAGACTTTTGCTCTTCACCTCAACGCAGATGATCGTATCTTCAGTGATCAATGCGACGTCGCAACACTTCTGATCACGAGCGATGCCAAATCGCTGTCGAATGGCGGTGTCGCCAAGTACTTCCATGCTCAAGCCTTGAGTAACCTCAAGCGCATATTTTTCGATATTCTTTTCCCATGACTGACGCACGCGTATGTCGCTGTGTTGCTCAACTTGATCCGCTATGAATGTCTCAAAAAATCTTCTCAGCGCTGGTCGCCCTATGGGTACCGTTACGGCTTCTAGCTGAATGCACGGCGTGCGATACAGCAAAGTCGGCTGAAACAACTCGTCAACGGAAATGTCCCGTACTGTCTTGCGATACGCTGTTTGCAGGATCGGCATCGAGTGGGAAATTACCCCGAAAAAGCGACTCGCCTTTTCGTGACCAACAATATTTCCCAGATTGACGATGTACTCTGTACTGAACCACGGGCGATCCTCCGTTGTCTGTCTCCACGCCATCATCGCGAGATCGAAGAAGTCTTCCAACGGCATCCGAGCCGCTTGGCACATTGCCAAATACAGAATGCTGTTTTTCTCAAGCTTCTGAGCAATCGCAATTTGCCGCGTAAATGCCGTTGGGTTTAGACCGAATTGATGAGGAGCCTGTGGCAGCATCGCTGATCGCATGAAGAGCGTCAGGTTTTCTATCTCCATTTTTCCCGCCACTAGCGAATCCATTCGTTGCCAACACAGACCGATCATGTCTCGTACCGTGTTCTGGTCGGCGATTCCGTTTCCATATTGGCGTGGCTCGTCACGCAACAGATAAACGATCAGATTCTCAGCGACCCACGGCAGACGGCGAGCGTCAGCAGGCTTCTCCGCGTTCGTCGGCAAATTCAGAAAATAGAGAAGCGCATCAAATATTGATCGATACGCAAACCGTCGCATTGCGTTGCGCACCGGCTTTACGGCGTCCGCGTACGCCGCATCCGTCAATTCTGTGGCGCGAATCAATTTCGGTCTGGCAATGAATGGTTAAGCACGGCACCGATAAGCGAAGCAGGTTTGAATGGATAACCGCCTCTTCAGCGCTCATCACCCTCACGCGGCGCAAGGCCGCCTTTGCGTGTGAGGATGCGTTTGAACGCAACTAGATCTGCTCTCCCTTTGCGATCAGCAAAGTAGCTGGCTGTGCTAAGTACCGCCAATTTTTCGGCCACCGCTGTAGCGACAAACTGGTTCATGCTGATGCCTTCTGACAGTGCCATTTTTTCGACGGCCGCCTTGATCGAGCGTGGCAGGCGAAGTGGGTAAGTTGCGGTTTCACTCATAAATCATCCTTTGTTTCGCTGCACTTTTCGCAGGGTGTCTCGTGGCAGCATGACATCAACGCCGAATTTGGTAGGCGCGACACCGTAGTCGCGCAAATTAAAAGTAACGATGGCCCGCGCCTGACCGTTTACTGCGGCCTCCAGAACCATTTCGTCGCCCGGATCACGTAACTGCGGACGCCAGAGATAGTGTGTTTCAACCGGAACAATCAACGCTGCCAGCGCATCGAGAAACACGCCAACTTGAGCAACGCTAAGCCCTGACGCATTGACGTGCTCGGCGCGCGAGCACGTGGCTTCATACTCAATCATCAAACCCACATTTGCCGCCAAAACAACTCGCCCCTCAAGCGCGGCCAATAGCAACGCCGCCGATGCGCCCGTCGGACTTCGCATCGCGGCAACAACGACATCGGTATCAAGAACGACTTTCACAGTCGCAGATTATCACATTGCCGGTGATGTTATTATTCAACGACGAAAATGGTCGGTAAGTTGCAAAAAAGAGCGTTTTCCGCCATTTGCTTTGTGCCCGCTTCTTCGCCTCCGCCAGCTGCGCGGCCTGGCCCCCCCCCGCTCGCCAGTCAGCACTGTGGCATGTTTTCGCAACCCGCGGACTGCGCAGGGCGACGCAGACGACGAGCTGTGGCATGGTGGCCTCCCGTTGACAAACGTGGCAAATAATTACCCAGCGTACTGCTGCGCGTTGCCGTTGGCAAGTTCGTAATTTCCGCGCGCAATGTCTGTTGGTGGCAATCGGTGTCACAGAGCCGTAACATCCCTGTCATAAAACATCAGTCTTATGCCAGCCACCATCCTAATTGTTGAAGACGAGCCCGCGATTGCGGAGCTGGTTTCCCTCCACTGCAAACATGCTGGGTACAGCGTGAAAGTGGCGCACGCGGTGCTTGATGCGCGCGATATCGTCGATGAAGCATTGCCGGATTTGATCGTGCTCGACTGGATGTTGCCGGACAAATCGGGTATCGATTTCGCGCGCGAATTGCGCAAGGATGATCGCACGCGTGATTTGCCCGTTTTGATGCTCACCGCGCGCGCGGCTGAGGACGACAAAGTGCGCGGCCTTGAGGTCGGCGCGGATGATTACGTCACCAAACCGTTCTCGCCGAAGGAGCTGATGGCGCGCATCAAGGCGTTGTTGCGTCGCGCTGCGCCCGAATCAAGCGACGAACCGGTTGAAGTCGCGGGATTGCGGCTCGAACCCGCTGCCCATCGCGTTTCTGGCAACGGGGCTGAGCTCAAAGTCGGGCCGACAGAATTCCGCCTGCTGCGGTTTTTGATGTCGCGCCCGGACCGGGTGATGACGCGGCAGGCGTTGTTGGACGGTGTATGGGGCGATCACGTCTTCATTGAGGAACGCACTGTAGACGTGCATGTGCGTCGCCTGCGCGTCGCGCTGGAACCGACCGGCCATGATGCGCTGGTGGAGACCGTGCGCGGTGGCGGGTATCGTTTGCGCAAGCGTTGATTCCCGCTAACGCGCGGCCCTCGTATGGTCTGGGCGACCTGAGCGAGCACATCGCGGATGACATTGCGGGCGGTAGTGGCGCGGACATCAGCCGAGGCACCGCGCCCACTACACTCGCGCCCATGACTCGACTGCCTCACTTCGTTGGCGCTGTGACCGTATGCTCAGTGGTGCTCTCCTTCATCTGGACGCCGTGGATCGCTGCTTTCGCGCTGGCAGCGCTCTGCGTCTGGCTCGCGATTCGGGTGCGGGCGCAGGATCGCGCAGCCAACGAGTTGCTGCGCGACGCCGATGCTGTTGAGCGGCCGTTCGCCGACGTGATGAGCAGCGTGCGTTCGCGCCTGAAAGACGGCGAGCAGACCGTCAAAGACCGTGATGCCGAAATCGTTCAACGCAAGCAAATTACCAACGCTGTGCCCGACGGCCTCTTCCTGCTCGACGCCGCGAACCGCATCGTCTGGTGCAATCGCGCCGCGCTCGTGATGCATCAGCTCGATGCATTTCGCGATGTTGGAAAGCCCATCGCGCAGCTCATCCGCTCACCCGAATTCGCCGCTTATCTTGACGACGATTCGCGCGAAGAGCCGGTGATTGCACTCTCGGGGCGCTCGATTTCGTTTCACCTCGAACAGAGCGACGACGGCACGGCCGGGGCGCGGCTTCTGCTGACGCGCGACGTCACGGAGCGCGAAAAACTGGACCGCATGCGTCGTGATTTTGTCGCCAACGTATCGCATGAATTGCGCACGCCGCTGACCGTCGTCGGCGGTTTTGTCGAGACGATCACCGACTTGCCGCTCGATGCAGCGGAGCGCACGCGCTATCTGAACCTGATCGCCAATCAGACCGGCAATATGCAGCGACTAGTCGAGGACTTACTCACGCTGGCACGCATGGAAAACGACCAGATGCCACCCGAATCGGTGCCGACCGACCTCGCGCAGATTGCCCGCGACGTGCTCGCCGACGCCGAAGCGCTCTCGGCTGGCACCCACACCTTCGTCGCCAATATAGCGCCCGCCAGCGTGCTCGGCAGCGCCAGCGAACTCCGCTCGGCGCTCGGCAATCTGCTCTCCAACGCCGTCCGCTACACACCACCTGGCGGGCGCATTGCACTCACCGTGACGGTCGCGGACGAAGTCAAAGTCGAAGTCAAGGACACCGGCGCAGGCATTGCCGCAGAACATCTGCCCCGACTCACCGAACGCTTCTACCGCGTCGATCGATCACGCTCCCGCGAAACCGGCGGCACCGGCCTCGGCCTCGCCATCGTCAAGCACGTAGCGCAACGCCATCGCGCGAAGTTGGAGATCGAAAGCGAAGTCGGCGGAGCGAATCACGGCAGCACATTTCGGTTGCGGTTTCCAGCGTTTTCCGCGACTTAGTCGAAATAGCTTTTAGCTGAAATGAGCGCTACATTGAGGCTCAAGCGGATTTATTGCGATAGTTGATATACGGACTTTTCGCCTTCTAGCCCCAATGCAGTAAGGGTTTCAACAAAAGTCGTTACGCTTGCGACGCCGCTGATCGCTCCCCCGCGAGGGGAGACGGGACAAAACCTAGAGTCAGCTTTATCGTGAAACGCCCATTGCAATTGGGCATAGTGCACATTTTAGTCATTTATCGACTAAGACCAATAACCAGCATTAAGCCCAAGTGAAATAAAGATTTCAGCAAAAAGCTGTATCCGCCCAAACCTCTGGTTTGAGCACCGGAAA
>JANXUB010000108.1 GCA_025352105.1 Burkholderiales bacterium | reverse complement strand
ATGCGCTACTCCGGGAGTAAAGCGCGTAGCGTGCACCCAAGCACTTTCGTCGTTCAAGTCGGAGACACCCCCAGTCGCGTGCAAATGCTCATGCATAGGCGCTTCCAGCTCGGTACCCGCAGTTTTAACCGGACACTAGTGTCGATTCGGTCGCTAGCCCCCAATGCGGTGAGGGTTAAACAGAAAAGCTGTTGCCATCAGTTCAATGTGGTTGACAGCGCCTGCCGATAGCGTCGCACCAACTCCGGCTGCTCTTTAGCCAATGTGAAATATTCCACCATGCGTTTGCGCGCGGCCTGTTCGTTCCATGTGCGATCAAGCTGAATCGATTCCAGAAGTGTCTGAAACGCGGGCTCAAACTGGCCCTGCGCAGCGAGCACAGCGGCGAGGTGCAGGCGCGATTCATGATCGCCCGGATTTTTCTCGATGCTTGCTTTGAGCGCCGCAGCTTCCGGTGAATTGCCCGCTTCTTCCGCTGCTGTAATTTTCGTGGCCACGCGCTGGAACTCTTCATCCATGCGGGTTAGCGGCTTGCACGCATCGAGATAGGCCTTCGCTTCTTCAATGCGGTTGTCGCGCATCGCGATGTCCGCCAGCATCACGCGCGCCGCGTCAAGCGCCGGATTCAGCGCGAGCGCCAGGCGAAGCTCATCGACCGCGCCTTGAACATCACCTGCAGCCAGCTTTTCTGCGGCCTTGCCGAGCTTCTCATCGCTCGCCGAGGGCACGATCTTGTCGAGAAATTGACGAATCGTGCTCTCGGGCTGCGCACCCTGAAATGCACTTGCGGGCTTCTGTTTGACTAGCGCGATTACGGTCGGAATTGAGCGAATACCGAACATTCCGGCCAGCTCCTGCTGCTCGTCCGAATTGACCATCCCGAGCCGAAAGCGGCCCCCATACTCAATCGCCAGCTTCTCCAGGAGCGGTGACAATGTCTTGCAGGGCCCACACCAAGGCGCCCAAAAATCAAGCACGATGGGCGTCGTGTCAGACGCGGCGATGACGTCGGTCTCGAAGTTTTCGGCGGTGACGGTGAAGATGTGGGGTGATTCGGTCATGGTGGTAATTCGAGGAGTGTCAACATATTGTAGGGGCGCAGAAGCGACTACCTGCTTGGCCAGCCAGCGATAATGTCAGGCTTAACTCTGCAAGTGTTATCCACAACATGCTGCTCACTCATCGATTTACAAGACCGCAACCTCGAGCGAAATGTTCGCTGCATATCGTCGCGATTGCGTCGGTGTCGAGGCGCAAGCGTATGCCGGTGCCAGACGCGCTTTTGAGAGCCGGATAGAGCGGTGCGCGTCCTTCACGTTGGCAAATACTTCCCGCCCGTCAAAGGCGGCATGGAGCGTTTTCTGGAAGACCTTGTTCTCTCGCAGCGCGAGGCTGGTGACGAGGCGTTTGCGCTCGTGCATCAAAGCGCGGCACATCCGATACCTCCTGACTTCGCGACTTGGTTGCGGGCCGTGCCGGTGTGGCGTGAAGTGGCGTTTGCTCCCGTTGCTCCGGGCTTTCTGAAGGCCCTGGATTGCGCTATTTCCGACTGGAAGCCGGACTACTTGCACTTGCACTTACCGAATTCGAGCGCGCTGGTCGCCCTCGTTTCGCGCCGCGCGCGACGGCTACCTTGGGTGATCCACTGGCATTCTGACGTAGTGTCGTCCGAACACAGTCTCGCGCTGCGCTTGCTATATCCGCTGTATCGCCCCTTCGAGCGGGCGCTGCTTGAGCGGGCCGCACTGGTCGTTTGCACGTCGAAGCCCTATCTGGAGACAAGTGAACCGCTGCAATCATTTCGTGAAAAGTGTGCCGTGGTGCCACTCGGGATTGATGAGCGTAGATACGCGGAGCGCTCGGAACCGGAGGTGTCGCCGGTGGCGTGGACGGAAGGCGTGTTCCGTCTGCTGGCAGTGGGCCGTCTAACCTATTACAAGGGCTTTGATCTGCTTATCAGAGCTGTTGCGCAGTGTCCTCAGGTTGAGCTTCGCATCGTCGGCGCAGGTGCGCAGCATGACGGCCTTATGCAGTTAATTAATCGGTTGCAGGTTTCGGATCGAATATGGCTCGAGGGAGAGCTGGACGACAGCGCTTGTCGAGCGCGCTATCGCTCTGCGCAACTGTTTTGCGTGCCTAGCCGAGAGCGCACAGAAGCGTTTGGGTTGGTAGCGCTGGAGGCCATGCTGCACGGCTTGCCGGTGCTCGCCGCAGCACTCAGCGGCAGCGGCCTGGTTTCGGTAGTGCGGCAGGGGGTTACCGGTCGTCTGGCGCCCGTCGACGAGCCCGCAGCATGGCGCGACGCCATCGAAGCATTGCGACTTTCGCCAGCCGAGCGCGCACGGTATGGCGACGCAGGTCGCGAACGAATGCTCAGGTATTTTGCGATCCGATCCGTGCGAAAACAGCTGCAAGCGACAGTCAGCAGTGTGCTGCTTCCCGATACGCCTCGCCCCGAGGCTCATACCCGCCCGCTAATTGTTATTCCGTCGAGAAACGAAGCAAACACCATCGGTGCCGTCGTGCAGACTGTGCGCGACGAGGGTTACGCAGACGTGTTGGTGGTTGACGATGGCAGCACCGACGATACCGGTCGCATCGCCAGGGAGTCTGGTGCCTTTGTGTTGCGTGCACCGCTGCCGCAGGGAGCGTGGGGGGCGATGCAAACGGGAATTCGCTACGCGGTACGACACAACTTTACTAGCGTGATCACGATGGACGCTGACGGTCAGCACCTCGCGCACCAGATAAGCCGCCTGTTCAAAGCTGCTGCGCATGCGGACGTCGTGATCGGTGCCTGCACCCAGCGCGGTAGCACCGCCAGAAAGTTCGCCTGGGCATTCTTTCGGCGCATCACGGGCTTCTCACTGGAGGACCTTACTTCGGGCTTCAGGTTATACGACGCCCGCGCCTGTAAGGTGCTCGCTGGCGATGAGGCAACTTTGATTGACTATCAGGATTTGGGCGTGCTGTTGCTGCTCAGAAATTCAGGATTGACGATCAGCGAGGTCGACGTCGAAATGGCACCTCGTGTCGATGGAATTTCGCGCATTTTTTATAGTTGGTGGGCCGTACTGCGCTACATGCTGGAGACGACGGTGCTGTGTCTCGCGAAAGGAGCGATTCGTCGATAATTGTTGCTTGTCCGGCTTTTTTGCATCGCGATTGGGCCGCGCTACAACGCTCCCGTAAAAAGAGCCTTTCTACTATGTCCTATCCCATGTCAGCCGCAATAGTCGGCATCGCACTCGCAGCATTCATACTGCTCCTTCTGCGGCGAGATCAGCTGTATCTGCGAGACGCGATGTTCTGGTTGTGTACTGCTGTCATTTCGGTGGCGTTTTCTCTTGTGCCTCAACTCGTGGACTGGCTGGGCGTCGTGGCGGGTGTTGCCTATCCGCCAGCGTTAATCCTGGCGCTGGTGAGTTGTGTACTAACTGTCAAGTCACTACTCGCCGATATCGCGCTGACCGAACTTCGGCGCGAAGTGAGGAGACTAAATCAGCGTGTCGCACTTATCGATGCCCAGTCGCAGGTCGATGCCGAGCGTTAAACAAGCGCAACGAGGGCAGTGACTGCTACCCTACCGAGATTGCACAAACCATTGGTAAGTGGATGGCACGCCATCGGCAAGCGCGACGCGGGGTGAACCTGTACGATTTCCGTTGAGTACTTAGAGGACGGTAAATTGAGATGGAATTAGAGAGAAACAAAGCGGGGAAACTGAAAGTTGCGCGTCGCGCGTTCACGCTTGACTACAAGGCCGAAGTGGTTCGCCACAAGAAGGCAGAGAACTTGAGTTTTGTTGAAACGGGCAAGAAGTTTGACGTGCTACCAAAGCTCCTGCAGCAGTGGGAGAAACTCTACGAGAGCGGCCAGCTGACGGTTGCGGCGGGACGGCGCACGGTGTCGCCCGAGCAGGCCGAGATCGGGCGCATGAAGAGTGAGCTCTCGAGGATGAAGATGGAGGTATCCATACTAAAAAAAGCAGCGGCGTGTGTGCTATGAAAACTGTTTGATTGATGAGGGTAGGCCCCTCGATGCCGCCTTTCAGGAGGAGGTATCAAACCACTTCAAGCTGCTGCGTTTAAGAGGCGTGGTGGTGAGCGTTGAAGAAAAGGCGCAATGAATGCGTCAGGTATGGGATAACGAGGCGAGCGAAGGCGAACCGTCGAGGAGGTGTCGATAGCTTTTTCCAACTGTCGCCAAAACCAAGGTCCATGCGGTGCCTTGGGACAAACCAAGCGGGAGCCTGATGACTGGCTTGGTGGCGACCGGCATATAGGCGGCGCGACGTTATTCCAGGCAATTGGACGGAACATAGGAACCTGTCATCTCGATGTGAAGGGAGAAGCTTGATTTGAAAGACTCAAAGAAGGTGAGAGTACCAATGCGGGGTACAGGGGCGGAGCATTTCGTAGTAGCGATGAAGCCTCGTAATGGAGGTGGAGCGAAGGGGATGCGTCATCGGGCAAGATTTATCGGTCAACCAGTCCATGGGATGAACCGATGAGTCAAGCCAAATCGTTTGCGATACCGAAGCGGTCTGTGTGGGCAGCTTGGCTACAGGTAAAGGCGAACCACGGAGCGCACGGCGTTGATGGTGAAACCATTGAGGCGTTTGAAGATCAGCTGGGGCGAAATCTCTACAAGCTGTGGAATCGAATGTCCTCAGGCAGCTACCTTCCTGCGCCCGTGCGTGGTGTGGAGATACCGAAGGGCAATGGCAAGACGCGGTTGTTGGGAATTCCCACCGTCGCGGATCGTGTTGCCCAGACGGTAGTTCGCGACCATCTGGATGCTCAAGTCGAGCCCTTGTTCCACACCGATTCCTATGCCTATCGGCCATCCAAATCAGTGGTAGACGCCATTTCGGTGGTTCGTCGCCGATGCTGGAAATACGATTGGGTATTGGAATTTGATATCAAAGGTGCATTCGATCACATCGACCACGAGTTGATGATGAAAGCGGTCTGGCAATGCGCACGCTGCCCTTGGGTGGCGTTGTATGTTGAACGGTGGCTGAAGGCACCCATGAGGTTGGGGGCGCAGGTGAATGACCGAACCCGCGGCACACCGCAAGGTGGCGTTGTGAGTCCGGTGCTATTTAACCTCTACATGCACTATGCCTTTGACAGTTGGCTGGCGAGAAACTTCCCTGACACACCCTTTGTGCGGTACGCCGACGATGGGGTGGTTCATTGCAAATCGGAAGCTCAGGCTCAGCGGCTGAGAGAAGAGATTGGTGCACGCCTGAGCGCATGTGGACTGGAACTGCACCCGGAGAAGACGAGGATTGTGTACTGTCGGGATGGCAACCGTAAGGGCAACCATGAGCACACGAGCTTTGATTTCTTGGGGTTTACATTCCGGGGGCGACTGGCTAAAAGCAAGCAAGGGGTTTACTTCAACAGCTTCAGTCCTGCCTTGAGTGGCAAGGTGGCCAAACGCATCCGCGAGAAAATGCGGATGTGGAATATCGGGCGCTGGACAGACGCTGGGATTGAACAGATCGCCGAGCGAATCAATCCCACTGTGCGAGGTTGGTGGAATTACTACGCGTCGTTCTACATGAGCGTCTTTAAACGTGTAATCAGCCACATCAACGAAATTCTGGAGAAGTGGGCGTTGCGCAAGTACCGTCGATTCAACGGTAGTCGTGCTCGTGCAAGGGGTTGGCTTAGCCAGTTGGCGCAGCGCGCGCCGGAACTGCTGTACCACTGGAAGCTGGGGGTATTGCCAACGACTGGATGACAAGAGCCGTATGAACCGAGAGGTTCACGTACGGATCTGTGAGGGCCTGGCGGGGAGGTTCCGCCGGGCTAGTCGACACTTTGCTCGCGAGAGCCTGTGAAGTACGCCTTCATCGAGAGCGATCTGGTGGGTGAATTTCCGCTACCGGTGAGCTGCCGGGTGCTCTTAGTGACGCAGGCGGGCTACCACGCTTGGTTGAAGCGCCCCGCCTCAGCGATGGCCGTTGCGCGCGACGCACTCGCCGATTTAATCAAGCGCGTG
>JANXUB010000101.1 GCA_025352105.1 Burkholderiales bacterium | reverse complement strand
GCTCATTCGCCCGTATCTCGTGCTGAGCGTCGGCTTCAGCCTGATCGTCAGCCTCATCGGAATTCCGTTCGCGATCCTCTGGTTTCTCGGCGTCGGGCAATGGTGGGCGCGGCACTATTTCGACAAACTCGAATGCGAACTTACGCCGCGAGCGCTGCGCTATCGCAAGGGCATTTTCGTGACAGTCGAAAAGACCATTCCGCTCGAAAATATTCAGGACGTGACCTTCATCGAAGGCCCGCTGCTGAAGCGTTTCAACCTAAGCATTCTGAAATTCGAAACAGCCGGTCACAGCGCCGGTCAAGCCAACGACATGAAGCTCATCGGCATCATCGATGCGCATGATTTTCGCGCACGGATTCTGGCGGCGCGGGATGAGATGAAGCGGGTCACGTCGACTGGAGTTGCAAAAACCGACCCGCCAGAAATAGGTCAGCTTGAGGCGCTGCAAGCCATCGACAAAACGCTCCAGGAGATACTCTTGCAATTGAAAGAAAACACCCGCTCCAACCAATGATCGCTAATCAATACGTTAGCCGCGTATCACTCATTCGTGATCGCGTCGCGTCGTTCGATCAGTACCCATCTTCACTTCCCGCTATCCGATCACTGGACTACATTGAGCTGCACCCAAAAATAACCTTCTTTGTTGGCGAGAACGGTTCGGGCAAGTCAACGCTTCTTGAAGCAATCGCTGTTTCGCTGGGATTCAACCCCGAAGGCGGAACCAGAAATTTCAATTTTGGGACACGTCAGTCGCACTCTCGCCTCAACGAGTACTTGCGCATTGCAAAAGGAATCAAGCGGCCAAACGATGGCTTTTTTCTCCGGGCTGAAAGCTTTTTCAACGTAGCGACGGAGATTGAACGTCTCGATGCCGAGCCCGCGTTTGGGCCTCCGCTGATTAATTCGTACGGTGGGCGATCACTGCACGAGCAGTCGCACGGGGAGTCATTTCTCGCATTGATTGAGAAAAAATTTCGCGGCAAGGGCCTGTATATCCTCGACGAACCTGAAGCGGCGCTCTCGCCGCAGCGCCAGTTAGCGGTGATGTCCTTGCTTCACGATCTGGTGCTCGATCGATCCCAATTCATCATCGCCACACATTCTCCGATATTGATGGCTTACCCGGACGCGCGAATATTTCGATGCTCGGCGGCCGGGGTCGAGCAGGTTGCCTACGAGGACACCGCGCACTTCACGGTTACGCGCGACTTCCTTGCGGATCCGCAGAGCACTCTGAAGACGTTGCTCGCACGATGACCGGGCTCGACGCTTGCGTCATGCCGCCCCAAATCCCCCGCATCCCGGCGTCTGAATCACGAACACATCATCCTTGTCTATCGCGACCTCGCAAATGTGACCGTAATCTTCGTGCGACCCGTCGGTTCGTTCAACCCAGTTTTTCGCTGTCGGGCCCGGTTCGTCGCCTGCCATTACGATCAGTCAAACTGCGCGGGTCAAAGGCGCTTAGTGGCCCAAAACCCGTGCAGTGCTTGGCGTAATCCGAAAGAGGGTCGAAACCTTATCCTTGATAATACAAGCCGCAAGCGGCACCCGTGACGAGGAACCACCATGGATTTACGCCAGCTCGGCTACTTTATTGCCGCTGCCGAAGAGCAGCACCTTGGGCGCGCGGCCGACAGACTGCACTTGTCGCAACCGCCCCTGACCCGACAGATCCAGGCGCTGGAGCTGGAACTCGGTACGCAGCTCTTTGAGAGAACGCCTCGCGGCATGCTGCTGACCCACGCGGGTGAGGCATTGCTGCACGACGCGCGCAACATCTTCGGCTTTGTTGACCAGGCAACGGATCGGGTGCGACGTGTCGGCAGCGGCACGACAGGCCGCCTAGACGTGGGCCTTCATGGGTCTGCAATGTTTGGGGTGGTTCCGCAGTTTCTGTCACGGTTTACCGACTTGCACCCCGACGTTGAGGTGTCGCTGCATCCTGCCCAGGCGCCCCAGCAGATCGTCGCACTCCGCCAGCGCCGGATTTTGATTGCCTTCGAGCGCATGGTGCCTTCAGAAAGCGATCTGGCGGTTGAGCTCGTGGCCAGAGAGCGCCTGCTGGTTGCGATGGGCACAAAGCATCCGTTCGCCAAACTCGAAACCATTCCCGTCGCGCTGCTTGAAGACCAACCTATCGTGACGGCCGCGTCAAGGTCAGGGCCGGTTATAACCCTGCGCTTGTGCAGAAACGCAGGCTTTGAACCCCGATTCGCCGCGCAGGCGAGCGACATTGTCATGGCCACCTTGATGACGGGCATCAGCAAGCAGCTCGCGCTGGTGCCCGAGTCTATGGCCAATTTGCAACTGCCAGGAGTGACCTACGTGCCCCTGCAAACCGATGCGGAAGATGCCCACATGGACGTGCATTGCTTCTACCGCAAGGAGGAGGCTTCTCCAGTGCTGCACAGGATGCTTGAAGCCGTGCGCGCGTTCAGAAGCGACGCGTGGTCGGCGCGTTAAGCCCGCGCGCCCGGCGTTGCCAGCTCGATACCGGCAGAGTATCGAGTTGAACCAATTTGGAATTGGACATTTGCATGGGGTGAGCGGAGACTGCGGTTTTCGCTATCTCGACATGGCGCACCCCGCACCGTTACGAGCAGCGTGCCCCCCGTTAACGATGAAACACCTACCTGCAAACTCAAATCTTTGTTCTCTTTGCCGCACACTGGGGCACGCTGCTCTGCGGCATGTCGGATATGCCGCATGATCAAGTTCGCGGTCATCGGAATTGATCACCGGCATGTTTTCCACCTGATCGAGGGACTGCTCGACGCTGGTGCCGCTTGTGCGGGCTACCTGTCGAGCACGTCCGATCCCAAAGTCAGGGAAGGTGTCGAAAAGCGCTTCCCGCAACTCAAGGCTGTGGCTTGCGCTGACGAGTTTCTTGAGGATCCGTCCATAGACCTGATTGTCACTGCGGGTATCCCGTCCGAGCGGGCGCAAATCGCAATCTCCGCCATGAAGCATGGCAAGGACGTGCTCACGGACAAGCCAGGCGTTACCAGCCACGAGCAGCTTGAACAGGTGCAGGAGGCGGTTCGCCAAACCGGTCGCCTCTTTGCGATTTGCTTTTCCGAGCGGATGACCGTACCTTCCGTGGCGACCGCCCAGAGACTCATTGCCGAGGGCGCCGTGGGCGAAGTGATCCACACTCTGGGGATGGGACCGCATCGCCTGAACCAGGCCATCCGTCCTTCATGGTTCTTCGACAAAAAGTATTACGGTGGAATTTTGGCGGACATCGCCTCCCACCATATCGACCAGTTTCTAGTGTTGACGGGCTCCACAGATGCCGAGATCGCCCACGCTTCGGTGGCTCATTTTGGGGAGGCAACGGCACACGACTTTCAGGACTTTGGAGAGCTCGCGCTCGTTTCAACAAGCAACCGCGCGCGCGGCTACTGCCGCGTCGACTGGTTCACGCCAGAAGGCTTGCCGACATGGGGTGACGGTCGGCTTTTTATTGCGGGCACGGAAGGCTCAATTGAGATCCGCAAGTACCTGGACATCGAAGGGCGCGAGGGTACAGACCACCTGTTTCTTTGCGACCGCACCGGGACGCGCCGCTTCGATTGCGCCCAGGAACCGATTACTTTCTTCGGCAAGCTGATTGACGACGTGCGAAACCGCACTCAATTTGCCGTCTCGCATGACCACACATTTACGGTGAGCAGGCTGGCATTGGACGCGCAAGCGCGGGCGGAGGCAGGGCAGACGCGATGAAAAAAGTTGGCATCGCACTGATCGGGGTCGGTCCAGGGTCGCAACCGCATCTTGCAAGTTTGAGAGAGCTGCACGACCGCGTCAATCTGCGCTGGGCCGTGACGAAGAGCGATGTTGAGCGCGCGCGGGCAGCGGTGCCCACGCACACCCTCGTGACGACCCTCTTGAACGATGTGCTGCAGGATCCTGAGGTTGACGCGGTCATCGTGGCCACGCCCGCGTGTACCCACATGGACATCGCAAAGCAGACCCTAGCGGCTGGCAAGCACACCCTCGTTGAAAAGCCGCTTGACGTCAGCCTGTCCAAAGCAGAAGAGCTGGTCAAGTTTGCAGACAGCACCGGTTTGCGCTTTGGCGTTGTCCTGCAGCACCGGTTTCGACCGGGTGCTGTGCGGCTTAAGCAATTGATTGAATCCGGAGCGCTCGGCGAACTGCAAGCGGGGGTTCTTCAGGTTCCCTGGTGGCGCTCGCAGAGCGGCTATTACGATCAGCCAGGGCGTGGCTCGGTAGCGCGCGACGGTGGCGGCGTACTGCTAACACAGGCGATCCATGCGCTGGATTTGTTCCGAAGCCTGGTGGGCGTGCGCGAGGTGGTCGCTTCCCGTGTGCGGACGACGGACATTCACCGTATTGAGACGGAAGATTTTGCCGCGGCGATTCTTACTCTGGGCAATGGCGCACCGGGGGTGCTTATGGCGACAACGGCGATGTACCCGGGGCGCGCGGAATCGCTTGAACTGGTGTACGCCCATGCCACGGTCTCACTGGTGGGCGGCACCCTGCGCGTGATGTTTCATGACGGAAAGGTCGAGGTCGTCGAAGGCGAAGCGAAGTCCGGCAGCGGCGACTCCATCATGGACTTCTCGCCCGCGGCGCATATCGAACTACTTCGCGATTTCCTCGACGCGATCAGCCTTGGCCGGTCGCCCACAGTGAGCGGCAGCGAAGCGCTTGAGACCCACCGGCTGATCAAAAAAATCGTCGCTGAGAGTCGGTGAACGAGCGAGCAGTAGTAGCGAGACCAAGCATTTCCACCCACCAACCTAGAGGATGACATGAGAACAATATCAAAACTATCAGCGGTGTTTGTAGCGGTCGCGTGGGCGGCAACCGCCCTTGCGCAGGACTTTCCGAACAAGCCGATAAAAATCGTGGTGCCATACGCGCCCGGCGGCACCACCGATGTGCTGGCGCGCTTTTTGGGTCAGCGCATGTCGGTCAATCTGGGGCAGCCCGTCGTTATCGAAAACCGCCCTGGCGCGGCCGAGGCAATCGGTGCCGGCGTGGTCGCCAAGTCTCCGGGTGACGGCTACACCTTGCTGATTTCGACGATGACCACCCAAGCAATCAACCCCACGTTGTTCCCCAAGCTCTCGTTTGATGCAACGAAAGAGCTGACCGCAATTGGCCGCATCGCCGATGTGCCTGCGATGGTAGCGGTGCACCCTGCTGTGCCAGCGCAGAACATGGCCGACTTCCAGCGCTATCTGAAGGCGAATCCGAACAGAAGTTATGCATCGCCTGGAACAGGTACCCCCAACCACCTGGCGACGGAACTTTTCAAAACGAAAGCCGGCGTGGTTGCCGCTCACATCCCTTATCGAGGCGGTGCACCTGCCGTCCAGGATCTGATGGCAGGGCACGTAGATTTCATGCTCATCCTTGCGCCGGAAGCCATGCCGCTTGCGAAAGCGGGGAGGCTGCGCACCCTCGCGATCACAACGCAGCAGCGGTCACCCATGTTTCCAGACATGCCCACCGTGGCAGAGTCTGGCATTAAAGACTTTGAGCTTGTCGTCTGGTACACGCTTCTGGCTCCCGCCACCACACCCAAGGACGTCGTCGCCAAATTAAACAAAGCCTTGAATGACGTGTTGAACGAGAAGCAAACAAAAGACAAGCTTGCCGAACTGAGCATCAAACCGACCGGCGGGACGCCTGAGGAGGCGATGACTTTCGCCGCTACTGAAGCAGTGAAATGGAAAAAAGTCATCGAAGACGGGAACATCAAGCCCGAGTAATCTGCCTCTGTTGCCGCGTACCAACGATAGTTTCGGAGAATCCGTCAATTTTTGGAGAGTGACGGACATCAGAAAGAGTAACCACACCAAATAAATTTCCCCGCCCCAAGCGGCGGGGAATTTAACCCTCAGAGATTAAAAGAGCGGTTCCTAAAGCAGTCGCCTCGATGCAGTGAAGCGGAATCGAGGCTACGAATTCACGCAACGCCGAAGCCTCCACCTCCCGGCGTTTGAATCACGAACACATCATCCCTGTTCATTGCGACCTCGCAAATGTGTCCGTAATCTTCGCGCGATCCGTCGGTTCGTTCAACCCAGTTTTTTGCTGCCGCGCCGGGTTCGCCGCCGGCCATTCCGTGCGGGCGATTGACGCGGTTGTTGCCGAGGATGGCGGCTGTCATGGGTTCGAGGAATCGGATGCGTCGATCTGCGCCGTCACCGCCGTGGAACTTGCCTTTGCCGCCTGTTCCCATCTTGATCGTGTGTGAATCCACGCGCACTGGATAGCGGAATTCAAGCACTTCGGGGTCGGTCAGTCGCGAGTTGGTCATGTGGCATTGCACGACGCTGGTGCCGTCGAACGTCGGGCCTGCGCCGGAGCCACCGGAGATGGTTTCGTAGTACTGGTACTCGTCGTTACCGAAGGTGAAATTGGTCATCGTGCCGTAGGCTCCCGCGAGCACGCCAAGCGCTCCGTAGAGGCAATTGGTTGCGGCTTGTGACACCTCCACATTGCCAGCGACTACAGCGGCCGGGTAGACAGGCGAGAGCATGCTGCCATCCGGGATGACGATTTCGATGGGTTTCAGACAGCCCGCGTTCATCGGGATTTCATCGTCGACCAGCGTGCGGAACACGTAGAGCACCACGGCGCGGCTGACGCTGCGCGGCGCGTTGAAATTGCTCGGGCGCTGTGCGGATGTACCTGTGAAATCGACCTTTGCGGTGCGCTCGTCACGGTTGATCGACACCTTGACGTGAATGTGACTGCCATCGTCGAGATCAACGCCGAACTCACCGTCGGTCAGCTTGTGGATCACGCGGCGAACGCTTTCTTCCGCGTTGTCCTGCACATGTTTCATGTACGCAACAACCACCTCGCGACCGAAGTGTTCGACCATTTTGGTCAGCTCGTTTGCGCCCTTGTTGCAGCTCGCTACCTGCGCGCGCAAATCGCCGATGTTTTGTGCGACGTTCCGCACGGGATAGGCATCGTGCGTGAGAATCTGCGTGAGTTCAGCCTCCAGAAAAACGCCTTCACGCACGAGCTGCACGTTGTCGAGCAGCACGCCTTCTTCGGAAATGTGCTTCGAGAAGGGGGGCATCGAGCCCGGCGTGATGCCGCCAATGTCGGCATGGTGGCCACGCGCAGCCGTGTAGAACAGCGGGGTCGTTTCACCCGGAAGAAAAATGGGCGTGACAACGGTGACGTCCGGGATATGCGTGCCGCCAGCGTACGGTGCATTGAGTACAAAGGCATCGCCCGGCTTCATTTGCCCGGCGCGTTTCTCAAGAATCACGCGAACGCTTTCTCCCATCGAACCCAGATGCACCGGCATGTGCGGCGCGTTGGCGACCAGATTGCCCTCCGGATCAAAGATCGCGCATGAGAAGTCGAGGCGCTCCTTGATGTTGACCGAGTAGCTCGTGTTCGCGAGCGTCACGCCCATCTGCTCGGCAATCGCCATGAACAGGTTGTTGAACACTTCCAGCAGTACGGGATCGGCTGTGGTGCCAATGGCGTGGGCGCGTTCGGCCTTCTTCGTGCGTTCCAACACGAGATGATTGTGCGGCGTGACGACGGCACGCCATTCGGGTTCGACGACCGTCGTTGCAATCGGCTCCTTGATGATGGCGGGGCCGGTGATGATGTCACCCGGACGCAGGTCTTCGCGATAAAAAACTTGCGTGGCGCGTAAGGCGTTGTCGGTGAACGCCTTCACCTCAGCGCGGGCTTGCATACCAGCAGGGCGAGTGGGCAAGTCAGGCGTCGATTCTTGCGCCGATTGAGTTTGACCAATCGCCTCGGCGGCGATCGCCTCCACCACCAGCGCACGACCCGGCATGAGGAAGCCATAGCGTTGACGATACGTTGTTTCGAATGCCTTGAGCAGTGAGCTCTCTGATGTGCTTTCGGCCATCGGCAACTCGATGGTTGTATCCGTGCCGTCGTACTTGAGCGCCAGCGTTTTCGCGACACGAACCTTATCTGCGGCGAGCCCCTGAGCTTCGACATTGGCGCGAGCCTGCTGGCTCAACGCTTCAAATTCAACAGCCAAAGAGCCTAGCAACTCATCACTCAAGGTTTTCTCAACCGCCGCCTGCCTGAGCGTACGCACGTCGGCGAGCCCCATACCGTACGCCGACAACACGCCCGCCAACGGGTGGATGTACACACGCTGCATACCCAGTGCATCGGCGACCATGCAGGCATGCTGCCCGCCCGCGCCACCGAAACAGGTCAAGGTGTATTCGGTGACGTCATAGCCACGCTGCACACTGATGTGCTTGATCGCGTTGGCCATGTTTTC
>JANXUB010000054.1 GCA_025352105.1 Burkholderiales bacterium | reverse complement strand
CCTGAGCGCGGGCGGCGTCAGTTTGCGCTCGAGGAAGGCAAACGCATGCTCAATCAATATTGCCAGCGCAGCGACCGGGATCGCACCCGCTAACAGCGTCACGTTGTCGTTCAGCGCAAGCCCCGTGACGATGCGCTCGCCAAAACCGCCAGCGCCGATAAAGGCTGCGATGGTCGCCGTGCCCACGGTGATCACGGCGGAGGTTTTTACGCCCGCCATGATGGTGGCGCGCGCCAGTGGCAATTCGATCAGCCGCAAAATCATCGACGGCGTCATCGCGAGCGATTGCGCGGCTTGCCTAATCCCGGCCGGAATTTGCGCCATGCCTGCATGCGTGTTGCGCACGATTGGTAACAGTGCATAGACCGAGAGCGCGATAAAAGCCGGCAGTAGCCCAATGCGGCCCGTTAACGGAATCAGCATCGCCAGTAGCGCCAGCGACGGGATGGTCTGCAACATGCCGGTGCCGCCGAGGATTGCAGCGCCAACTCGCGGATGTCGTGCTGCCGCTATGCCCAGAGGCACACCGACGCATACGCTCGCTGCGAGCGAAAGCAACACTAACCCCAGATGCTCGACTGCGAGGCGAACGAAATCTGGGCCGAACAATGTTCCCCAAAACCGTTTGAAAGCATTGTTGGCTGCGGGACTCAATGCCGGGATCGCCGTGCCGTTTCCGAGGTCTGCCTTATTGGCCGATTGATTCCCGGACAGAAAATCCCGCGCAACGACATCAAAGGTTTTGTTGTCCAGTTCCGCCGCAGCATTCATGCGCCGCATAGCGTCATCGTCGATACGACCCGCGAGCGAGGCGACAGCCGCCCAGGCCTTGGGGAAACGCGCTGTCACATCAATTTTGTGCAGAAGAACCGCGTCGTAGCGCGGAAAATATTGCTTGTCGTCGGCCAGCACCGTGAGTTGATATTTGCCGATCTTGGCGTCGGTGGAATAAATGTCGATCACGTCTACTTCGCCTTGAGCAATCGCGTCATACGCCAGGCCATGATCGAGGCCGCGCAGCGATGTCCACGGCAAATCGTAGGCCGCCTTCAAGCCCGCCCAGCCATCCGCGCGGCCAATGAATTCCTGCGAAAGGCCGAGCCGCAGACTGGCGTGAGATTTAAGATCAGTCAGCGTGGCGATTTTGCGGGCGCTCGCAAGCTTGCCCGGAATCGCCAGTGCGTAGGTGTTGTTGAAGCCCAGCCGCACCGACACCGCAAGCCCCACCGGCGCGAGCTTCGCGTTCATCTCATCCAGCGACGGTACCGCATCGAGCTTCAAAATTTCGCGAGCAATGGTGCCGGTGTATTCCGGGTAAACATCAATCGACCCTGCACGCAGCGCCGCCAGCACGATGGCCGTATTGCCCAGCCCCTGCTGATGCACCGCCGCCACCCCACCCGCAGCACCCGCGGTGTCCGCCTGCTGTCGGACAATCTCGGCGAGGATGTAGGACTCGGTGAAGCGTTTTGAGCCCACCTTGAGCGATGGCGCGTCAGCCGCGATAACTACGCCGACATAGACGCAAAAAAGGAAGAGAACGATTCGTTGCCACATCTGCGCGATTATGACGTTGGTAGGCGACGCCTACTTGTTTCGCCTGCAACGACCGGTTGGCCCCGGTGAGCGTGGCAGCCCTGATCGGCACAGAATCGACGTAGAAACAGCGCGGCGAGTTGGGTTTTCGGCGAGCGCCCCGGAACCATTCACGAACCGATTCCGCAGTTCGCGCAACCTACCCGCGATTCATCGCACGCCCATGGCGGCGGAAAAGCACTCCGCATAAAGTTCACTCCATCGCAACGGAATACCCCGCTGCGAAACGAATTGAAAAAACTTTGGAGCCTCACATGAATCGCACTTTCAACATCCTCTCCCGCACCGAAACCGCTGTCGCTGCTGTATTCGCCAGCGTCCTCTCCGTGGTCACCGTGGGCGCTGTCGCCGCACTGTTCGCGACGGCCACGCCGACGGAAGTTCCCAGCACGAACGTGGCTCACGTGACGTTTGAAAAAGTGACAATCACCGGATCGAAGTCGATCTAGTTTTTGGCCCCGATTTCCGTTCGTAGTTTCTCCGTCAAGGATTTGCAATGAAAGCGTTGATCCTGTTGTTTGTGTGGTGCATCCTTCTGGTGGTGAGCTGGCCGATTGCCTTGCTCGCGCTGGTGCTGTTCCCGCTCTTCTGGTTGATCTCGCTACCGTTCAGGCTGATCGGCATCACGTTCGATGCCCTGTTCGCGCTCATTCGCTCGATTCTCTTTTTGCCCGCCCGACTGTTTGGATGGCGACCACGGGCTTGATTCCCGGCGTCAATTTGCGGGAGTGCATCGTCCGCGCCAGCAGATTCAGCTTTTTTATGTAACAACCGCTGTATTAGGGCTAGACTGCGATTTCGCTTAAAGTCGACTAAGCCCATTTACTGCCCTCAGCCCCTAAGAGCAGTGGGTTTCAGGCAAAAGCCGCCTTTCAGGCTGACGCCCATCCGGCGCTGCGCGTACTATCCGGGCTCGATGTAGAAACGCCCCCGATGGAACAGCTTCACCTTCCAGATCATCGCGACGCCCGACTTGCGGCGATTGCCCACTATTTCCCCGATGCGGCCGGCCCTGACGCCTCGATTCCGGGTGGTCGAATCGCCGCGTTGGCAGCGCTCGACCGGGTTGATCCCGTCGCCTACGCCCGCAGCCGCAATCACCTGCACGGTGCCGTCACCCGCCTGTCGCCCTATTTGCGGCATGGCTGCCTCGCGTTGAACGAAGTGCGCGAATGGGCGCTCGCTAAAAGCGGCCCGAGCGGCGCGTACCGATTGGTGTTTGAACTCGCCTGGCGCGACTTCTGGCGGCGCGTGTGGTTTGAGCGCGGCGACGAAATCTTGCGCGATATCGAGCCCGCGAAAGTGCCGCTTAGCGATGCGCCGTTCGCCGCCGACATCACGACGGGCAACACCGGTCTTGCCTGCATCGATGACAGCATTCATGCGCTGTTGAACGACGGCTATGTTCACAACCATGCGCGCATGTGGTTCGCCGCATACGTGGTGCATTTCCGCAAGATTGCGTGGCGCGAAGGCGCGGATTGGTACGTGCAACACCTGCTCGATGGCGACGTGGCCTCGAACCATTTGTCATGGCAATGGGTAGCTTCCACGTTCTCAAACAAGCCGTATTTTTTTAATCGCGAGAACGTGCAGAAGTACACCGACGGTAAGCCATGTATGCGCTGCACGGCCTCACGCGACGGCAGTTGCCCGTTCGACGCGAGCTACGAATCGCTCGATGCTCGCCTGTTTAGCCGTGGAGCGCGCACATGAACGCTGACTTCTCACGCGTTGTCTTCCTACACGATGAAATGCTGTCGCTCACCAACCCGACGTTGATGGCGCACGCTAACCTACCGCGCATTTTTGTTTTTGACACGGGCGACGATGTGCACGGATGCTTCGCGCTCAAGCGACTGCAATTTATCGCCGACTGTGTGGCGGAAATTCCTGGTGTGTTGACGTACAAGGGTGACACGGCGGCGGTGCTGACTGCGCTGGGCGTCAAGTCTGTGGTCACGCAAAACACCCCGCAACGGTGGCTGCACGGCCGCCTGGGCGCGTTTGCGGTTGACTGGGCACCCGAGCCTGCCTTTGCCGAATATCGCGGCGCATTGCGGCGATTTACGCCGTACTGGAAAAAGGTAGAAACCGCGCTCTTGACCGGAAAACAAAACCCCGCTCGCTAACATTGCGGCATGGCCCGCAAAAATCGCTCTGAATCGCTCCCGCAAGTTCGCTTAAAAAGCGAGCGCAAATACGTTCACCCGCTCATCTTCCAGAAAATGGTGGAGCGGCCTGCCGAGCGCATCATTCCCGGCGACCTGGTTGAAGTGCTCTCTGTGGATGGCGAATTCATCGGGCGCGGCATGCTCAATATGCAGGCGCCGATGGCGATTCGCCTGCTCACCGAGAAGCAGGACGAAATTGTCGATGCGCAATTTATCGCCGAGAAGATTGCCGATGCTGTGCAATTGCGGCGCAGAATTTATGGCCTTGATGCAGTCACCGATGCTTATCGCGTGATTCACGCTGAGGGCGACGGACTGTCTGGGTTGATCGTAGATCGCTTTGGCGACGTGCTCGTTGTGTGCTTTTACGCGGCGGGCATGTTTCGCATGCAGCACTGGATTTACGACGCACTGCTCACCCAATTTCCCGGCTCGCAGATTTTTGCGTTCGGCGATGACAACGCGCAGAAACAGGAAGGCTTTGACTGCCCGCCCGGTAAGCCGCCACACGGCGGCAAACCGTCGACGATCACCGAGCATGATGTCAAATTTTTCGTGCAGATCGGTGGCAAACACAAAACCGGTTTTTTCTGCGATCAGCGCGACAACCGCAAGCGTTGGGGTGAACTCATCGCATCGACCAAGAGCGCCAGCATGCTCGACCTCTGCTGCAATTCGGGCGGCTTCGCGGTCTACTCGGGCGTCAACGGCGCGACTGACATCACCGCCGTTGACCTCGATGAAGAAGCCGTAGATTTCGCCACGCGCAACTTGAAACTCAACAACGTCAAAGCGAAGGTCACGCAGGCCGACATCTTTCCGTGGCTGCGCGAGGCGCACGAGGCGGGCAAGCGTTGGGACGCCGTGGTGCTCGACCCCGCGAAGATGACCCGCGCTCGCGACGAGGTGATCGACGCGCTAAAAAAATATCTTGATATGAACAAGCTCGCGCTTGGCGTGGTGAAGCCCGGCGGATTGTTTCTGACCTGCTCGTGCACGGGCGTGGTGAGTGAAGAGCAGTTCCTCGACATGTTGCGCCGCGCGGCGTTCTATGCGGGACGTGAGTTGCAGATACTCGAAGTGCGCGGCGCCGGGCCGGATCATCCATGGCTTGCGCAGGTGAACGAGAGCCGCTATTTGAAGGCTGTTTTTTGTCGAGTGCTGTAAGCGCATGGTGCGCTGACGCTGAAAAAATCTAACGGCACTCAGTTTCAGATTTATCGGCGTCACTAACCGCCCGAAAAACGCGTGCGCGATGTTAGCCTCATCGATGCGCAGTTCGCATTTTCACCATGACATTTGCCTGAACGCGCAAATTCTTTTGCCGTTTTAATCGCCGGGAGCAGCGTTCCCGGCGGAGCTTTGTTATGTTGTCAGTTCGCCGGTCTCTCGTCGTTGTCGCGGTTTTGTTGTCTCCTTTGGCGTACGCACAGAGCGCATTAAAAATCGGGCTGGTGGTGCCGCAAACCGGCGCACTCAAAGGCGCGGGCAAGGATGTCGCGAGCGCGACGATCGCGTGGGCGTCTGAAAACAATCGCAACGGCGGCCTGCGTGGTCGAAAGATTGATCTGCGCGTTTATGACGACGAGAGCAGCGCCGACGGTGCGAAGCGCGCCGCGACCAAAGCCATCAGCGACGGCGTGGAGCTTTTTGTAAATTGCTTTGGCACCGTTGCCTGCATTCAAATCGCGAAAGAGGCACAAGCCGCAAACCTGTCGCTGCTCGGCCCGATTGCTGGCGCGGAGGTGCTGCGGGAGGCCGCGTTTGCCAATGTGTTTTCAACTCGTCCGTCCGCCTCGCAAGAGATGGCTGCGATTTTCCGGTACATCACGACGGTCGGGCAAACCGAAACTACCGTTGTTTATCAGGACGATGGATTTGGCAAAGGCTATCGCGACGTATTGGCCAAGGCGACTGAATCGAGCAAGGGCTTCCGCATTAAAAACCAGTTCGCCATCGATATCAACACTCGAAACTTCGACGACGTTGCCGCCAAAGTCGTAGCTTCAGGCGAGGCCTTCAGCGTCGTTCTGCTGTGCAACACGCCCAACTCGATTGCCATGATCAATGCGCTCAGCAAACGTCGCTATCGCGGCGTCAACTTCAACCTCGCCGCTCAGGCAAACTCGACGTTCATCGCGGCGGTTCTGCCTGAGGTGCGAACCAACAAAATTGTCACCTCGTTTGTGACGACCGCACCACCGCCCACCTCGCGCGCCTCCGCCGCGGTCGGATACCGCACGGGCCTCGCCAGTTGGGCGAAAGACTCGGAGCCCGGCTATGTGGGCATGGAGGCCTACTTAAACGCAGTCGTTCTGGAAAAACTCACCGACGGCTTCGCGCCCGCGCGCATCGACGCGACGCTTAAGCGTCACCCGCGTGACGGTCAGATTGGCGGCATACCGATGACCTATCAGCCCGAAATCCGCACCCTGCGCGGCTGGCTCGACATCGCGGTCGTTTCGCCAACAGGGCAAATTCGCCACCAGTAACGTGGCGGTTTTTCCGCAGCACGCGTAGCACCCGTAGCACGCAACCAGCTACATTTGTCGCATCACAAATTGATGCGGAACACTTTTTATGCGGCCGTTTGCTGCCACCACCTACAGCGCTGTTAGCCCCGGCAAGCGCGTCCTGATTCTCGGCGCAGTTCATGGCAACGAAGTCGCAGGTACACACGGTATTCGCCGCGTGATCGACGAGATTGAAAGCGGTGCGCTCGAAGTCACGAACGGCACCGTGACCTTCGTGCCGATCACCAACCCGATGGCGTACGCCATGAAGCGTCGGATTGGCGACCGTAATCTGAATCGCAATCTCCAGCCCACCGCAAATGGTGTTGCGCCCACCGAGTTCGAAGATCACATCACAAACTGGCTGTGCCCGCTGATGGCGGCACATGAAGTGCTACTCGATCTGCACTCGTTTCAGGCAGAGGGGCAGGCGTTCGTGATGGTCGGGCCGGAGAGCAATGCCGGCGAACTTGAGCCGACGATTCACGGTGACACCGAGCGTGACTGGGCGTTGCGGCTGGGCGTCAATCGTGCGGTCGATGGCTGGCTGTCCACGTACGCCGTCGGCGTTGAGGAACGTCGCGCTCGGGCTGCGAAGCTGAGCCCGACGGCAGTAGACCGTCATGACCTCGACGCCAAGTACGGCGTCGGAACGACCGAATACATGCGCAGCACCGGCGGCATCGCGCTCACGCTCGAATGCGGCCAACACGAAGACCCGAACGGTCGCGAAGTCGCGTATCGCGCCATCCGCAACACGCTTGCGTACTACGGGCTCACGAGCGATCCAATCCCGCCGCTCGCGGTGGGCGCGGAGGGGCTGCACATCGCGCAAGTCATCGACAAATTTGACAAGGCCGACGAGTTCTCCCGCGCTTGGAAAAGCTTCGATCCACTCAAAGCGGGCGACGTGATTGGTACCCGCGCCAACGGCGAAATCGTCCGCGCACCGAAGGATGGATGCATTCTGTTTCCGAACGCCATGGCGGACGCCGACCACGAGTGGTTCTACCTCACGGAAGCGACCACGCGATTTTCTAACTGACACCACCCGGCGGTTTTTCGAAGTCCCGGTTGCGCCCGCGGTAAAGCAGTTGCACTGATCGCCCTGTCAATAGATTCGCGCTGCAGACTGAAAAAATATCGACGGCTTCAGTGATGAGCGGCCGCGACACTTCCAGCTCCTTCTAGCGTGAGTCAAGCATCGCCGCATGCTGCTGCAGCTGCGTCCAGGCCGCCGTTTCTCGCTGATCAGGATGCACCGCATTGAGCAGTCGCGTAACGTCCAAGCCGCGCTCGAATGCGCGCGTGACCGTGTGTTCTGCGGCGACGTAGTGATTGGCCTGTAGCGACCGCTGTAGCACCTGCTGCGCGACCAGCATCACCCGTCCCCGATAGTGCGCAACCCGTGCGTGCGCCCAGTCGTCATCCACGCCCAGCAGGCAATCACCGCGATACAGATCAAACAAGCGCGTGACGAATTTCGCGCGTTCAGCTTCGCTCGCCTCAACGTCCGGCACGCCATCCAGATGCGCCTCAAGCCCCATCACATCGGTCCACACGCGCGATGGATTGAGGTGCAGCCATCCCGCGTTTCGTTGAATTAAATCCGCTTCAGCGTACAACCTGCGCAGGCGCAGCAGCGTCATGCTCAGCGTGTTTTCTGCCTGATCGGCATCAAGCTCCGGCCACAACGCATCGCTCGCGCTGGCCACGGTTAGCCCCTGTGCGCCGTGGCCTGCAATCAACATCAGCAGGTTGAGCGGTCGGCTCGATGCCTTGCTCGCGCTTTGCCCTTCAGCAAATTTCGCAACGTTGCGAAAGCCACCGAAACAGCGCACGCTCATCGCCCACGGCCAATGCTCGTCGGCCCACGCGGGCGGCGGCACGGGAGCAAGCTTCAATGCCGCGAGCACGAACTCGGCTTCGATGCCTTCCCGCAATGCCAACGCCGATACGCCTGCGCGTGCTTCAGGCACCGAAATCAGAAAATTGAAAACCTTGGCCGCACGCATTGCGGCCAGGCCGGAGTGCAAGTATTCGCGCAAACGCGCCCGGTTTGTCTCGCCGTGATGATGGACTTGCAACGCGCGCCCCAGCGCACCCATGCCGCGCATGGTGGCTCCGTGCTGAGTGTGTGCGTGCTGCGCATTCTGCTCGCAAACGTCAGCGCCCCTTTCATATTCGCCCAACGCGTAATACAAACGCCACGCCGATTGCTGGTAGTTGCTAGCGACACTCGGCGGACAATCGGCAACGGCTAAATCACGAGCCATGTGCTCCAGATGACGCAAGCCGCTTTCTGCGTCTTTACGAGCGCAGCCATTGCCCGCAGCGACCATGTTGTAAATCACCCGCTCCATCGGGCGCTTGGGGTGCAACACGTCGAGCATTTCTCGCAAGGCAGCATCAGCCGCATCGAGATTTTGCGCGTGGGCCGCTTGCTCTGCCGCGAGCCGCGCGCTGCGAAATTTCAGCAGCAGTGCGGATGTTTTTTCGGTGCCTTCGATGCTTTCGATGTGATGGTCAAGCGCTCGTAAGGCGTCCGGTAGTCGCAGGCGATCGGTGTAGTGCAGGTAGAACGCCCACGAGGCAAGCCAGGCACCGCGCAGATACAAGCCGCCCTGCGTCGACATAGGCAGCCCTGCCGCTATCTCCGCCAAGCGCCCATGCAACGCCTGCGCTCCCGCCGGATTGACCGACATCTGCCGCCACGGCAACAACGCCCCAGCGGCTAGATAAAGCTGCATGGCCCGTTGCGGGCCAGCGCATGGCATCGCCAGTAGGGTGTCAAGACGTTCGCCCGACGGTGCCAGGATGTCGTTCGCATCGCCGCGCAGCAGCGAGCAGGCTGCCGCCCCCATGGCGCGTGCCAGATCGAGATCGGGGTCGGGGTCGGGGTTGGGGTCGGTTGACGTTGATAGTTTCGCGTCGCCATCTTCGAACCGTTTGACCCACGCGCGCCACCCCGTGAAACGCGCCCAATCGACCAGCATCCACGTCATTGCCGTGGCAGCCAAACCCACTTGCGCCTCGTGATCGTGAGCATCAACTGCAAGCAGCACCGCCGCGCCTAGCCGATCCAGCACATTCAGCGGATCGCCACACAGGATGTCATGCGCCACCAATTTCCACGACGGCGGCGGAGCCAGATGCAGACCAGTGGCGATACGGGAGGCGGCAGATGCCATTTTTTGCTTAAAAGTCAAAGAAAGTGCGGGCGGACAGCGAACACAACGTTCAACGAACAGACGCAACGTGAGCGCGGCGTGCGCCATGCGTCATGCGCCACGTGCTCGCCCATAAAAAGTGCAACTTTTATGACGCTATCACGATTTTGTGATCTAGGTGTACGTCGCGTCTGCTTAATGTTCGCCACATCCTCCCGTGCACAAGCGCGGGGCACGCACGGTGTGCTCGAAATTGAACAAAGGCTGAAACATGCAATCTGCTCGTGATTTTTTCCGCAACACTAATCGC
>JANXUB010000040.1 GCA_025352105.1 Burkholderiales bacterium | reverse complement strand
CAGCCCGAGCCAGGCCTCGAGCTCGAAGCCATTCGGCATCGCCTCGAGCAGGGTCGGCACCTCGGGCATCACCCTGGTTCGCCGCGCGCTGGTGACCGCGAGCGGCCGCAGGCTGCCCTGCTGGGCCTGACGGAACGCCGTTGGCATGGTGGGAAAGCCGACCTGGATCTGGTTGGCGAGCAGCGCCAGCACGATGTCGGGCGCGCCTTTGTATGGCACATGCACGTAGTCGATGCCGGCGGCGAACCGGAAGGCCTCGCCCGACAAATGCGCAAGGCTCCCGGTGCCGCCCGAGCCGTAGTTGAGCTTGCCGGGCTGCGCCTTGGCCAGCTCAATCAGCTCGACGACGGTCCTGGCCGGCGACGACGGCGGCACGACCATCAGCGAGGGAATGCGCGTGATCATGGTGATCGGCGCGAAGTCCTTCAGCGCGTCGTAGGGCATTTTGGCGTAGAGCGACGGGTTGACCGCGTGCGTCGACAGCGCGCCCATGCCAATCGTGTAACCGTCCGCGCTTGATTTCGCCACCGCATCCATGCCAATATTGCCACCCGCGCCGGGGCGGTTGTCTACGATCACTTGCTGACCCAGTTGCTCGGACAGTTTTTGTGCGAGCGCGCGCGATGTCACGTCGACCGAGCCACCTGCCGGGAAAGGCACGACGAGGCGAATCGGCTTGTTGGGGTAGGCGGATTGGGCTGCGACGTGCGGTACAAATGTGCAATTCGCTGCGGCACTAAAAGCGATGAAAAGGGTCGTAAACAGGCGACGGTGGGGCAGTTCGGCAAATGGCATGGCAGGCGTGATTAATCGAGGGACGATAACCGCGCATGATATGAAATGCTGCGCCGCAAAATGTCGTCATACAAGCGCATAATTGGATAAAAATCCGGATGATTTAAGGTGTATTGACGCGTCATGAAGAAAACGATTTACGGCATGGTGGTCGCGGTGCTCGGTGCCGTGTTGGGAGCGGGCGCTATGTTTTTGTTTGGCGGAAGCAAGCCATCGGTAGCTCCGTCTGGCGGCGCACCCGCACCCGCATCAGTGGCCGCCGCGCCCGCCACGCAAGGTGCGCAGGCCGCGTCGGCGAAGAGCGCTGACGGATCGCCCGCTACGACCGCTACAAGTCCACCGACACCTTCCGCCCCCAATGCTGCGGCAGGCACTCCGAACAAAGCGGCAGGTGCGAGCGGGCAAGGCGGTGGTGGCACACCCGTTGAGATGGGCAAGCCGGAAAAACTAAGCTGGCCGAAAACGGTAACCGCCGTGGGCAGCTTGCGCTCGGATGAATCGGTCATCGTTCGCGCTGAACAGTCGGGCCGTATTGTCACGCTCAATTTCAAGGAAGGTCAGCCGGTGCGCATGGGGCAGGTGCTGGTGCAACTTGACGATTCAGTGGCTCGCGCTGAGCTCGAACAATCCAAAGCGAACCAGAAATTAGCCAAGGCAAAATTCGACCGCGCGATTGAATTGAAGGAGCGCAATTTCATCTCCGGCCAGGCCAAAGACGAGGCCGAAAACGCGATGCGCGTGGCCGATGCGACGGTGTCGTTGTCGGAGGCGAAACTCACCAAACTGGTCGTCAAGGCACCGTTCTCTGGCACGGTCGGCTTGCGCACAGCCAGTCTCGGTGATTACGTGAAAGACGGGCAGGACATTGTGAATCTGGAGAAGACCGATCCGATCAAGGTGGACTTCAAAATCCCGGAGGTGTTTCAGTCAAAAGTGCGCGTCGGGCAGGCGCTCGCCGTGACGCTGGACGCGCTGCCGGGGCAGCCGTTTACCGGTAGCGTTTACGCGGTGAATCCGCAACTCGATACCGCCGGTCGCGCCGTCGTGCTGCGCGCCCAGATGACCAACAAAGGTGGGCTTCTGAAGCCCGGTATGTTTGCTCGTGTGCGACTAACGTTGTCCGATACCGGCGACGCAGTGGTGGTTCCGGAGCAAGCCGTGGCGATGCAGGGCGAAGACCAAATCATGTTCCGCGTCGTCGATGGTCGCGCACTGCGTACCAAGGTTGAAGTCGGGCAGCGCCGTGAAGGCAAAGCTGAAATTGTTGAGGGCGTGAGCGCGAACGACACCATTGTGATTGCCGGTTGGCAGAAGCTGCGCGATGGCGTGGCCGTGCGTGCTGCTGGCGGTGGCGGGGCAGGCGCGGCGAAGGCGGCGGCTCCGGTAGCGCCCGCAGCTGCCTCCGCCAAGGAAAAGGGCTAACAGCTTTCTCGCAAACGCCTCATCTAATGAGGGCGTTAGCATGAATTTTGCTATAGTCGACTTTAGTAGTAATTCTCTTTTAGCCCCTGTGCTTAAAGGGTGTGTCGTAAAAGCTGCTGGTTAAACGGTAACCGGCACAGGGAGCGGAAGCATGAATTTCTTTGACCTCTGCATCAAGCGGCCAGTCCTCGCCACTGTGCTCTCACTCATCGTGGTGCTGCTTGGCCTGATCGGCTATCAGCGCTTGTCTGTGCGCGAATATCCAAAAATCGATGAGCCCGTGGTGAGCGTGTCGACCACCTACAAAGGCGCATCGCCCGAGGTGATCGAGTCGCAGATTACGAAGCCGCTGGAAGACTCGCTCTCCGGCATCGAAGGCGTCAGCCTCATCACGTCCAACTCGCGCTCGGAGCGCAGCGACATCACGGTGATCTTCAAGATTTCCAAGGATCCCGACGTCGGCGCGGCTGACGTTCGCGACAAAGTCGCCCGCGTGCGCGCTCGCCTGCCGGATGCCGCAGACGAGCCGGTGATTGCCAAAGTGGAGGCCGACTCAAGCCCCGTCATGTGGTTTGCGCTGACCTCCGAGAAGCACACCCAGTTGCAGCTCTCCGACACCGTCAATCGCTTTATCAAACCGCGTTTGCTGGTGCTGCCCGGTGCCGCTGACCTGCGCATTTTTGGCGAACGCAAAACGTCAATGCGGATCTTTGTCGAGCCGAGCAAATTGGCCGCGTTCCGACTCACACCGGCTGACGTTGAAGCCGCGTTGCGCACGCAAAACGTGGAAATTCCGGCCGGTCGCATCGAAAGCCGCCAGCGCGAATTCAACGTGCTCGCACAGACGGACTTGCAAACGCCGGAGGAATTCGGTGCCATTGTCGTTGCTCAATCAGGGGGCTATCCCATCCGCATTCGCGACGTCGCTCGCGTAGAGGTGGGCGCCGCCGAAGAGCGCGGCTTTCAGCGATTCATGGGCAAAACAGCCGTCGGTTTCGGCATCATCCGGCAGGCCACCGGCAATCCGCTGGAGCTGTCGAAGGCGGCGATTGAAGAGCTGCCACGCATTCAAGAGTCGCTGCCCAAGGGCATGAAAATTGAGTTGAATTACGACAGCTCGGTGTTCATCGCGCAGTCGATCAAAGCGGTGTTCTCAACGATTGGCGAGGCCGTGCTGTTGGTCGCGTTGGTGATCTTTTTCTTCCTGCGCAGCTTCCGCGCCACCATCATTCCGCTGATCACCATTCCAGTGTCGCTGACCGGCGCGTTTTTCATCATGTACGCGTTTGGTTTCACCATCAACACGCTGACGTTGCTGGCGATGGTGCTGGCCGTGGGTCTGGTCGTAGACGACGCCATCGTGGTGCTGGAAAATATTTTTCGCAACATCGAAAACGGCATGGGCCGCATTCAGGCGGCGCTGGTCGGAACCCGTGAAATCGGCTTTGCCGTGATCGCGATGACGCTCTCGCTGGCCGCAGTTTTTGCGCCGCTCGCTTTTGCTACGGGGCGGACTGGGCGGCTATTCATCGAGTTCGCGCTGGCGTTGGCCGGTGCGGTGGTGGTGTCCGGTTTTGTGGCGCTGACCTTGTCGCCGATGATGTGCTCATTGCTGCTCAAGCATGAGACGAAACACTCGGCGATTTACAACTGGATTGAGCGTGGTTTCGAGGCGTTCACGCGCGGCTACAAGCGTCTCTTAAACGCGGCGCTCGACAACCGGTTGATCATCGTGCTCGTCATGTTGATCGTGGCTGGATCGGCTGCGATTTTGTTCAAAATCACCAAGACTGAACTCACACCGCTCGAGGATCGGGGCGTCATTTTTGGCTTTGTCTCCGCACCCGAGGGCTCGACGTCGGACTATCTGGTCAAGTACATCGAGCAAATTGAGAGCATCTACAAAACGTTGCCGGAAACACTGGTGTACGGCGGCAATGGCGGCTTCCCCAACGTATCCGACGGCACGGCGCTGTTGCGGCTCAAGGACTGGAAAGAGCGCACCCGCTCGCAGGCCGATATTGCCAAAGATCTGATCCCGAAATTTCAGGGGCTGGCAGGCGTTCAGGCGTTCCCGACACAACCGGCCTCGCTCGGTGCCAATCCGCGCGCCAAGCCGATTGAATTTGTGATTCTTGCCTCGGTTCCGTACGAGCAGATGCAGGGCTTCGTGCAGCGCATGCAGGCGGAGATGCAGAAGAACCCCGGCTTTGTGAACATCGATACCGATTTGCGCATGAACACGCCTGAGCTGCGCGTGCGTGTGAACCGCGATAAAGTGCAGGACGTTGGCGCCAACGTCGACGTCGTTGGCCGCACGCTGGAGACGATGCTCGGTGGCCGTCTCGTGACGCGCTTCAAGCAGGATGGCGAGCAGTACGACGTGATCGTGCAAATCGCGCGTGATGGTCGCGATACGCCGGAGCGTATCAGCGAAATCAACGTGCGAAATCGCGCCGGTGATATGGTGCCGCTGTCGAATCTGGTGTCGGTTCGAGAGGGCGTGAGCCCCCGCGGCATTGCCCACTTCCAGCGCGTTCGCGCAGCGACAGTGAACGCGAACCTTGCGCCCGGATTCACACAGGGCGAAGCGCTCGCCTACATGAACGAAGCGGCCAAACGCGTGCTACCCGCCAATGCGCAAACCGATCTGACCGGACAGTCGCGCGAGTTCCGCGATTCGTCGAACGATATTTACTTTGTGTTCCTGCTGGCGCTTGGATTTATTTATCTGGTGCTGGCCGCCCAGTTCGAAAGCTTCATTGATCCGTTCATCATCATCCTGACCGTACCGCTTGCCATGGCCGGTGCGTTGCTGGCGCTGCAATTGACCGGTAACACGCTCAACATTTATTCGCAGATTGGGCTCATTACGCTAGTTGGACTCATCACCAAGCACGGTATTTTGCTGGTGGAATTTGCCAATCAACTGCGCGACAAAGGCCGCAATATTCGCGAGGCCATCGTCGAGTCGGCCGAGCTGCGCCTGCGTCCGATTTTGATGACGACCGGCGCGATGGTGCTGGGTGCCATTCCGCTGGCACGCGCCGTCGGTGCAGGCGCGGAGAGCCGTCAGGTGATCGGCTGGGTGATTGTGGGCGGGCTCATGCTCGGCACTTTGCTCACACTATTTGTTGTACCGACCGCGTACACGTTGCTGGCGCGTGAGGGTCGCGGCGCGCGCGAACGCGAGATCGAAAAGGCCGAGCAGCTGGCGGGGCACTCACCGCAGCCAGCGCAGATGCCGGGGGAGTAGACCGAGGGTGAACTGCGTCCTATGTATTATGCTAAGAGCATGGACGCAGGCATCTCAGTCAGACGACTCACGCAAACCGATGGCGGCAGTTACCGCGCGCTGATGTTGCGCGGCTACAGCGAGCACGACACCGCGTTCACCTCGACGTTTGAAGAGCGCGCGACCAAACAGGTCGAGTGGTGGACGCGCCGATTGCAAGACCCGACCACCGTAACGCTCGGGGCGTTTGATGCAGGTGATTCGCTAATTGGCACTGTTCGACTCGAAGCGTATCAACGCACGAGAGAGCGACACAAAGTGACGCTGACCGCTATGTACGTCATGAAAGATCATGCGAGCAGCGGTGTTGGGCGCAAACTGCTTGATGAGGCGCTGGTCGAATCGCGTCGCTTGAGCGGCATTGAGATCATCAATCTCACCGTCACGGCGGACAATCTACCCGCCGTTCGACTGTATTCAAAGGTTGGGTTTCAAACCTTTGGCCGCGAGATCCGTTCGGTTAAAACACCGGGCGCGTATCTCGACAAACTGCACATGTGGCGACCCGTCAGCGTAGATTACGTTACGCAAGGTTGACGCGTTGTGCCTTTAGATGGCGATGCTGCGGCCACCATCTACGTTGATCGTCTGCCCGGTTACAAAGTTAGCATCGCACACCAGATATTTCACTGCCTCAGCGATTTGCGCCACACCACCTTCGCGTTTGAGCGGAACGTGCTCGAGGATTCGTAATTTTTCCGACGCAGATATCTGCCCATCATCAGGCCATTCAATCGGGCCCGGTGCCACCGCATTGACCCGAATATCGGGCGCGAGATCGCCCGCCAACGCCGCTGTTAGCCCGCGAAGCCCAGCCTTCGCAATGTTGTAGACAACGTAGCCTGCCATCGGACGCTCAGCGTGAATGTCGGTGATATTCACAATCGAGCCATGTGTTCGCTTCAAGTGCGGCGCGGCTGCCTGTGACAGAAACAGCGGTGCCTGCAAGTTGCTGCCCATGAGCTGCGTCCAGTCATCAAGCGTCACCGCACCGACCGCAGTCGGATAAAAGGCTGACGCGTTGTTCACGAGCGCGTTGAGTTGCCCGAACTCCGCTACCACGTGCTCAACGAGTATTGGCAGCGCGCTCAGGTCAAGCAAGTCCGCCGCGTACACCTTCGCACTGTCGGGGCGAAGCGCATTGAGCGAGGCCGAGAGCGCGGAGGCTGCGTCTGCCGATGCGCGATAATGAATTGCCACGCGCCAGCCCTCTCGGTGCAAGCGTTGCACGATGGCGGCACCCACACGTTTGCCACCACCGGTCACCAAAACTACTGGACTATTCAGATTATTTGCTTCGGTTGTCATGACCGGATGCTCCACAGATATGCCCGCTCCCATAGAAGTCGGTCTACCCGCGCCAACGCCCGAAGCCGAAGCGCACAGTACCCAAGTTCAGGCGCATCTTCGCGCTTTAATCGCATCCGCGCCGCAGTCAAAAAATTCATCACAGCAGCCTTCTATTTCGTTTGCTGATTTTATGCGGGCAGCGCTGTATGCGCCGGGGCTTGGCTATTACGCCGCAGGCGCGACGAAGCTCGGTGAGCGTGGTGATTTTGTGACCGCGCCGGAGATGTCGTCGTTCTTCGGTGCTGCGCTAGCAGATATTTTTGCGCCAATGAACGCGAAGAGTACTTTGGAGTTGGGTGCCGGTTCAGGCAAATTGGCGCGTGATTTTCTGGGTGCGTCGCCTAGTACCGGGAAGTACAACATACTCGATATCAGCGCTGATTTGCGTGAGCGGCAGCAAGCAATCCTCGCATGCCACGTAGTCAATTGGCTCGACGCTTTGCCAGAAAAAATTGCAGGCCTCGTACTCGCCAACGAAGTGCTTGACGCCGTTCCGTGTGAAATCGTGCGTTTTAGCAATGAGCACTACGAACAGGCGCGCGTATGCGCTGCCAACGGCATATTCGAGTGGTCATGGCAGCCGTTACTCACCGGCCCCCTGCTCCACGCCGCGAAGCATCGCATCCCCCCGATTGAGGGCTATACGAGCGAGATCAATCTTGAAGCTGAAGCGTTGGTTGCAACGCTTGCTGAGCGATTGACTGACGGCGTGCTTTGCTTCATCGACTACGGCTTTCCACGGCGCGAATACTACGTAACTGATCGCAGCAGCGGAACGCTCGCCTGTCACTACCAGCACCGTGTTCACTTCGATCCACTGATGCTCGTCGGCTTGCAGGACATCACGTCGCACGTCGATTTCACGGCGATGGCAGAAGCCGCCGTGGACGGCGGAGCGAGCGTGATTGGCTACACCACGCAAGCGCAATTTCTGTTGCGCGCGGGATTGCTCCAGCGATTTGAGAGCACTGCGTTTGTAAACGAAGGTGATCGCGTCAGAGCGCTCGGCGCAATCCAGAAATTGCTGTCGCCCACCGAGATGGGTGAACTGTTCAAAGTGCTGATCGTCGGCAAGGGCAGCGCGATTGATGCGCTTGCCCATCTCGCTGATATCGACCAAAGTTATCGGCTCTAAAACGAGCGCCTACTCGCGCGAAGCAACATATTTCTGCATCCTTGGCTTGAGTGGCGTCGCGAGCAACGATGCGTGCAAGTCACGCATATCTGCCTCTGCGGTATCCGTTTGCAGCAAGCGCTTCAACTGTGCGTAGGCTTTAGCGGGCAGTTTGGCGTTCGACGCTGCAATCTCTTCCACGCGGCGCGGCCACGTCACCGGATCGGCGATCTCGGTGATGAACAGCTGCACCAACGCAAGCTCCGTATTGATGACCAGAGCATCGCGCAAAAACACAAACGCCCGCTCTGCGCCGACCCGTTGCGCCGTGCGCCGCGTGCCGAGCGCCAAGCCCATGCGCCAGCCCGGCATGCGAAACCGGGTGCCCGGCGCGGCAAGGCGATAGTCGCAGGCGGTGGCGAGATCGAAGCCCGCACCGTATGCGCCACCGTGAATGAGCGCAATGGTGGCGAACGGTGCGTAGTAGATTGATTGCAACATGCGCTCAAGATCCAGAAGACGCGTGATGAGCGTCTCATCGGTCTCATGCTCCAGCGCGGACAGATCGAAGCCACCGCAAAAATTGCTGCCGTTGCCGGTGATCGTGAACACCGTCGTGCCGTCCGCTTTCGCCGTATCAATCGCGGCTTGCAAAGCGGCGACTAGCGGTGCTGCCAGCGCGTTCGCTTTGTCGGGGCGATTGAGCGTGAGCGCCGTGTGTGTGCCGCTGCGTGTGATTTCCAGAACGTTTGTCATCGTGCGCTGATCCATGACGTGTCATTGGAATAGCCGGAAACCATCGGTTGCGGCATCTGTTTTGCTGCGTCCCAATAATGGCGCTGAACGCGACCAATGTCCGCTCCATAAACATGAATGCTGATGCTGGTTTCGCCAGCGACTGCGTTGCTGACTTTGTGCCAGTCGCCGATGGTCGGAGAAACCCGATCAACTTCGCCGCGCGCAAGCGTATGCTGCTGCGTCGATTGCATCAGGCCGATGCCGGGCACCGGAAATTCTTCGCAAAGCTCTGCGCCGCGCAACACACCGACCAGACCCCACACAGTGTGGTTGTGCACTGCTGTGCCCTGACCTGGAGCCCACACGAAGCTGATCACGCTGTAGCGAGCATTGGGGTCAACGTAGAGCGCATAGCTTTGGTAGCGCTCGGCGATGGGTTTTGCGTATTCAGGCGGCAGCCAGTCATCATGAGCGATCAATTCCTTGAGCGCTGACTCACCTTCGTCTAGCAGGGTTGGCTCGTCGGATGTGCGTACAACGAGCGCATCCATTGTGTCGACAAATTGCAAAAATCGTGACTTGTTCATAGGTCTGATTATGACGGTGGCGGCACGGTGCCTTTCGGCCACAAAACCCACATCTGCGCGTTCTGCTTCATGCGGCCCGCCTGCTCACCTGCTTTCAAGCCCGTACCCCAGTAAAAGTCAGCGCGTACCACGCCACGAATCGCGCCGCCTGTGTCCTGCGCAAACATGAGTCGGTTGAGCGGTGCCAACGCGTTCGGATAGGTGGTCGCCAGATAGACGATGGAGCCGAGCGGGATGTAGCGCGTATCCACTGCGACCGATCGTTCAGCCGTGAGCGGCACACCGAGCGAACCGACCGGCCCCGCGGCTGTCGCATCAATCTCGCGGAAAAATACGTAGCTCGCGTTCTCGTTTAAGAGCGCCGTCGCCTTGGCCGGATTTCGCGAAATCCAGCCCTTGATGCCTTGCATGCTCACCTCTTCCAGCTTCATTTCACCGCGATCCACGAGGATGCGCCCGATGCCGCGAAACGGATGACCGTTCTGGTCGGCGTAACCGGCGCGCATCCGCTTGCCGTCTGCCAGTTCGATCAGGCCCGAGCCCTGAATTTGCAGAAAGAAGGCTTCAACCACATCGTCCACCCATACCAGCGGTTTGAACAGCGAAGCATCAGCATCAATCTGCGCCCGGTCGTAATACGGCACGACGCGCTTGCCCTGCGGCGAATCAATCAGCCGACCGCGCACCCGCTTGCCTTTCAGTTCGGGATACAAATCTCCGAGATCGACCCCCAGCAGGTCTTCCGGGCGCGACAGCAGCGGCACGTTAAAGCGCGCCGTCCTCGTTCTTGATCCCTTCAGCAGCGGTTCGTAGTAACCCGTAATAAGGCCCCGATCCTCGGCGTCTGCGCGGGCCAGTCGATACGGAACAAATTCACTTTCCAGAAATGTACGCTGCTCAGACACCGTGCCAGCAAACGGAAAACGCGAGCAGGCGCTGATCCACTCTGCTTTGCTGCGCAGACCCTTGCAGTTCTCCGCAAACGCAGTACGCACATCGCGCAGATCATCGGCAAGCCACCCCGGCAGATCGGCGAATAACGCGGGTGTCCAGCGTGCCTTGGGATCAGTCGGTGGCACCACTGGGACTGGCACTGTTGGCGGCGCGACCACGGGCGACGGCGGAGTTGTGGTTACGCCAACCGAGGCGGTCGCCGCAGGCTGAGGTATGGGTTGTACCGTGCCGCACCCGACCACCATCAGCGCCACTAAAATCGAAACACCATGTGATGCAGTGATGCGGGAAACGGTTGCCATGATCGAAAGCGGGATGTGGATTTTTTTGGTCGAGGCGGCAGCGGCGGGCAGTTTGTTTGCCGGACTGATCTGGTGGGTCGTCAAGGGCACCGGGGAGCGTGATCGGAAGCTTAAGGAATTCGACGACAAAGCGCGCAACGATGCGGAAACAGCGGCCAACAAAACAGACAACGCCTAGTGCAGAACGCGCTTCGCTGAAAGCGTGAACCGCGGAATCGGCGCATCAAATTTGACGCCGTCCTCCGCCACAAACTGATAACTGCCGTGCATCGTGCCGACCGGCGTTTTGAACTGTGAGCCACTGGTGTATTCAAACGTT
>JANXUB010000036.1 GCA_025352105.1 Burkholderiales bacterium | reverse complement strand
CTCCTCGACACGATTCCCGATCTTTGCAGTGCGGTCAATCGCGTGCTGGCGGAGTTGGGTCTTGCTGAATTGCCACTGGAGTTGGTGAAGTCTTTCGTCGGCAAAGGGCTGGGCGAACACATGCGTAAGTCGTTGCTGACGGTGCTCAAGCGCGAGCCCACCGATGACGAAAAAGCGCATGCGATGTCGCTCTACAAGAAGCATTACGCTGCGCATATTGCTGATCAGACGACGATTTATCCGGGCGTAGTGGAAGGGCTCGACTTGTTCAAGGCGCGCGGCTTGAAGATGTCTGTCGTGACCAACAAATGGACCGTTTACACCGAAACTTTGCTTACGCACTTTGCGCTTGCAGCGTACTTCGATCATCTCGTCTGCGGCGACATGCTGACGACAGGCAAGCCCGATCCCGGAATGATGTTTTATTCGGCGGGGCGCTTTGGCGTGCATCCGCGTGAGATGCTGATGATCGGTGATTCGGGTAACGACAGCCGTGCGGCGCAGGCGGCAGGGTCGCCGGTGGTGCTCATGACGTACGGTTACAGCGAGGGCGAAAATCTGGTCGATTTGCGCGCAAACGCAATCGTGAGTACATTTACGGATGTTTCTGCACTGCTCGACACTTAGGTCGGGCGAAAAAGTACAACATGTTCCTGTCAGTCCGTTCTTGGTGGCAAAGCTCTGGAGGTTGGTGGCGTTAGCCTACCGATCTAACTCCATTGCGCCAGTTGCGGGCGCACACGGCCCGATCCGGGTCGCCGCAGCCAAGAACCTATCACTGACTTTTCAAGACATGTTGCATCATGAACGAACAAGAATTCCTGAAGCTTGCTCAACAAGGCTTCACCCGCATCCCGCTCGTTGAGCAAACGCTCGCCGATCTCGACACGCCGCTGTCGATTTACCTGAAACTCGCGAACGACCGCTATACCTTCCTGCTGGAATCGGTCGTCGGCGGTGAGCGATTTGGTCGCTACAGCTTCATCGGGCTCCGCACGCGCACCCGCATCGAAGTCCGTGGCAACGAGATCACACACATCACGCCACTCGGACCGAACAAGCAGACCGTGGCTGATCCGCTCGACTACATCGCGGCGTATCAAGCGCAGTTCAGGGTGGCCACGATTCCCGGTTTGCCGCGCTTCTGCGGTGGTTTGACCGGGTACTTTGGCTTTGAAACGGTTGGCTACATTGAGCCACGCGTTGGCAAGCGCTATGCCGAGCAGCCGCGCATCGACCAGATGGGCGTGCCGGACATTCTGCTGTTGCTCACCGAAGAACTGGCGGTGGTTGATAGTCTGTCGGGAACCATCTCGCTGATTGTTTACGCGGATCCGTCGAAGCCTGATGCGTTTCAACGCGCGACAGAGCGCCTCGCCGAGCTGCGCGCCAAATTGCGCGAACCTGCGAAATTGCCGCTGCAACACGCGATCACCATTGTGGATGCGCAATCGCAGATGGGCGAGGCCGCGTACGTTGCTGCGGTGCAAGTGTGCAAGGACTACATCGCGGCGGGCGACTGTATGCAGGTGGTGCCATCTCAGCGCATGGTGATGGATTTTCCGGAGCCGCCGATTTCGCTTTATCGCGCGCTGCGGACTTTGAATCCGAGTCCGTACATGTTCTTCTACAACTTCGGCGACTTCCACGTCGTCGGCGCGTCGCCGGAAATTCTGGTGCGCAAGGAAGGCGAAACAGTCACGGTGCGCCCTATTGCTGGCACTCGCAAGCGCGGCGCGACGCGCGAGGAGGATGACGCCTTAGCCGCAGAACTTTTGGCCGATGAGAAAGAGCTGGCCGAACATTTGATGTTGATCGATTTGGGTCGCAACGATGTCGGTCGCATCGCGAAAACGGGCTCGGTCGTGGTCAAGGACAAGATGATCATCGAGCGCTATTCGCATGTGATGCATATCGTCAGTAACGTCGAGGCAACGCTCAAACCTGGCACCAACAACATCGACGTGCTGCGCGCCACCTTCCCGGCGGGCACGCTCTCCGGCGCACCCAAGGTTCGCGCGCTCGAAATCATTCATGAAGTCGAACCGGTCAAGCGCAGCGTTTATGGCGGCGCAGTGGGCTACATGAGCTATCAGGGCGATATGGACATGTGCATCGCCATTCGCACGGCAGTCATTCAAAACGGCAAGCTCTATGCGCAGGCCGGTGCCGGCATCGTGCACGATTCGGTGCCGACAAAAGAATGGGAAGAGACGTTGCAGAAGACGCGCTCAGTGTTGCGCGCGGCGGAGATGGTGCAACGCGGTCTGGATGGAGCAGCAGCATGAGTAACGCAAGCCTTGTGGGAGCGGTTCCACCGCGATGCTTTGTTTGCAGATGCGTCCATCGCGGTGAAACCGCTCCCACAACACAGGGATTGAAATGAAAATCATCGATCTTCGTAGCGACACGGTCACCCGCCCGACACCCGGAATGATCGCGGCCATGAGCGCTGCACCGGTGGGCGATGACGTGTGGGGCGACGACCCGACGGTCAATCGTTTGCAGGCGATGACTGCCGAAATCACGGGCAAGGAGGCAGCGCTGTTCTTCCCGTCCGGCACACAGAGCAATCTTGCGGGATTGATGTCGCACTGTGAACGCGGCGACGAATACATCGTGGGCCAGATGGCGCACACCTTTCGCTGGGAAGGCGGCGGTGCGGCGGTGCTGGGCAGCATTCAGCCGCAGCCGCTGGAGCAGGAGGCTGACGGCACGATACCGCTGGCCAAAATCGCAGCGGCGGTCAAGCCGTTTGGTCCCGGACTCGGAACCCATTTCGCACGCACGAAACTGCTGGCGCTGGAGAATACCTGGGGCGGTCGCGTGTTGCCGCAGAGTTATGTGCTGGAGGCCGCTGCGCTCGCCCGCAGCAAGGGCTTGAACGTTCATCTCGACGGCGCGCGAGCCTTCAACGCGGCAGTGGCAAGCGAAACCACGATTGCTGAAATTCTCGCGCCATTTGACTCGGCGTCGCTCTGCATTTCTAAAGGCCTGGGTGCGCCAGTCGGTGCGCTACTCGTCGGTGATCGTGCGTTCATCGAGCGTGCGCATCGCTACCGAAAGATGCTCGGCGGCGGCATGCGACAGTCGGGCTATGTTGCGGCCGCCTGTATCTACGCGCTTGAGAACAATGTCGAGCGTTTGCATGACGATCATGCAAACGCGGCTACGCTGGCGGCGGGATTAGGCGAGATCGCGGAAATCACGGTGCTTGCACAGGCGACCAACGTAGTGTTTCTGAACATTCTCGAAGCTCACGCGAAGCCACTTGAAGATTTTGTGAAAGCGCGCGGCATGCTGATGCAGGGCGTTTACGCTGCTCGACTGGTGACGCATCTCGACGTGTCGCGTGAAGACGTCAATCATTTTGTCGCTGCCGTGAAAGACTACTTTGCGGGAGCAGCAAAATGATTCTGCTCATCGACAACTACGACAGCTTTACCTACAACCTTGCGCAGTATTTCGGGGAGTTGGGGCAGGACGTTGAAGTCGTGCGCAACGACGCGATTGATCTCGCGGGCGTCGCAGCAAAGAAGCCCGAACGAATCGTTGTTTCTCCTGGTCCTTGCACCCCGAATGAAGCAGGTATTTCGGTACCGCTGATCAAGGAATTCGCGGGCAAGGTGCCGATTCTTGGTGTCTGCTTGGGTCATCAAAGCATCGGCGCGGCGTTCGGCGGCAACATCGTTCGCGCGCAACGCGTGATGCATGGCAAAACGTCCACCGTGACGCACAACCGGCAGGATTGCTTCGCCGATATCCCGACGCCGTACACCGTGGTGCGCTATCACTCGCTGGTAATCGAGCGATCAACGCTGCCCGCCGAGCTCTCCATCACGGCGGAGTCCGACGATGGCGAGATCATGGGCGTGCGCCACAAGACGCTACCGGTCTGGGGCGTGCAGTTTCATCCTGAGTCGATCATGACCGAATACGGCCACGATCTTTTGAAAAATTTCCTGAGTTTGTAGGTCGACCGAATCATGCCAATTTCCATTTCAGAAGCGATTCAGCGCACGGTCGATCACCGTGAAATTTTTGAGGACGAAATGTTGTCCCTAATGCGCAAGCTGATGGCGGGCGAGTTCACCTCGGCTCAGTCGGCTGCGTTCCTGCTGGGTCTGCGGGTCAAGAAAGAAACTATTGGCGAGATCGCCGCAGCAGCCATGGTGATGCGCGAGCTGTCAACCAAAGTACCCGTGCACAACGAACCGAACCTGATCGACATCGTGGGCACAGGCGGCGATTTGTCGCACACCTTCAATATTTCAACTGCATCCATGTTCGTCGCCGCTGCTGCGGGGGCCAAGGTCGCTAAGCACGGTAATCGTGGCGTGTCATCAAAGAGCGGCGCGGCCGACGTGCTTGAGGCCCTCGGCGTAAACATCATGCTGACCTCCGACCAGATCGCGCAGTGCATCGTGGCCACAGGCATCGGCTTCATGTTTGCGCCGAACCATCATCTGGCGATGAAAGCGGTTGCGCCCATTCGCCGTGAATTGGGCGTCAAAACCATCTTCAACATTCTCGGCCCGTTGACCAATCCGGCCAGCGCGCCGAACACGATGATGGGCGTTTTCCATGCTGATCTGGTCGGCATTCAGGCGCGTGTGATGCAGCGGCTCGGTGCGCGGCATGTCATGGTCGTGCATGGTCGCGATTCGCTCGATGAGATTTCGCTCGGCGCGGGAACGTTGGTCGGCGAATTAAAGGACGGCAAGATCACGGAATACGAAATTCATCCCGAAGATTTTGGCTTCACGATGAGCGCGACACGTAACCTGCGAGTGGACACGCCGGAGCAGTCGAAAGCGATGTTGCTATCGGCGCTTGACGGTGCGCCGACACCGGCGCGAAACGTGGTGCTACTTAATTCTGGTGCTGCGCTTTACACGGCCAATTTAGCGCCGACATTGCGCGATGGAATTGCTCTGGCACTGACGGCCATTGAGAGTGGGGCAGCTCGCAAAAAGGTTGATGAATTTGCAGCCTTTACGCAGTCCTTCAGAACCAAACCGTTTGTTGCATGAGCGATATCCTCAACAAAATCATCGCGACCAAACACGACGAGATCGCGGCGTTGATGCGCACGAAACCTTTGTCTGCGGTGCGCGCGGAGGCGGAAGCCCGTCGCGACACGGGCGACGTTCGCGACTTCGCAGCCGCAATCGAAGCGAAGATCGCGGCAGGCAAAAGTGCCGTGATCGCCGAAGTGAAAAAAGCGAGCCCCAGCAAAGGCATTCTGCGCGAAAACTTCGTTCCGGCTGACATCGCGAAGAGCTACGAAGCGGGTGGCGCTGCGTGTCTTTCCGTGCTCACGGATGCACCGTACTTTCAGGGCTCGGTTGCGTACTTGCAAGCGGCGCGCGCGGCGTGCAACCTGCCCGTAATCCGCAAAGATTTCATCGTCGATGCGTATCAGGTTTATGAAGCTCGTGCGATGGGTGCCGACTGCATTCTGCTGATCGTTGGTGCGCTGGAGTGGAACCAGATGCTCGCGCTTGAGTCGCTCGCTGTCGAGCTGGGCATGAGCGTGCTCGTCGAATCGCATGATGCAGCCGAACTGGAAGCCGCGTTGACCTTGCAAACATCTCTGATCGGCATCAACAATCGCGACCTGCGCACATTCAATGTGTCGCTTTCAACGACGACCGAACTGCTAGCAAAAATTCCGGCGGGCAAGCGTGTGATCACCGAGAGCGGCATTCTCACCAGCGCAGACGTTGCGCACATGCGTTCGCACGGCGTGCACGCTTATCTGGTCGGAGAAGCCTTCATGCGCGCACCCGATCCGGGCGCAGCGCTTGCAACGCTATTTGCGTAGCGAAATCGCCGCGAATTGGCGCTTGCGAAACAGCAATGCGGCGCTGACCGCAAGCAAAATCGATAGCGCTGCCAACAACGCAGGCGACAAAGTTGGCACGACCAGCGGATCGGGCGCTGCCACGGGCACGATGTCGCCCACGGCGGTCGTGCCGGTGCGCGCAATGGCCAGACTTTCAAAGCCGCCGATGGCTTTGCCCGCCAGCGTGACTGTGTTGGTATTGGTGATCGCCAGCGTGGCCGGATTGATTGCAAACACTTGCCCCGGCACGTCGTCATTGATTCCCCAAACCAGACCAGTGACCGGATCGCCGTCCAGCCCCACATCCAGCGGGTTGATGCCTAAAGTGCCGAGCAACGTGGCAGCGCCCGTCGTCGTGTTGATGCAGTAGAACTTGCCGCGATCCGTGTTGCCGCCCATCGCGTATAGACCGGAGGCACAGGTGGCGCTCGGGGCGACACCAGCCAACCCCGAAATCGCGGGCCCGGTGGCGCCGAGCGAGGCCACGGCTCCTGTCGCCGCATCGACAAAGTAGACGGCCGCATTGACCGCAAGATAGAGCGCGCCCGTTGACGCGAAGGCGAGCCCCGCGTTCGAGGGTACTTGCGGCAATCCGACCAAAGTGCCCACTGCTTTGCATGCACCGGTCGCCGCCGAACATTTGACCAATTGCGCGCTTACCGGATTAACGCCGTAAATTTCGCCTGCCGAATTAATGGCGAGCGCTTCAATTTTGCTGAAGCCCGTGGCCCCGATTTCGGTGGCAACGCCGGTGGCCATTTCGAGGCGGTAGAGCTTGGCGTCGACGTCGCTGCGAACCGAATAACCAATGGGCGACGCCAGCGCAATCGATGACGCGGCCAGCCCAGCAACGGCTACCGTGGAAGCGAAACGCGCCCCCCGGATGAACACCCGTAGAATCAAAATTAGCCTGTCGTTGTGGTTATTGACAAAATTGTGACAGTTCCTATGACTCGAAGCAAGTCAAAATAGTTGCGATGAGCAAGCGCTCACATTCGGTAAGCTTCAGTTCTGTCGTCGTTCGGAGACATTCCTGAGCGATTTTGTAACAAAAGGCAACGGCAGTTTGTAGGCATCAGCTTTTTCCCGGATCGGCCAATTTTGTGGGGCTGAACCGTAATTTAGTCTATAGTCGACTTTCACTAAAAATCGCTTCTAGCCCCGGTCAAATAAGCCCTTGAGTCGATTAGCCACTGCAAAAACTCCGGACAATTCGCTGCGCCGTGGAAAAAGTGAGTACACGCTGCTCGTGGCGACTACAGCCGCCGTGGCACTTCCGTTCATTTGGGCGTATCAAGCGCCGCCGCTACCCGCATTTTTCAGTCAATGGCTGTCGGCCGTGCTTTGGTCGCTCGTCGCTGCTGTCGCATTCGCGGCGAGTTCGGCCACGTTGGCCTCGTTGCGCGTTCACAACAAATCCGGCGGCAAAAGTGCGGCTAACGACTCGCTGCGCCCGCTTTGGCCTATCACCGGGCTGTGGGCGCTGTTGATCGCGACGGTGTTGTTGCAGGTCGGTTTTGGCCTGACGCCCGCATTTATCGCGCTGCCTGCCGTGTTCAATTTATCGCTGGCCGCAATCGTCACGCACGCCGTATTGATTCGCCGCGCGGATCGCGATTTTCTGCGCGCATGGATGCACGCATTTCTGTTCGGCGTTATGATTGCTGCGCTGTTCAATGCGGGCGTCGCCCTCCTTCAATCGTTCGCCCCAAACTGGACAAATGACAGCTGGATCGCGAGCAGCGCGCCCGCGATTGGCAGCCCGACCGATCATGGCAGCGAGCGCATCGGCGGCAATTTGCGGCAGCCGAATCAGCTGGCCACGCTCATGATCTGGGGTTTGCTTTCCGCGACATTTCTGCTGCGCCGCCTTGCGGTACTGTGGCTCGCCGTCAGCCTGCCGTTGCTTGCCACGTTGTTCGCCACCGGTTCGCGCGTCGGCGTGTTGAGTCTGGTGCTGATCGTTGGCGTCGCGCTCCTGCGTTCGCGGCGGGCGCGTGCGTGGCCGCGCGCGGCGTGGCTGGCTGCGGGCTTGGTCGCGCTGGTGTTGCTGTGGTTCGCCGCCAGCGCCTTTACCCGCGCCACGGCTGAGCCGGCGCTGGCGCAGCGTCTTGCCCTGTGGCGCGACGTCTGGACGCTGATTCAACACTCACCGTGGCTTGGCGTAGGCTGGGGGCAGCTTAATTTTGCGTGGACACTCACGCCGCTGCCAGCGCGCGCACCGGATGTGTTCGACCATGCGCATTCGCTGCCCTTAAATCTCGCGGCTGAGCTGGGATGGCCGGTGGCGGCTGGCGTGCTCGCGTTGCTGGCGTTAACGCTTTGGCGGGCGCGCGCCGCAGTCCGCTCGCGCGACGGCGCAACGGCGTTTTTGATGCTCGCCACCATCCTGTTGCACAGCTTGTTTGAATACCCGCTGTGGTTCGCATACTTTCTGCTGCCTTCGGCGTTTCTGCTGGCCTGGCTGGTTTGCAGCGGCGCGAGCGGTACGAGAGGTACGACGGATGACGCGATGACTCCGTCACCTACGCCAACACGTTTATCGATGGCTGTGTGCAGCATGGCAACGGCGATCTCTGTCGCGTGCGTCGCGATCAGTTTTTACGCATGGAATGAGTACCGAAAAATCACCGCCATCTATAGCCAGACGACGAACGCCGGTGCTTTGAGCGTCGCTGTGAGCGAAGCGCGCAAAAGCCCACTCTACGGGCAGTTTGGCGATTACGCCGCCATCATGTTGGCCGGTGATCGCGCAGAGCTCGAATGGTTTGCGCGACCGATCCGGCAGGTACTCGACGAGCGGCTCCTGACCGCCTATGCGCAGGCGCTCATGCGGGCTGGTGAAGCGGACAAAGCAGCCTATGTCGTGGCACGCGCCGGAGAGTTTCAGCCGCAGGCCGTGTTCTCGGGATTGCCCGTGATCGCGCCGTCGTCAACGGCGTCTGCGCCACTCACTGCGCGTGATTTTCGGCGTTAGCCGACCTTGCGAAACAGCAAATCGCGCACCTCATGCCCGAGCTTCAAACCCCGTCGCTCGAACTTGGTTTCCGGTCGCCACGGCGGGCGCGGCGCATAGTCGCCGCTCGTGTTTTTGAGTAGCGGCTCGACGGACAAAACCTCCAGCATGTGCTCGGCATACGGCACCCAGTCGGTGGCCAAATGTAGATACCCGCTGGGCGCGAGGCGCGACGCGAGCAGCGCAACCAGCGGTGGCTGCACGAGACGGCGCTTGTTATGCCGCGCCTTATGCCACGGGTCGGGGAAGTAGATGTGAATTCCCGCCAGCGAACCGGGCGCGATCATGTGATTCAACACTTCAACCGCGTCATGCTGGATGACTTTGACATTCACCAGCGATTGATCGTCAAGCAGGTTGCACAAACTGCCGACACCCGGCGGATGCACTTCGACTGCGAGGTAATTGGTGTCGTGGTGTGCAGCGGCAATTTCGGCAGTCGTGGTGCCCATGCCGAAACCGATTTCGAGAATCGTGGCTGTATCGCGTGAGAATATTTTTGCAAAATCGAGCGGCGTTGGCGCATAAGTGAGGCCGTGCCGCTCCATGCCCTCGGTGAGGCCACGCTCCTGCTTCGGCGACATCCGCCCAGCACGTATGACGAAGCTGCGGATCGGGCGATGTCGTGAGGTATCGGTCGTTTCTTCCAAAGTTTCTGCCATGGCCCCGCTCATGGAAGGAGCACCGTCCAGCGCGGATCATTCATGTCGAGATTCATCGATGCGTTCTTGCCGTCCTCGGTATAGTCAATCACAAGGCGGCGCGGCGAGCCCCAACTCACACCCGCATCTGTCCATGGCGTGCGCGGCGTAAACACCCGTTCACGGGCAGGGCCGCGACGCTCGAAGCGCCACACCGAAAGACGATTTTCGCAATCGTCCTTGCAGAAATCCACCGTCACAAAATAGCGCCCGTCGCTGTTAAAAAATGGCTCATTAGGCAGATCGGTCGTGCTCGTTGTTGCCCGATGCACAAGTACGAAATCAAGCTTGTCGGCCTGCGCGCGATACAGCACCACGGCGTCGGCCGACGCGTAGTAAGCGAAGAAACTCAGGTTCGGCCCCGCCTCGCCCGGCTTATCTTCGAACAAAAACGGCGGCTCGCCGGGCACGGTGACTGCGAGCAAATTGCCGACGCGCTTGACCACCGAACCCGCGCGCTTGATTTGTTCGGCTTCAATCTTCTTGCCGCAATCGGCAGGATCGGCGGTGTTGGTACAGAGCTTTGCAAACTGCGCAGAAGTGGGCGCTGCGACCGTCGCAGCCGACTGCGCGTTTGCACCCGACGCCACAAACAACACCAACGAAACGAGAGGAATTGGGATGGATATCATCCCGCGATTTTCGCATCTCGCCGGTGTCGCGACTAGCCCAGCACTTTTGCGATTTGCGCTTTCAGGGCTCCGTCGAGCATCGCGATTGATTCATTGAGGTGCGCGCGCAGCTGGATGTCGCTACCCGGCTTCGCCGTCGCCCGGCGCAGAGACGCGAGCAATTCGGTTGCGTATTCGCGCTGCAAACTCCGCGCATCAGCGGGCGCGCGCGGGCTCGGGCGGGCAACCGCTTCGGTCAACAAACGCACATGTTCGCGCTGAAGATTACGTCGCATCAGGTTGATCGGCGCACCGGTGTTAAGCTCACTCCAGATAGCCTTTTGCAGCGTGCTGTAGAGATCCGGCAGGCCGAGTGCTTTGCTGGCATCGCTCATTTTTTCCGGCGCAATGAGCACACGCGCCGCCACGCTGTCGCGCATGAGCTGGTTGAGTGTGGCTCGCTGAATCGCGAAGACCCGTCCCGCGACCGATGAATCAATCGCACCCACCACCGGAACGCCGATTTCGTCGTCCGACACCTGATCCCAGCGCGCATCAAAGTCGGGCGTCAGTTTGCCCAAAAATTCCGGCTTGAATTTGAATGAATCAACGGTGAACAGGTTGCGCGTTAAAAGATCCAACGCACGCCGTTGCTTGGCAGCATCGGTCGGCGTCAGCGGCTGCCGCCCGGTGCCGGAAACGTCGCGCAACACTGCAACGCCGCCGACGTATTTTGCCGTGAGCTCGCTGACCTCGCCCATCAGCCGGAAGCCACGTTCGAAATTGCGGCGCAGTTGTTCATACTTCGTGCCAACCGGCAATTCGCGCGTTTGCACGCGATCCCACAGCTCGCGAATCACGGTGAAACGCTTTTCGTAGAATCCTAGTGGATCGCTCGACAAATCGCTGCGGTTAACTTCCGGATCAATGCCTTCGAGGAGGCTGCCGAAGCCTGCGTCCTCGTCGGTTGCGTAGGCAAGCGCGGGCTCAGTGGCGCGAGAGAGGGTCTTGGCGAGCTCGGCCTGCTCGGTTTCCGGCGTGGTTTCCTTGTAGCCATACTCAATGGCCCAGATGTCGTAGCTGCCCACGGTGATCATAGAGTATTGACCCTGACGCTCATCTTTGGTCGCGATGTTGAGCGCGTTGTAGTCCATCACAGAGGATGAAACCCCCACTTCTGCGCCAAACTTCGGATCGCGCAGCTGCTCGGGCGTGATCGAGGTGGAGCCCTTGAAGTTGTGTCGCAGACCAAGAGTGTGGCCGACCTCGTGTGCGGTGATGTCCTTGATTGCGTCCATGATCCAAGATTCGGCCTTCGCCGACCCGTATTCAAACTCACCGCGCGCCACCAGGAGATCAAGCGCGAATGCAGCCTCGGTCAGTTTGCTGTCGGCGTAGGTACAAAGCTGGCCTGAATTGCGGAACAAACCAGCACCCGCGGCCCCAATGGGACGCGGAGGATCTTCAGCCACCCGCCCGCTGTAGAGACGCGTGATTTCCTCGTTCATTTCGATATCGGCATCGAGAATTTCACCGGTTCTCGGATCGGTTTTGCTTGGGCCGCGTGCGCCAAACGGGATGCCGTTTCCTGCCACCCAACGGATCGATGCAAAGCGTGTTGCCGAGGTATCGAAATCATCGTTGTCGTCCTGCTGTTTGACGACCACTGCGTTTTTAAAACCAATCTTTTCGTACGCCTTGTTCCACTCGAGAATGCCCTCAGTGACAGCTTTGCGATACGCAGTCGGAATGTTTTTGTCGAGCCAGTAAGTGATCGGTACTTTCGGCTCGCTGAGCGCTGCGTCGGGATCTTTTTTCTCAAGCCGCCAGCGCTGGATGTAGCGTGTCTTCTGTTCACGCTGGTCAGGGTTGGTGAAGTCGCTCACGTTGGTCGTGAAATAACCAACGCGCGGATCGGCCACACGCGGACGCATCGGTTCCGGCAGCTTGGAGAAACCGTAATAGAAGCCCATGAACAGCGAACGAACGTCAGGCAATGTGCTCGGGACACGCGAAGGCGGCGCTGACGGATTTGGCATCGGCGGCGGCAGTGAAATCCGATTCAGCTGGTAGTGGCTGCGAACGTTGAATCCAGTCTCGGTTTCAGAGTTGCGAACTTTCTCGATGCTCGAGTTTTTCGGGTCAAAGGAATATGGCTGGCGGAACGTTTGCTCCAGTTGCTGTGCAGCCATGGGAAAGTCATTGATGAAGAGCGCGTTGGCCTCCACGAGCACGCTCTTTCGCTCGGGATGCGGCGCGCTGGCGAGCACCGCGCTGGCGATCAGGCTGTCGGAGAACGAGCGTTCAACCGCATGGCGAATCGGTGCATCCTTGGCCGCCGTATACGCCACATTGCGCGCGATCAGCTGCACGCCCTGCGGGCCGAATTTTTTGAAGCTGGCGAAATACTGCCCGCGACCCGCCGCCAGAAAACCGCCCATCTGATTGCCGAACAGACCAGCGTCGCCGATGGAGTTGGTCACGTTCACCGAGAAGAAAAACGGCCGCTCCCACATCGCCTCGGGAATCTCGATCCACACCTTGTCGTCCTTGCGCCAGGTGGTGAAAAAACCGGGCTCCTCTTTCGCGTCCTTGATCACGTCGGCGAACGGCTTGGGTGCGGGTGGACCGCCTGCGGCTGCGGCAGCGACCGCACCGGCTGCGCTCGCTCGTGCAGACGCGGCGACGGCTTGGGCGCCGACAGCGGACTTCGGATCGGTGATTCCGGCAGCAGTGTTGGTTGCGGCAGTCGCGACATCGGTGGCGGCCGCAGCAGCTGAGGCTTTGGTCGGCGCATCGGTCGCCGTTGGCGCGACGGTTGCGCAGGAAGCAAGGCCGAATGCGCCGCTGGCGATCAGCGCCAGATGCAGTGTGCGAAGACGAAAGTTCATGAAAATCCTAAAGGTATTTAGGTTACAGCTTTTTCATGAAAGGACGGTTGCACGTGGGCTACAGCCGATTTATTGCGTAAATCGACTTGTTGCGAAAATGACGGTTAGCCCCCATTCAACCGAGCATGCAGAGATAAGCTGTAGCCTGACAAGCTGTGTTCAACAGCAAACTATAGAGCCAACCACGCTTTGCACAATGAATCAATCGCTGGCATGCGACCAAGCGCGGGATTTCCGGAACGAGTGGTGAGCTTGTCTGTATTTGTGGGGGCGATTTCAATGAGAAAAGCGTCGCGAAAATCGCGATGGAATCCGTCCGGCAATGCGTCCGCCGATCAGACGGTCAGCGCGGGCACCATCGAAAACTCATCCAGCGTCGCTTCAATCACAGCCAGCGCCTGATCAATCGTTTCGCGCGAAATGTTGAGCGGCGGCGCGAAGCGAACCACCGTGTGATGGGTGTCCTTCGACAACACACCGCGCAGCAGCAGCGCCTCACAAAATTCACGCGCAGTGACCACTTTCGGATCAAGCTCCATGCCAATGAAAAGACCGCGTCCGCGCACCGCCTTGATCGCCGGATGATCGAACCGCTGCAGGCGTTGGATGAGATAGCTGCCCGTCGCTTCGGCGCGCTCCGCGAGCTTCTCCGTTTGCAGCAGATTCACCGAAGCGAGGCCCACCGCGCAGGCGAGCGGATTGCCGCCAAAGGTGCTGCCATGATCGCCGGGATTGAACACCGACATCACGGCTTCGGTCGCGACAAAAGCGGACACCGGCAGCAGCCCACCGCCGAGCGCTTTGCCCAGCGTGATCGCGTCAGGTTTGATGCCGTCGTGCTCGAACCCGAAGTTGCGGCCCGTGCGCCCCATGCCGGTCTGCACCTCGTCACAAATGAGGAGAACGTTGTGACGGGTGCAGATTTCGCGCGCGCGCTTCAGGTAGCCCGCAGGCGGCACGATGATGCCCGCCTCGCCCTGCACCGGCTCCACCAGAAAGGCGGCGGTATTGGGCGTGATCGCCTGTTCCAGCGCGTCGGCATCACCGAACGGCACGGCAACAAAGCCCGGTGTGAACGGCCCGAAACCGTCCTTGTATTGCTCTTCCGACGAGAAGCTGATGACGGTCGTGGTGCGGCCCGCGAAGTTGCCTGCCGCGACGATGATCTGCGCCTGATTGGCCGGAATGCCCTTGACCTTGTGGCCCCATTTGCGCGCGGCTTTGATGGCGGTTTCGACTGCCTCAGCCCCCGTATTCATCGGCAGCATGCGGTCGAGGCCCGTGAGCTTGCACACGGCCTCGGCAAACGGCCCGAGCTGATCGGTGTAGAACGCGCGGGAGGTGACGGCGAGGCGCGATGCCTGGCGTGTGAACACGTCAAGCAATTCGGGATTGGCGTGGCCGAAGCTCACGGCTGAATACGCGGCCATCATGTCGATGTAGCGACGGCCTTCGGTGTCCCACAGATACGAGCCTTCGCCGCGCGTCAATTCAGCGGGCAGCGGGTGATAATTTTTCGCGCCGTAGCGGTCCTCGAGCGCGCGAGCGGAGACGGTGGGCGTGGCGGATTGAGAGAGAGTTTTTTTGAGATCGAACATGATGATGTCTGCGTGCGCAGCTCTTGGTGTGCCCGTGACGGGCTGATACCGAGATCATGCCTGCAAATCGATGAATTTTGGTTGCAACATCGTGTACCTATCGGGCGTATCATGCAGTTTTCTTGCATATAAGCGTCAAAGCATGAGCGCGACGGCCATTTCACTAGACAAATTCGACCAAAAGCTAGTGTTTGCACTGCAAAAGGACGGCCGCGCGACCAACGTCGAGCTGGCGGACGTCGTGCATCTGTCCGCGCCGCAATGCCTGCGCCGCGTTCGGGCGCTGGAGGAGCGCGGCGTAATTCGTGGCTACACGGCGCTGGTGGAGTCGACCAAAATAGGCCTCGGGGTCATGGCGTTCGTGAGTCTCACGATTGACCGGTCGCAATCCAAGCGCGTGCGGCAGCTGGAGCCCGATCTTGCGAAATTCCCCGAGATTGTCGAGTGCTACACCGTGTCCGGAGAGTTCGACTACATGCTGCGCGTGGTCGCGCCGGACTTGCTGGGACTCTCCGAATTTCTCACCGATAAATTGTTGCAAGTGCCGGGCGTGGCGAGCACCCATTCGATGATTTGCATGGAAGAGATAAAGCCGTTGTCGCCGCTGCCGATGGACTGGGCGGGGTAGCCGCTTAGGCAACGCTGAACAATGCAAATATGTAGCCATACCGGCCCTTCGTCGGGCTCAGGATGAACCGGCTTTCAGCCACGCCGGTATCCACGCCCTCGGCACCGTCAATGACTTGCATCGGGCGTGGGCCTCGTCCTTCGACGGGGTGGCAAATTGTTCAACGCTTTCTCAAAGTTCCCTCAAGCCTTTCTTGACGGTCGTTTCGCCGGCACCACGCCACTACGCTTCAACCACGCGTCAAGTTCCGCGTTGAATTTTCGGGTCTCAGCCAGAAGCCAGTCGACAAACGCCCTGACCTCGCTGCGGGCCTTCGCCCGCTCGGAAACCACCAGATAGCTGCCCGCGCCGGTCGCTGCCGACACCTCAATCGGGCGCACCAATCCACCCGACATGAACACGTCCGCGCCGTACGTGCGACCCAGCACCACGCCCTGTCCGCCCTGCGCTGCGAGGAAAGTCTGCATGATGAAATCAAACTTGAGCTGCGAGCGGCCTTTGACTTCCGGCTGCCCGACAGCCTCGAAAAAACTGGGCCACGTCGAGCGCACTTCGGCAGGCCCACCCGCAGCGCCTTCGATCAAGGTGTGCAGCTTGAGGTCATCAAGTTGTCGCAAACGCGGCGCACTCTTCAGGTAATTCGGACTCACCAGCGGAAACAGCACTTCATCAATCAAGAGCGTTGCGTCGGGTGGCGCAGCCTCCGCCCGCAGATATCGAATCGCTACGTCCACATCCTCGGTGTCGAGATCAAACACGCGGTCTGTCGCGCCGATATCAAGGTCCGCTGTCGGGCGCAGATTACGAAAGCCCTGCAACCTGGGAATGAGCCATAGCGAGGCAAAAGACGCGAATGTGGTCACCGACACACGCGGCGAATTCACATCACGCCGCAGCCGCTCCACACCGTTGTCCAGATCATGCAGAACTCGCTGAACCAACGGCAGAAACTCACGCCCAGCCGGGGTCAAAGCAATCTCCCGCGCTTTGCGAACGAAGAGCGAAACACCTAATTCGTCCTCCAGCCCCTGCACCTGACGGCTGATGGCGGACTGCGTCAGCGAGAGCGCATTCGCCGCCGCTGTCAGGCTCGCGAGCCGCGCTGCTGCTTCGAATCCGCGTAATCCGGCGAGCGTGAGCGGGCGGTTTCTAGACGTTAAATGCGGCGTTTGCATGCGTTTTATGCAGTCTCGACTGCAATCAATGCGTTGTACAGCGGGGAATTATCTCTCTTAAATACAACCCAAGGAGCACACATTCTTAATTTTTAGTCCGCAAGGAACACAGCCATGAACACCATCCAATTCCCCCTCGCCACCCAAGACTGGACTCTCGGCAAAAGCCGCGCGCTGGCATTGCAAGCCGCGCAGGTGAAAAGTGTTGAGGCATTGTCAGGCGCACTCTGGGTCACCGTATCCGGAAGCCAGCAGGACTTTTTCGTAAAGAGCGGCGAATCCGTCGCTATTCCCTGCCGTCACGGCCAGGTCGTGATTGAGGCGCTGGGCGACGAGAGCGTCGTCCGCATCGGCCAGCACGCCGAATCCCTCGCGTCGAATGCCCAAACATTCGCCCACGCCACCTACGTTTCAGTCGTGTGCCCAGTGGTACGCGGTTTGCGCAAAGCGGCTGACTGGCTTGACCCGTCGCCTGTGGCGGCTCGCGCGCACTAAGTTCGTCTACCCCGGGTGTCTTCATTCGGGTCGCGAACACTACCGATTCCCCGCTTCGACGGCACTGAGTGCCGTCGCTTTTTTATTTTTGGCGAGCGACGCATGCGCGGCTTGCGCTTATGCACCTGATTGGCGGGCGCTTCGCGAGCGTTGCGTCAGTCGTGTGTTCATCCCAAACGTGCTGTAGGAAGACGAAGCGTTGAGCTCGCAACAACATGACGTTCGCAGCAGACTGACCGCCAACGCAGCAAGGAGGAGAAATCACGCCAGCGGATTCCACTCGGCGGCCTCTCGCAAAGTTTTTTCCTCCGTTACATAAACAAACCACGGGAGTTATGGAGGTCGCGCGACACTGGAAATTGCACGCAACTCGCACGTTTGACGCGCAGATTTGTTTTACTCTCAGTTTACAAGCTCAGAGTGAGAATAAAGTGGCTTCAACGTGTCTTGTTGGATGCGATTGAATCAAGCACGTCTTGCGCAATCGATGATCGACTTGCGTCAGAGTCCAGGCTGTTCCAGCTCGTTGCATCCTCAATTGTGAGGGAGTATTTCGACGCATGTATTTGAATACGCTTCAAGGCAATATGTTGATACTGCGGCGATGTCAGAATCGCTGTTACTTTTCCAAAGTTTTCCTTGCTCATCCGATGACCAACGATGACGGCGGTAATTGCGGTTGGGGGAATCTCGAAAAGGTGAATGTCGAGTGGCTGACCTGGCAAGACTGAATTCGCGGACGCCAACCGTCTCACGAGACGCCATTCCTGTTCGTACTCCCAGTTTTTTGCCTTTGAAAATAACAGCTGCGCCACGCAATCATCGGTGACTTCACCAAGAAGAATCGTTGGTCGATTGTCGGGATAATTTACTTTGGTTAGTGTGCCAGCGCTAGAGTGTGCATCGGGCGGACACGAGAAGAAATCGTGCGTCGCGTCGAACTCCATGACGAATCCCGCGTAACTGCTGGTGTAATGCCCCCACATCAGAAGATTCGTGGCTGTATCAGACAGACACAATATACCCAGAGATTTGTTTGCCGATGCCACCAAATCTCAGTGGTTGACTACGTCAAAGACCGCGTTCTGCGCCGCTGGCAGCGCTACTCGAAGTTTTTCTTTAGCGCGTGCAACTGTCTGCGCAATCCACTGATTTTTTTGGCTCGGATTGAGACGCGCGAGCTGCGGTGACGTTTTCGCGGCCAATTCCGCAATTCCTCTCAAATTGACTTGTTCTATTAACGCATCATCTTGAGAGG
>JANXUB010000229.1 GCA_025352105.1 Burkholderiales bacterium | reverse complement strand
CGGGGTACGAGTCGGTGTGGGTGAGTCAAGTTAGGGATCGGGGTGCGTGCCCCCAAAGAGTTTCTCGACTTCTACCCCAATACCTCCACCACGAAGTTTCTTTCATCATCCGGGGCGTCGGCTTGGCTTCATGATAGTTAGGTTAGCGCTTATGGGCCTCCGCCGGGGTGGCGATTGAAGCTGCGCTTCCCTGCCGTGGTCAGCGCGTCGTCGGCGTATCCGGCATCACAACCAGCGGCGCAGCCTTCGGTCGTGCCAGCGAAATCATCGCCACGCCAGCCAGCACCAACCCCGCGCCGATCAGTTGCAGCGCTGACACTTCTTCGCCGAGGAACAACGCACCCAAAAAAATCGTGACGACGGGGCCAATTGTGCCGATCATGGAGGCGTCGCTCGCACCGATGCGCTTCAGCGCTTCGGCCATCATCCACACCGGAAGCGCAGTCGAAAACACTGCGAGGCACACGCTGTAGGCGTAAATCTTCATCGGTAAATCAAGCGCCGACAATGGCCGCATGATGAAGAACTGCGCCATCACAAATCCGGTCGCGACCAGCATCATGTACGCCGTGAATCGCGTGCTGCCAATGCGCCGCGTGAGCCCGGTGCCGACCATCATGTAGATCGCGTAGCAAAGCGCGCTGGCAAGCACCAGCGCCGTGCCCGTCACCAACGCTTTGGTGTCGTTAGTGATCACCAGATCATGCCAGTACGCCAAGCCCAAACCCAAATACGAAACGAGCAAGGCCAACGCCACACGTCGCGAAATCGGCTTCGCCAGAAACAACGCCGAGAGCACGACGACGATGGTCGGATTGGTAAACAGGATCAGCCGCTCCAGCCCCGCGCTGATGAATTGCAAGCCGTAAAAATCGAGAAAGCTCGACAGGTAATAGCCGATGAAACCGAGGAACAAAATCATGCCCCAGTCGCGTCGCTGCATCGGCACGGGCAGAGCACCTTTGCTCTCCCGTCGCGCCCACCACGCCATGAGCAGAAAGAACGGTAACGAGAAGATCATGCGCAGCGCCAGCAGCGTCACCGCGTCGAGACCGGGATGCGCCGCGTATGCGAGCTTGATGAAGATGGCTTTGGCAGCGAAGCCGAACTGCGCGGCGGCGGAAAAAAGCGCGCCTGCAGAAACTGCCGTTTTGATGGATGACACCTTTGCATTCTAGGCCGCGCTTATTGCACCCATCGCAGGCGGAGCTCGCCCGATAATCACATCAATGCAATTTTCGAAACGCACCATCGGCATCGCTGCGGCGATCATCACGGTCACTATCTGGACAGGCTTCATCGTCATCGCACGCGCCATGTCGCACCGCACGCTGACGCCGTTCGACATCGCATTCGTGCGCATGATCGGCGCGGGCATCATCATGCTGCCGTGGGGCTGGTGGTGGGTGCGCAATCAGGCAAAAGTGGCTATCGGCGCCGACACAAAATCAGCGCGAGGCTGGCTGGGCTTGTCACCTTATCCGTGGAAATTGACTGCGACCATCGGCGTCCCTGCGGCGCTCATGTACGCGGTGTTCGTCTACAGCGGATTCATGTTTGCACCCGCTGCCCACGGCTCGGTGCTGCTGCCCGGCATGCTGCCGTTGTGGACGACGCTGCTCGCGTTCGTCATCATCGGCACGCCCATCAGCGGCAAGCGCTGGTTCGGACTCGGGCTCATCATCACGGGTGGCCTTCTGGTGGGTGGGTCGAGTTTGCTGCATGCGTTCGATGGCGGTGACATCTGGAAGGGCGACGTGCTCTTTCTGGCAGCTTCGTTTTCGTGGAGTTATTACACCGTGATGACCCGCAAGCATGGCCTCGCCGCGATTCCGGCGACCATAGCGATTTGCGTATTCGCTGCGTTTACGTTTGTGCCAACGTATGTGGTGCTCGCCCTCACGGGCGTCATCGTCAGCCATTTGCAAGAAGCGCCGTGGAGCGAAATCCTGTTTCAGGCGCTGGTGCAGGGCGTCGGTTCGGTGGTGATTTCCGGCATCACGTTTGTGCGCATGGTGGAAACGTTCGGGCCGATTCGCTCGACGATGATTACAGCAGTGGTGCCTAGTCTCTCCGCGCTCGCCGCGGTGGTTTTTCTCGGCGAGCCCCTGTACTGGAATCTGCTTTTGGGGCTTGCGCTGGCGACCGTCGGTATCGTATTTGGCGTGAAGTCCGTGACGCCGGGGCCAGTGCCAGCCAATGCACTACCGGTCAAATAGTTTGACGCCGTCGATGCGCGCCATTGTCAGGTGACGCGCAATGTTTGCCACAGCCCTCCACGCGTTGAACCTTCCAGCCAAGTCGCCACACTCTCCAGCGTGATACTCAGGGCACGAAGTTCATCAATGGCGAGTGCGTTCTCGCGCTTCCGGGGCCGCACGTGGAACAGCGCCGCGAAGCGGCAACCTTTGGCTGCGTGTGCGTGACAAGCAAATAATTAAATTTCACTACTCGCCCGCACCACATGAGTCCGGGCAAGACGTTCTGCCATGCGAGTTTGCCAGCCGGGCCCGGTGGCTCGCCACTTGGAAATAACGTCCGCCGGCAAACGCAAGGAAATCAGTTGCCTCGGACTTGCAGACTTGGGGCGGCCGCCTTTTTTAACCACAGCGCGGCTAAGTAGTTCATCGGTGAGTTCTGGTAGCTCTTTGTATTCCGCGGGCTTTACGACATGCGCGTCTACGCGCGCGAGATCAGAGCCCAAAGTACGGGGCGAGGCGTGTTTGTTCACGATCATTTGCCTTTCGCATACTAAAAAATGTGGCGCACCGTGCCACGCAGGGTGTAGCCGACAACCACCATGCGTCCGGCCAGTAAGCCATAACTAATGATCCGCTTTTCACCATAGTCTTTGCGCGTATCTTCGACCTCGACTGTCAGGCCACCAAGCACGACAACTGCATCTTCAAAATCCAATCCACGATCTGCCAACGCCTTTTCTCGCTTGGAGGGATCGTAGGAGGCACGCATAGGGTTATTGTATATACGAAAACATGGCGTTGCAATCGCAAACTATCGCCACTTCGAGACCCAATGCGGTGAAATTTAACGTTTGAGCTAACCGGGATACAACGGCAGGACGCCAGGCCCGGGCTGGTGGCATGCCGTCGGCTCTCCGGTTGAGCGAGGGGTTAGGCGTCGCTACTCACCGTCTCCCCCGCCATCATCGCCGCCTCCACCATCGTCTCCATAGTCACGGTCTGCGTCCGAGTAGTCATCGGATGTGTCGGAGTCATCCAAATCAACCGAAATCTGCTCATCGCCTTGGTAGTCAGGCTGACTTGGATCATCAAAATGATAGGAAATGAGGCCATCTTCGCGACTATCGTCGTCGCCATGTCCGTCACCGTCTCCCTCCCCAGGCTGGTTTGCTCCAACATCGTCGCCGCCCTCGCTCTCGAGCGTGTGCATCATTAGAGCTACGCGTTGCAGAGAAGCTGGAGTCCGTTCGTCGATGATCGACTTAAGGAAGACTCCTTTCGCAGCCAGCGCTCCCCAAAGCATTGTTGTCGGCCTTGGGTCGCGAACTAGCAAGTCATCCGGAGCTAGGGTTGTCCAGTTTTTGAGATCTTTTGAAACCTGAAACGGGGTTCCGCCGAGAGTACCCCACCGCACGTAGCGACCGTTAAAGGAGCCTCCGTCCTCGGATTTGGAGACAATCCAGTTTGCGTCGCGAATTACTTCTGTGTAACGCACTGGGTTCGAGGCTCCGATCCCGTTCCAGTACCCGGCGTCAAAGACCCAGAAGAACGATTTATCGTTCTCTGACGGGAAGAATCGTATCGAGCGAGGGGTTGAGCCAATTGCAATCGATATCTCATGGTCCGGAGTAGAAATTGGATCATCACTTCCATAGAAGATGGTTCGCAGTTTAGGGCACTCCTATAAATTCAGCGCGAAGCAGCCAACGGCAAGCGACGGTTGCTCGTTATAAGTAGAACGCTGAAACGAGACACGATTGCATGCAGACAAGCTTCTTTGACCTCGAAGACCGGTATAGCCAGTTGAGCCGC
>JANXUB010000228.1 GCA_025352105.1 Burkholderiales bacterium | reverse complement strand
CGCGAAAAATTTGAAAGACTTCATTGCGCTCGGCAAAAAGGAAGGCAAGATGACCTTCGCGTCATCGGGCTCAGGAACCTCGATTCACGTCTCCGGTGAACTGTTCAAGACCATGACCGGTATCGACATGGTTCATGTCCCTTACAAAGGCCGCGCCACGGCGATTCCAGACGTGCTGGGCGGGCGCGTTACGATGATGTTCGACAACATGCCGTCGAGCCTTGCGCTGGTGCGGGAAGGCAAGCTGCGCGCCTTGGGCGTGACCAGCAGCACCCGCTCGCCCGCCGCCCCGGACATTCCAACCATCGCTGAATCCGGGCTGCCGGGCTTTGACGCTGTCAGCTGGTTCGCGCTGTTTGCGCCGGCCAACACGCCAAAGCCAATCATCGACAAACTGCAGGCCGAGGTGCGCCGGATTTTGAAAACACCCGACGTGACGAAAAAGCTCGCTGATAACGGACTTGACCCGGTTGGCGGAACGTCAGAAGAACTCGCCGCGTATCAAAAAGCCGAAATCGCCAAGTGGGCGAAAGTCGTGAAGGATTCGGGCGCGAAGGCGGATTGAGTAATGTTCGCCGCCGCACGTTGAAGACGGTTACACCGCAATGATCCGTTCGACTAACGGCGAGGCGTGAGAGTAGGTGAGCAATGCTTCGTGAGTGGCCCGCGTGACCGCGACGTAGGCCAGTCGCACATCGTCTTCAAGCGTGCTGTGTTGGCCAGTAAACCAGCCCAATCCGCCGATGGCCACGCATGGGAATTCGAGTCCCTTCGCGTTGTGCATGGTTAAGAGGCGTACCGCGTTGACGTTCGGCTGAACACGATTTTTGCGCTCGCTGGCGACATCGACTGGAATGCCCAGACGTTTTAGCGCTCGCGCGAATTGCTCGCCGATGTGATGAGTCGGAAACAGCACTGCGAGCTGAGCCCACGCGTAACCCGCCTTGTTACGTGCGGCAATCCACTCGGCAATCGCGTGGCCTTCGCCATCGACGCTCTGACACTTACGTACCACGGGCTCAATGCCATCGCGACCGCCATCCTGCGGCACCAATATGGGGTCTTCATCGTCCGCGCTCATGCCGGGTGCAGCGATGATGTCAGCCGCGAAACGTCGCGCGAAGCTCAGTATTTGCGCGGTGTTACGGTAATTTACTTTGAGCACCGTGGTGCGGCCCTTGGCTTCGATGCCAAGCTGGCTCCACACCGGTCGCGTCCGTCCTTTGTAGATCGCCTGCATGTCGTCGTAGCAAATCATCATGGCGCGGGTGTCGGGGTTCACCATCTTCGCGGCGAGTGCAAGCCACTGCGGCTCAAAGTCATGCGCTTCATCGATAAGGATTGCGTCGTAATGTCCGGATGGAATCAGACCTTTGTCTACCGCCGCGAACACAGCGTTGACGTTTGCCACATTCCATGCAGACAGTTCGGAAAATTCGCGCCGAAGCGGAGCTGCAATGTCGTACGTCTTCAGCATGTGCAGGCACCATGAATGAAACGTCGACACCTTAACGCGATCCTCAATGCCGCGATCCTGCATCGCGTTGTCGAGACGACCGGCGATGCCGTTACCGTAGCAAAGAATCAGGACGGGGCGCGTCGCCGCACGCGCGATATGCTCTGCGCGGAAGGCAAGCACCAGCGTTTTGCCGGAACCCGCTACGCCGCGCACGATGCGATGACCCGAACCCATACTGCGCGCAAGCAGCTCCTGCTGCAAATCCATCACGCTCAGCATGCGATCAGCTGCCGCGTCCGGATCGGCTGCGTCCGTTGCGTTGAAATCATCGAAGGGCAACGCGATCTGCGTGATGCGCACTTCGGGGAACAGCAGCGCCCGAATGCGGTCAACCTGTGGCAAAGACAGTGCGGGCCGCTGTGGCATCGACATTAGCGCCCAGACCTGCGTGCGAAACCGTTCCGGGTCGACAGTCTCGGTCATCTCATCACGAAAAATACAGCGATGACCGGGCAGCACGTCCCCCAGTTCGGCCTGCTCATACTGCCGTCGTGTGATGTTGGTAAACACGACGCCAAAGCCAAACGAGAGCGCGGCGCGACCTTCAAATTTGTGCCCGACCGGTTGCCGCAACAGCTTGTCTTTTTCGAGCAACTGCTTGACGGTAAACAGATATTCACGCACCTGTTCCATCGGGTTGCGTTCGCGTACAACGCCGCGCGCCGTGATCAGGTCTACATCAAGTTTGGACCAGTTGTCGGTGTTGTCGAGCCGCCAATCCTTGACTTCAAGCACGAGCACCCCACGCCCCGGATTAAGCAGTACAAAATCGGGATGGCGACCGCGAGGCCCGACGGGCAAGTTGTGCCAGACCCACGTGTTTTCTTCGAGAAAGTCCTTGAGCCGTTCGGCGACACGGACTTCGCCTCTGGAGTCAAAATGCGCTGATCCCAGTGAAGGAATGAGTGTTGCCAACGTGATGCCCGTCCGCCATGATCATCGAAATTGCCGATGCGTCGGGCGGTTCGGCCCCGCGATCAGACGCTTTGATTAATGATACGGCTTTTTCGCGGAACTGCCGCAGTCTAGGGGCTGCAAACCGTTTTCTCCAAAAGTCGACAATGCAAAAAAGCGCTGCGTAGCCCCTGTATAACGGAAACTACGTCAGAAAGCTGTACCCGTTTTTTTTGCCGAGGAATCGGGTACGCTAAATAATTGGGTCCTTCAGCGCTTCTGTCGCGACGACCCGTTGCACCGCAGGACGGGCCAGCATTCGATGCATAAACGGGCCCAGGTGAGGCCACGTTTTCGCGGCTTGAGTCGCCGGTGGCGCACCTTCAAAAACCCGCGTCCAGCGGCCGAGCATGAAGGTGTAGATGTCGAGCACCGAGAATTTTTCGCCCATCATCCAGGGGCCGTCGTTTGCGGCAAGATGGTCGTCCAGCTGCTTGAGCATCGCGCCGATGCGCTCCTGTGTTTTTGCCTTGATCTGCGCAATCACCGCCGCGTCGGTCGAGGTCGTGTAGCGATCTGTGTAGAAGTACATGATGATCGTTGGCTGCAACGTGTTGGTCAGCCACATGAGCCATTTGTAAAACTGCGCGCGCTCATGGGTACCGACCGCCGGTGCCAGGCCCATCTCGGGATGCATGTCAGTCAGGTGCATACAGATGGCCGCTGTTTCGTACAGAACCAGATCACCATCGACGAGCACTGGAATCAGCCCGTTCGGGTTGAGCTTCAGGTACTCGGGCGTTTTGTGCGCATTGTTCGTGCGATCCACCAGCTTTAGCTCAAATGGCAGCCCCATTTCTTCAAGCAAAATGTGCGGCGTGATGGATGCGTTTGAAGGGTAGTAGTGGAGTTGCAGCATGGCTCGACGGGTGAAGGTTAGAACGAAGCTTCTGCCAGGGCGAGCGTGCCTTCCGAGCCGTTAACGATGGTGTCTGCCGCGGCGATCGCCTCGGGAATCATGGTGTCGGCGAAGAAGCGCATCGTGGCGAGCTTTGCTTCGTAAAACGTCTTGTCGGCATGACCCGCATTGATGCGTTGGTCTGCCTCCAGTGCCACGCGCGCCAGTTGCCATGCGCCGCAGACAATGCCGAAAAGTTTGACCATCGGAACGCTGCCTGCGAAGCTGGCGCGCACGTTGCTGTTGAATGTTGCGAGGTTGAACTCAACGGCGCGCTCGACGGCGTCGATGCCTGCTACGAGTTTTGTGTGAGTGACTTTAAGGTGCGCGTTGTTGGACGTGGTCAGCTCTTTGGCGAATGCGCGCATCGAGGTAATGACGGCCTTCGCTGTAACGCCGCCTTCACGCGCCATTTTGCGACCGACGAGATCATTCGCCTGAATGGCTGTTGTGCCTTCGTAAATCGTCGTGATACGGGCATCGCGGTAGTACTGTGCGGCACCGGTTTCTTCGACGAAACCCATGCCGCCGTGTACCTGAATGCCGAGATACGTTGCCTCCTGGCACATCTCGGTTGCCCAGCCTTTATGCACGGGGATCATGAGATCAACAAACGCCTGATTGACGGCGCGCACGGCCGCATCGGGATGCGCTTCGGCGAGATCAATCGCATAGGCGGTGGCCATCGACAATGCCCGCGCAGCTTCGGTTTGAGCGCGCATCCGCATGAGCATGCGGCGCACGTCAGGATGACGAATGATCGGCGTTGATCCGGCTTTCGGTGCGCCTACATCGCGCGACTGCACGCGCTCGCGCGCAAAGGCCACCGCGTGCTGATATGAGCGTTCTGCCAGACCAATGCCCTGCAACCCTACGCCAAAGCGTGCCACGTTCATCATGATGAACATGTATTCAAGCCCACGATTTTCCTCACCGATCAGATAGCCGGTCGCGCCTCCTGCGTCGCCAAACTGCATGACGGTGGTCGGTGAGGCGTGGATGCCCAGCTTGTGCTCAATCGAGATGCACTTGGCGTCGTTCCGCGCACCGAGTGAACCGTCCGCGTTCACCAGCATTTTCGGCACGACAAAAAGCGAAATCCCCTTTACTCCGGGAGGCGCGTCGGGCAATCGCGCAAGTACGAGGTGAATGATGTTCTCGGTCCAGTCGTGCTCGCCAAACGTGATGAAAATTTTCGTACCAAAAACTTTGTACGTACCGTCGGCTTGCGGCTCAGCGCGCGATTTCACGAGCGACAAGTCGGAACCCGCCTGCGGCTCAGTGAGGTTCATGGTGCCTGCCCATTCTCCACTCACCATTTTTTCCACGTAGATCGCTTTGAGCTGGTCTGAACCCGCCAGCAGAATGGCCTCAGTGGCCCCCTGCGCAAGCATCGGCAACAAACCAAAACTCAGGTTCGACGAATGCAGCATTTCATCGGTGAGCGCCGCCACCGAGCGCGGCATCGCCATGCCTCCGAACTCGGCAGGCATCGGCAAGCCAGTGCCACCGATTTCGCGGTAAGCCGCATAGGCCGCCTTAAAGCCCTTCGGGGTGCTCACCGTGTTGTCGGCGGGATTGTGCTTCGAGCCTTCCTGATCGCCAGACCAGTTGAGCGGATCGAGCACGTTGGTCGCGAATTTCGCTGACTCTTCGAGAATCGCCGAGACCGTGTCCGGTGTCGCATCGGAGAAGTGCGGCAGCTTTGCTAACTCTGCAATCGGCGCGACCGTTTCGAGGAGGAGCTGGAATTCTTTGAGGGGAGCTTGATAGGTAGACATTTGCACTCTTGATGTGGGTGTGATTCGAGCCAAAGCCCATAGCGCGGGCGGCGGGAAGCTACGGGAGACGTGAAGCAACTCAAGTTCTGGCCATACCGGCGGAGGCCGGTATCCACGCCCCCGGCCTGCGCCGGGGCAGGCTCTCAGCAAAATAAACTCGATGCGTCGGGCGTGGGCCCCGGCCTCCGCCGGGGTGGCGTTTTGTTTGCGGTGCTTTACAGTGCAGCGACGAGCTGCGGCACAGCCTCAAACAAATCGCCGACCAGCCCATAGTCTGCGACGCCAAAGATTGGCGCGTCAGGATCCTTGTTGATGGCGACGATGACTTTGCTGTCTTTCATCCCGGCCAGATGCTGTATCGCGCCGCTGATGCCGACAGCGATGTACAAGTCCGGCGCGACGATCTTGCCAGTTTGTCCGACCTGATAGTCGTTCGGTACAAAGCCTGCGTCAACCGCAGCGCGCGAGGCACCCATTGCGGCGTTCAGCTTGTCAGCCAACGGCGTCAGCACTTCGCGATATTTTTCGCCCGAGCCAAGGCCGCGACCACCGGAAACGATGATCTTCGCAGCGGTCAATTCCGGTCGCTCGCTCTTGGTGATTTCAGCGGAGACGAAGATCGAGAGGCCGCTGTCAGCAACCGCCGCAACGCTCTCAACGGCACCGCTCCCACCAGTTGTTGCTGCTGCCACGAACGCGGTGCCGCGAACGGTAACGACTTTCACACTGTCAGACGACTTGACCGTGGCGTAAGCGTTGCCTGCATAAATGGGGCGAACGAAGGTGTCGGCATCGATGACCTTGATGATGTCGCTGATCTGCGCTTTGTCGAGCAGGGCTGCCACACGAGGAGCGACTCCTTTGCCATACGCCGTCGCGGGCGCGAGGATGTGACTGTAAGCCGCAGCAACGGCAACCACCTGCGCGGCAGCACTTTCGGGCAGCAGGTTAGCGTGCGCCGCGTTATCCGCCAGCAATACTTTCGATACGCCCGCGACCTGCGCAGCAGCAGCAGCAGCAGCACCCGCATTGTGACCAGCAACGAGCACATGCACGTCGCCACCAATTGCAGTGGCCGCAGAAATTACATTCAGCGTCGCAGCCTTAAGTGAGCCGTGATCATGTTCAGCAATGACTAAATTTGCCATGGTTAGATCACCTTCGCTTCGTTTTTGAGTTTGTCGATCAGTGCGGCAACGTCCGCGACTTTCACGCCGCCCTGGCGCTTTGGCGGCTCGTCCACGCGCAGCGTGGTAAGGCGCGGCGTCACGTCAACGCCCAAGTCTGCTGGCTTGAAAATATCAAGCTGTTTTTTCTTGGCCTTCATGATGTTGGGCAGCGTCGCATAACGCGGCTCATTCAAACGAAGATCGGTCGTGATGATCGCTGGCAGCTTGATGGCGACCGTTTCTGCGCCGCCGTCGACTTCGCGCGTAACCGTTGCCACATCGCCTGCGACTTCAACTTTCGATGCAAACGTAGCTTGTCCCCAACCCAGCAGTGCAGCCAGCATCTGGCCCGTCTGATTGGCGTCGTCATCAATGGCCTGTTTGCCAAGAATCACGAGCTTGGGCTGCTCTTTATCAACAATCGCTTTCAACAGTTTCGCAACAGCGAGCGGTTGTAATTCAACATCCGTTTCAATCAGGATGGCGCGATCCGCGCCGATCGCCATTGCGTTGCGCAAGGTTTCCTGACATTGCACGACACCGGCAGAAACGGCGATCACTTCGGTGGCAACGCTCTTCTCGCGAAGCCGCACCGCTTCCTCGACCGCGATTTCGCAGAAGGGATTCATCGACATTTTGACGTTGGCGATATCAACGCCCGTGTTGTCGGCCTTGACGCGCACCTTGACGTTGTAATCGACGACGCGTTTGACCGGGACTAGTATCTTCACACCTGCTCCTTGCTTCTGCCAGGGGGCGAATGCCTTGCGGGCATTGCCAAGTTGACGTTAACGGAAACCCGCAATTATAGAAATCTGCGAGGGCGCGCCGATTGTTTCTAAAGCGCGTTGAGCCGTGGCTCTAAACCCTCGGGTCATTCGTGCCCCTCGGTGGGAGACAATCGGTAGATGGAAATGGATTTCACCCGGCGAGCACCGGCGAGCAAAGGCGCGCGGGTCTTGGTGCTCGTCGTCGCGTTGGCTTACGTTGTGGCGATTGCCCATGGCGTCATGACCATCGATGTGGCGCGCGACTTGTTCTGGAGCATCGAGATCGCGAGTGGTCGTGCATGGCCGCTCGTCGGCCCGCCGGTCGGCCCCTTTGAGTTGCTAAGCGCGATTTGGTACTACATGGCAGCGGTCGCGGTGTGGGCTAGCGCTTCTCTGACCGTTTACTTCGCGTTGCTCGGCGCGATGGCAGCGCTCAAATTTGTATTGATGTATTGGGTGGCACGGCGCTGGATGGATGTGCGATTCGCTTTGGCAGTTGTCGTCGCATCGACGCTGCCTGGGATCGCGTCGTATCAGTTTTTTGGGATTAGCCACACCCAGTTTGTCGAAGTCACGATTTGGGCGACGGCGCTGTTCGCGCTACGTTTGCGGGGCTCGCCCGCCAGCACTCGTGACGCGCTCGCGTTGGGGGCATGTGCTGCGCTCTCCCTGCATGCGCATCCGACCTCGATTTTGCTGTTGCCGTGGTCGGCTATGGTTGTGCTCCGCTTGCCGAAGGTTGATCGACTCCGCGCCGCTGCGACTGCATTGTTTGCAGCGGCGATGGTGTTCTTGCCCGTTCTGCTAGCGATTTCGCTGGGACTGTCGTCACCGTCTGCGAACGTTCCTGCCGCACCTGCGGCGCACGGGTCGATTGCGGGTCTGTTGCCGCTAGTGCAAAACCTGTTCTGGTTTCAATCGGCCTATGTGGTGGAGACAACGCTTGGGGCGAGCTGGTTTGTCGCTGCTTGGCCTGCGCTCTGGGGACTGTTGCTGATTTGGTCGGCGATCGGAGCGGTCATTTCTGTGTTTGATCGACGTTTACGCGCTACGTTTTGGGCGTCACTTTTGACGCTGTTGGGCGTTTTGATTGGCGTCAGCCTGCTGCGCGATCACACGCCGTTCTACATGCTGTACGTGGCGTTGCCACCGCTTGCGGTTCTCTTTGCTACAGCCTGGACAGCGTTGTCAAATATTCGCCAAGGGTCGACCGTTACGGTGGGAATTTTGATCGCCGTGGTTGCGCTGCATCTCGGCGTGTGTGCGGGCTACGTTCATGCCGCGAGAAATGGCGTGGTGGCATCGCGTTTGCCGCTTCATTCCAACATGCAAAACACGGCGACGACGATGCACGCTGAATCGATCAGTGCGTCTCCGACTCAAGACGCGATTGCTCGTTGGTTGTGTGCGCAATCGGGCGCCGTAGCGTTGCACGGGGACATTGCCGCAACCTATGAGATCGGTTTGGGTCAGCAGCAATTTTTTCATTGCCGCAATCGTGGCTCTGTTATGACAGCGGGCGGCGCTGACAATGCGTGGACGGGACTACCGCTTGCGGTGTGGCGTGAGCTTTCTGTGCTCCCCAGGCTCGTGCTGGGTTCGTACGGGTTGACGCCCGCTGCGCAGATCGTTTCCCCGAAAGCCCCGATGCCGCTCGTCTCCGGACGCGCCTATCCGCCGCGCTTCACTCAGATGCTCGCTGCCGCAAACCACGACCTTTGGCAGGCGCACGTTCAGACCCAACCGGGCGCAGTGTTGGTGGTGAGCAGCCTGCTTCCAACCTATCCGCTGTTTACGGCGAAGGCGACTGCTAATGGCGTGGCGCAGCAGGCGATTTCGCAGTTCGCCAACACGAGTGTGTTTCGGTGCGCTATGTGCGGCCAATCCGCTGCAAACTGGAATATTTCCGTTCAGGGCGGCGCGCCGGAGAGCACTTCAATCACGGTGCTAGAACTGAGCGCAGCGTCTGACTTATCTGCTAGCCTCAGACCATGAAGTTTCATTTCTGCAACAAGAAAAATGCGTGAAACCATAGGCCAGGCCAGTCGCTATCTGATTGGCGCGTTCATTGCATTAGCCGTCGATGCATCGATAGTTTCAGTGGGGGTGAAGCTCGGCGCACCGGTCGTCGTGGCGCGTCTGCTTGCATTGCTTGCTGGCGTGACGACGACGTATTTTTTCAACCGTCGCTACACCTTTACCGTGTCCGGGGCAGCGTCCATCTCCGACTGGTCGCGCTACGTCGCCGCGCAATCAATTGGCACCGCGCTTAATTTCGCGATATCGACGGGACTTTTGTACCTATCTGATCGCAGCTTGTGGCAGATCTGGGGCTCGGTTCTGCTGGGCGCCGGAGTAGGATTTGGTATAAATTTTTTCGCTGCACGCAGGCAGTTGCATCGTTAATCGAGCGTCCGTTCCCGATTGCCGCGAATGTCGACTGCCGTCGTTGGGTTGCTGCTCGCAGCGGTGATTGGCGGCACCTGGGCCGCTGCGCGGTTCATTCGCCGCATGTAGCCCAACCCGGTCACGAACACCCCCACTGCCCACATACCGGCAACCCATCGCGCACTGCGCCAGGACGGTTCGGCTACAAAAAGCGCAATGGCTGCAATTCCAACCACCAACGAAACGATAGGCAGCATCACACGCACGCTGGCGCGGAAGCGATGCCACCAGGAATGATTTGCCCATTCGCGTAAATCTTCCCAGGCCTCCGTTGGCGGTGGTGGATCAGGGCGTAAAAGGCTCATCGGTCTCTCCAGTGAGGGGCGGGCTGCTTCTCAAGAAAAGCGCGAATACCCAATTGAGCGTCATCTGATTGCATATCGCGTGCCATGTTGGTTGATGCGGTGGCATACGCATCAGTTAAGTTCAGGTTCTGCTGGCTGCGTAAGAGGGCCTTGCCAGAGCGAACGGCATAGGCGGACTTGCTGGCGATGCTGGCCGCCATGTCGGCGACCGCAGCATCCAGCGCATCATCGTCAACGCAACGACTAACTAAGCCCCACTTTTCAGCGGTAAGCGCGTCGATAAATCGACCGGTGAACAACAAATCCGCCGCATGTTTTGCCGAGATGTTACGCGTGACGGCGACAGCGGGCGTTGAGCAAAACAGGCCGAGATTCACGCCGCTCGTCGCAAATTTTGCCGATCGTGCAGCAATCGCCAGGTCGCACGCGGCAACGAGCTGGCAACCGGCCGCGGTCGCGATGCCCCGGACGCGGGCGATTACAGGCTGCGGCAGTTCGGCGAGCGTCAGCATGACTCGGCTGCATTGCTCGAACAGTGCGCGTTGCCAAGCGGGGTCAGCGTGCGCCTGCATTTCGCGCAAATCATGCCCCGCGCAGAACGCTTTGCCTTCGCCCGCAAGCACAACGACGCGCGTACCGGCGTCATGGGCGGCATCGTGCAGCGCCTGTTGTAGTGCGTCCAGCATGTCACTGGAGAGCACGTTGTATTGGCTCGGCCGGTTCAACGTGAGCGTGGTGACGCCACCTTCATTTTGGCGAAGCACAAAAGGCGCGTCCCGTGGCGTTACCGGCGGTTCTTCTAAACTTGTACTCATCAATTTTTATGACACTGCTCTAGCAGCTATTTTATGGGCCACCGTTTAACCAAGATTACAACGAAAACCGGCGACGCCGGCACCACGGGTCTGGGAGACGGCTCGCGCGTCCCGAAAACGCATTTACGCGTCGCGGCGATGGGCGATATCGATGAATTAAATTGCGTCGTCGGTTTGTTACTCACCGAAGCAATGCCCGAGCCACTGCGCGAGGCTTTGACTGATGTGCAGCATGATTTGTTTGATCTCGGCGGCGAAATGTCGATTCCCGGATACTTTGCCATGAAAGCGGCGCACATCGCGCGGCTTGAGGCACTGACCGAATCGCTCAACGCCGATTTGCCGATGCTTAAGGACTTTATTTTGCCGGGAGGATCGCGCGCGTCCGCTTATGCGCATCTGGTGCGCACCGTCGGGCGTCGTGCCGAGCGCTCGTTGCTAAGCCTGGCCGAAACCGATTCGAGCGTTTCGTCGGAGTCCCGCGTGTACCTCAATCGTTTAAGCGATATGGCGTTTGTGCTGTCGCGTGTTTTGAACCGAGCCAATGGGCTGCCTGATGTGCTTTGGCATAAGGGCCGCAGCGCGGGCGCTGCTGCTGAGTCCGGCGCAGGTGCTGCTACTGCGTCCGGCGCGGGTGCTGTGACTGAATAGCTTTTGAAAGAACAATAAAAATGAACAACAACCCACTGCTTTCCGCTTGGAACACGCCGTACGCGCTGCCGCCATTTGATTTGGTGACCCCCGCGCACTTTTCGCCTGCGTTTGATGTGGCTCTTCAGGAGCATCGCACCGAAATTGACACCTTGGCCGCCGCGACCGATGAGCCAACTTTCGAAAATACGCTGGTGCCGTTTGACAGAAGCGGTCGATTGCTCGCTCGCGTCCGTGAGCTTTTTTTCAATCTGACGGCAGCTGAAACGTCGCCAGAATTGCAAAAAGTAGAGTTGGAACTGGCTCCAAAATTGTCCGAACATAACAGCGCTATTTACATGAACGCCGTGCTGTTTGCGCGCATCGACGCCGTGCACGCCAAGTCCGGTGAACTGGGTCTTTCGCAGGAGCAGCAACGCTTGCTAGATCGAGTTCATCTGGACTTTGTGCGTGCCGGTGCAAAGCTAGTTGCAGAGGCGAAAGTGCGCTACGCTAAGGTAGTCGCCAAACTGGCAGAACTCACCACCCAGTTTTCGCAGAACGTGTTGGCCGATGAGGCGAGTTATCAACTCATTTTGAGCGCCGAGGCTGATCTCGCCGGTCTGCCGCCGTTTCTGCGAAATGCCGCGAAAGAGGCAGCCGTTGCGCGTGGCCTCAAAGACACGCACATGATCACGTTGTCGCGCTCGCTGATCGTGCCGTTCCTGACGTTCTCGGAGCGGCGCGACCTTCGCGAACAGGCGCTCACGGCGTGGATGTCGCGCGGCGAGCATGCGGGAGCCAGCGACAACCGCGCAATCGCAGTGGAGATACTCAAACTGCGCAAAGAGCAGGCAGGACTGCATGGTTACGCCTCGTTCGCGGACTACGCGCTGGTTGACCGCATGGCGGGCAAGCCCTCGGCTGTTCAGGAACTCCTTGGAAAAGTTTGGGAACCAGCCAAGCGTCGAGCAAACGCTGAGCTCGACGCCATCAAGGCCATGGCGCTGTCGACAGGACATACCCACGCCATCGAGAAATGGGACTGGCGCTATTTCGCTGAGAAAGTGCGGCAGACCCGCTATCAGCTTGATGATGCCGAGACCAAACCGTACTTCGAATTGAACGCGATGATCGGCGCGATGTTTGATTGCGCAGGCAAGCTCTTCGGTCTCACCTTCGAGGAGAAAAAGGGCGTGCCGATGTATCACCCGGACGTTCGCCTGTTCGAGGTTCGCAACGCAACTGGCGCGTTGTCAGGCATTTTTCTCTCGGATAATTTTGCGCGCGCATCGAAGAGCGGCGGCGCGTGGATGAGCGCTTATCGCTTGCAATCTCGAATCGGAGAACTCGGAGCGTCGGACATCATTCCGATCATCGCCAATCACAATAATTTTGCGAAGGCCCCTGCGGGCGAACCCACGCTTCTGAGTCTCGACGACGTGCGCACTCTGTTCCATGAATTCGGTCACGGCCTGCACGGGCTGCTGTCGAACGTAACGTATGAGCGACTGTCCGGCACCAACGTGTTGCAGGATTACGTTGAACTTCCGTCGCAGCTCTACGAGCACTGGGCGCTGGAGCCGGAAGTTCTGGAGAAGCATGCGCGCCACTTCAAAACGGGCGAGGCGATGCCGCAGAATCTGCGAGAACGCATCGAAGCCGCCCGCTTATTCAACAAAGGGTTCGAGACGGTTCAATACACGTCGTCCGCGCTCGTTGATATGGCCGCACACGCGCTTACCGATTACGACGGATTCGATCTCGTCGCGTTTGAGAACGCGGAGCTCGCGCGCCTCGGCATGCCAGCTGCGATACCGATGATGCATCGCCTTACGCACTTTCGTCATCTGTTCGCGGGCGACAGTTATGCGGCAGGCTACTACGTCTACATGTGGGCGGAAGTGCTCGACGCTGACGCGTTCGGAGCGTTCGTCGAAGTGGGCGATCCGTTTGATGCGGCTACGGCGGAGCGCTTGTATCGCTACGTCTACTCTGCGGGAAACACGATTGAGCCACGTGACGGCTACGCCGCGTTTCGTGGGCGCGCAGCGAGCGTCGAACCGATGCTTAAGAAGAAGGGGTTGTTGGAGACGGCGTAACCGCGCCGCGTTCTTGCCCTCTTGTTCGTTAGCCCTTTAGTCCTTTAGTCGCGTAGGGCAGGCACTGTCCGCCTCGTAGTCCCGCTAGTCTCAATCTTAAGTTCGGCGTCTAGCAAATTCTTACTGTTCCCGAGCCGGAACGTGCTGCGCGTGGACGAACCCAGATTTCCCATTTGCCACATTTTCTAATGTCCGCCGAGAGCACAAGTTGTCGATTTAATTGAGCTTCAGGGGTGGAAGTGGGATGGGATTCGTGGTGGCGTTTTAGTGCGTGTTCGTTGCGTAAATTCGAGGGAGGGCTGCGAGGAGATGCGCGATTTTGTATTGATCGCGTGGCCAACGTCAAAGCCTTCACGCGGCTGTTTGGTCGATGCAGTCACGCAGTCAAGCAATCAATGATCGGGGATTTGGTTCGCTCTATCGTGGGTTTTTTGAACATCCGTACATCGGTCGGGTGACGCTTGATGTGGACTCAACGGTGATCACCCGCGTTGGTGGTCGGCAGGCACGCCGCGCATGGCTACAACCCCAGCAAACTGGGTCGCCGCTCGCGCCATCCGCTTATGGCCTTTGTTTACGGGCTTTGTATCTGACGTGCGCATGATCGCCAACGGAGCGTTGGTGCGGGCCACGCAAAATGCTCGGGCTACGCAAAGCGCAAAGAGCACGCAGACCCTGGCCCATCGCTCGGTTGGTGGGCGCTCGATGAGGGCCTCGAAGTCGCTGATCTGATGTGTCAGGGCCTGCGCAAGGGCTAGCGTTGCGCTGGGAGCGTGCTCCGTTGTGCCAAATCTGCGCATGTAAGTCCGTTCCGTCTCGGACACCAACCACTCATGGACTCAGAAAAGTCCGGAGATTTCGAGTTTAAAGGAGGGTCTTCGTGTCCGTTCCATTTTGCACAAATGAAACAAACGCAAAAATACACCGCTTATCGGCGCAATGTGTGTAGGGCACTCCTATAAATTCAGCGCGAAGCAGCCAACGGCAAGCGACGGTTGCTCGTTATAAGTAGAACGCTGAAACGAGACACGATTGCATGCAGACAAGCTTCTTTGACCTCGAAGACCGGTATAGCCAGTTGAGCCGC
>JANXUB010000226.1 GCA_025352105.1 Burkholderiales bacterium | reverse complement strand
GCGGCTCAACTGGCTATACCGGTCTTCGAGGTCAAAGAAGCTTGTCTGCATGCAATCGTGTCTCGTTTCAGCGTTCTACTTATAACGAGCAACCGTCGCTTGCCGTTGGCTGCTTCGCGCTGAATTTATAGGAGTGCCCTATTGAGAAAGGCCGGTGCGCGAACGGCACGGGCGACAAAAAAGAATAATCTTATTTGAAACGTCGCGTCATAGCGACCTGCGGGGTCAGAGCCCGAACACCGAATCCAGCCGTACAAACCCCGTCTGCCCATCGCGATGGCGCACTTGCGTCCATGCGCCCGCGTTGGGCGGCTGTGGCGTCACGATTTGCAGCAGCACACCGCTATCAGCGCGAAACAGGATGGGGCTTGCCGCATCGGGCGAGGCGTAAATGTCGGCGATTGCCGACTTAACCTGCACGTTGTTTCGCTCGCCAAGCGCCTTACGCTCCATCCAGGCGAGCGTGCCAGTGGCATCGCGCACTTTCACCCAGCCTTCGATGGTGACGACCACCTCGACCGGCGTGCCGCGCGAATAGATGAACTGCCGGGTCGCCTTGGCCGACGGCCCTTCGTAGGCGACCGTCGCGTTGTCGGTGGTCTGGCGGAACTCCGCGTGCGCTGCGCCAACCGCACCCAGCAAGCTTGCGAAAACCAAACCTGCAAGACGGCTCAAGTGCGGCACACGGTTCATTCGGACAGCCCTACTGCTTGGTTGCTGCGGCCTGTTCAAGCTGCTGTTGAACGCGCGCCTGATAGATCGCTTCGAAGTTGATCGGTTGCAGATAAATGGCTGGATAGCCCATGCGCTGCACGGCGTCCGACACCACTTCGCGAACATAGGGGAAGATGATGTTGGCGCAGTGAACGGCGAGCAAGGGCTGCAGCTCGGGCTCAGGAATATTGCGAATCTGGAAAATTCCGCCCATCGCTGCTTCGACCAGGAACATTGTTTTGTCGGCGATCGTGGCCGTCACAGTGACCTTCACGGTGACCGTGTGAAAGCCGTCTTCGATGGTGCCCTGATCCTGCTCCAGACCGATTTCGACGGTCGGCGATTCGCGCCAGAGATAAGCCTGCGGCGCATTCGGATTTTCGACCGACAAATCCTTCAGGTAAATCTTTTCAATCGAAAAATGCGGTGCGTTTGCGTCTTGTTCTTGCGCTGGGGCGTCGGACATAGTGAGCTTTCGGGTACTTTTTAAGAAAACGGAATCAGCCCGGAATTTTAGCCGGGCCGCAAATCGGGGAAATTAGGGAAAACGGCGAATCAGGCTGCGAGCAGCGAATCGAGCCCACCGGCACGATCCAGCGCGGACAAGTCGTCAAAACCGCCCACATGGGTGTCGCCAATGTAAATCTGCGGCACCGTACGGCGACCGGTTTTTTCCATCATGGCGACACGCTGCTCGGGCTGCAAATCCACGCGAATTTTGTCAATGGCGGTGACACCTTTGGCTGTGAGCAGACGCTCAGCCTGAATGCAGTAGGGGCAAACGCCCGTGGAATACATCAATACTTTAGCCATCACTCAAACCTTTTCAACCGGAAGGCCCGCTTCGGCCCATGCCTTGAAACCGCCATTCAGATTGTAGAGTTGGGTAAAGCCCGCTGCTTTCAAGGGGCCACCAGCCATCATTGCCCGCTGACCGCGAGCGTCATAGACGACAACCGGTTTCGATTTGTCCAGCGTAAGCGTGGCGGCACGATCCTTCAACTGCGACAGCGGCACATGAATCGCGCCGATGATTTTTTTGCTGCCGAGATCACGCGCCTCGCGGATGTCCAGCACTGCGGCATCCTCACGGTTCAGCAGGTGCGTCAGGCGCACATTGCCGACCTCGGCCATACCGGACGTACGGCGCTGAATGAGCGGATAGAGCAGCATGACGCCCGACATGAACATGATCAGGACGAGCATCCAGTTGGTATAAAGAAATTGCATGAGTGACGTGTACTTTGCGAAAGCGAGGAGGCTGAAAACCCCGGAAGCCTAGAATTTTAGGTGTTTCCGCGTTATTTCCAGTCCCGCGCTACGCGCTGCCCATTTTCGATTGCCCTCATGTCCCCTTCAGCTACCTATGCCAACTCATCCGTTCGCCCCGTCGTCCTGATCATTCTCGATGGTTTCGGCTACCGGGAAGCGGCACCGGATAACGCCATTTCGCTGGCTAAAAAGCCGGTGTGGAATGCGCTTTGGCGAGATTGTCCGCATGGCTTGATCGATGCGTCTGAGCAATACGTCGGCCTGCCGAAAGGACAATTTGGCAATTCCGAGGTCGGGCACCTGAATCTGGGTGCGGGTCGCGTCGTGTATCAGGATTTGACGCGTGTCGATCACGCATTGGAAACTGGCGAGTTTCAAACCAACACCGCGCTGGTCGCCGCATGCGATACCGCAAAGAACAACGACTCAACGCTGCATGTCCTGGGCTTGCTCTCTTCGGGCGGCGTGCACTCGCATGAGCGGCACATTCATGCGATGGTGCGTATTGCTGCGGCGCGCGGCGTGCCGCGCATCGCCGTGCATGCGTTCCTCGATGGTCGCGACACGCCACCGCGCAGCGCCGCAACATCCATTGAGTCGATGCAGGCGGTCTGTGACGAGACAGGCGCCCACATCGCGACGGTCAGCGGGCGCTTTTATGCGATGGATCGTGACAAACGATGGGAGCGCGTTGCGTCAGCTTTTCGCGCGCTAGCCGAGGCCACCTCCGATCACTTCGAACCGAGCGCCAAGGCCGCGCTGGAGGCAGCCTACGCGCGGAACGAGAACGACGAATTCGTCAAACCCACCGTCATCGGCCACGGCGCGCCGATGAAAGACGGCGATGTGGTCGTCTTCATGAACTTTCGCGCTGATCGTGCGCGCGAGCTGACGACCGCGCTGACTGACGGAAGCTTCGCGGGCTTCGAGCGACGCATGCCCCAGCTCGCGAGCTTCGTCTGTTTGTCGCATTATGGTGACGCGTACTCGGCGTTGCCAGTGGCGTTCCGCAACGACCCTATCGTCAACGATCTCGGCGCAGTGATTGAGGCGAACGGACTCACGCAACTGCGCATTGCCGAAACGGAAAAGTACGCTCATGTCACCTACTTTTTCTCTGGCGGGCGCGAGCAACCGTACGCGGGCGAGGATCGCATCATGGTGCCCTCGCCGAAGGTCGAGACCTACGATCTGCAACCTGAAATGAGCGCGCCGGAAGTCACGAGCAAGCTCGTCGCCGCGATTGAATCGAAAAAGTACGCCGCCATCATCTGCAACTACGCCAACGGCGACATGGTCGGCCACACCGGCATCCTGCCCGCCGCGATCAAGGCGGTGGAAGCGCTGGATGTTGCGCTCGCCCACGTAATCTTCGCGGCCAGGGCGAGCGGCGCACAAGTGCTGATCACCGCCGATCACGGCAACTGCGAGAAGATGTTTGACCCAGCGTCGCACCAGGCCCACACGCAACACACCACCGACAAAGTGCCGCTCGTCTACGTCGGCCCGGATGCCGTGACGATTCGCGACGGTGGGGCGCTGCGCGACATCGCACCAACGCTGCTCGCGATGATGGGAGTCGCCAAACCGGCTGAGATGACGGGTGAATCGCTGCTCAAACGGTAGCCGTCTGCTGGGCAGCGCCACGCCTTACGACGGGTTTGCTTGCGCATTCAGCTTTTTAGTGAAATTACGCCCGAACAAGGGCTAAACGACTAAATTTGCATAAGTTGACATACGCACTTTCGGCCGTCTAGCTCCAATGCAATGGCGCATTGCCGCAAAAGTTGTGCTCTAGAGATGCTTCAAAGGAACAGCCGCCATTTAGCTAGCATCCATCAATCCACCAGAACCCCTCCCTCGCCATGCAATTCGCCGACCGCCTTCAAAACGTAGAAACCTCCGCCATTCGCGAGCTGTTCAAGCTTCTGGGCAAGCCCGGCATCATCAGCTTTGCCGGCGGCTTCCCCGATCCGGCGCTGTTCGACGCCGAAGGCATCCGCATGGCCGCAGACGCGGTGCTCTCGACCAACCCCGGCCCGGTGCTGCAATACGGCGCAACCGAGGGCTACGGCCCGATGCGTGAGCAGGCCGCTGCCTTTATGCGGAACAAAGGCGCATCGGTGACACCGGAGCAGCTGATCATCACCACCGGCAGCCAGCAGGCGCTCGATCTCATCGGTAAAACGATGATCTCGCCGGGCGATAAAGTGATCGTCGAAGCGCCCACCTTCCTCGCCACCATTCAATGTTTCCGGCTGTACGGCGCAGACATTCACACGGTGCCGATTGACGCCGATGGCGTGCAGGTCGACAAGCTTGAAGCGATGATCGACGAGCTCAAACCGAAGTTCGTTTATCTCATCCCCACCTTCGGCAACCCAAGCGGCGCCATGCTCTCGCTCGAACGGCGCAAACGCATTCTCGAAATCGCCGCACGAACCAAGACACTGATCGTCGAAGACGACCCGTACGGTGAGCTGTATTTCGGCACGCCGCCGCCACCATCCATGCTCGCCCTCTCCGACAGCGTTCCCGGCAGCCGCGACTGGCTCGCGCACTGCGGCAGCATGAGCAAAATCCTCTCGCCCGGCCTGCGCGTCGGCTGGATGATCGCGCCGCCCGCACTGCTCGCCAACGCCACCATGTGCAAGCAATTCAGCGACGCCCACACCAGCAATTTGACACAGGCCACCGCCGCGCACTACCTCACGATGGGCCGCTTGGAAGGCGCACTCAACGCCGTGCGCACCACCTACGCCGAACGAGCCCGCGTGATGGCCGAATGCCTGCGTCGCGAACTTGGCAGTGCAATCGTTTTCAACCAGCCGCATGGCGGAATGTTTTTCTGGGCCAAATTGACCGAAGGCCGGAACGCGAACGATTTCGCCAAGCGCGCCATCGACAAGCTCGTCGCCTTCGTCCCCGGCGCACCGTTTTTCGCGCGCGATCCTGATGTGTCGACGCTGCGTTTGTCGTTTGCTACGGCGGACGTGGCGAAGATTGAAGAGGGGATTGGGCGGTTGGGGCAGGCGTTGTAAGCGCGAAAGCGCCGGGCACCCACGTCGTGTAGCGTCCGTGTCCTACAGACGCTGAAGTGCGTACTTTGCATACTTCATGCACATTCACTCCAAAGAAAATCTTCATGAAAATGCAATCACGCTCATTCGTCGCAGCCGTCGGTATGGCCGCCGCAGCGCTCTTCGCAACCGGCGCTTACGCCGAGAGCGCGAACTCCAATCTGCCATTCGAATTCCATACCTTCATGTCAGCCAAAGCACCAGCTGACACCATGGTCAGCAAAGAGCAGTACATGAAAGAAATGGAAAATCGCTGGAACATGGCGGATAAGAAAATGGGGGCCAAAGCAGGCAAAGGCTGGGTCAGCCATGCCGCTCTCATGGACGCCATGAAAGAGACTCCAGTGGCCAAAGGCGGCGCGCAGTAGCCGCAATTCGCCCGGCGTTGGTCATGCTCGCGCGGTGACGGCCCCGCTTGCAGGGCTAATAGAAACAAGGCCGATCATTGATCGGCCTTGTTTCATTGAGGGCTCACTTTCGCGTTAGCAACATTGCCGGTGAATTGTTGGCTCGCCATTGCGCTTCGAGTGCCATCGCCACCGACATCCGCGCTTGGCGATAATGACAGCGTATGTTGTCAACTGGGCGAACGTAAAAAATAACGCTACAAAAACTCCGCCAGTACAGCGCCTGTATGTGACCTCGCTTTCGCCTTGAGCAGCGTCGGCACATCACCCGCAACGACAACATTGCCGCCACCATTACCGCCCTCCGGACCCATGTCGATGATCCAGTCGGCTTCGGCGATCAGGTCGAGGTTGTGTTCGATGAGGATCACGGTGTTGCCGGCTTCGACGAGACGGTGCAGGACATGGATGAGCTTTTCCACATCGGCCATGTGCAGGCCGACCGTGGGCTCGTCGAGCACATAGAGCGTGTGCGGGTTGAGCTTGCGCTGGCCCGGGCTCTTCTCGGCCTTCATCGAGGTTGCCTCCACTGCGGCTTTGGCCAGCTTCTTTGCTGTAGCTTTGGCTTTTGCGCTGGGTTCAGGCATTTCGTGTTCTGTCAGCTTGAACGTGGCTTTCACTTTTGCTAGTTCGGTGACGAGCTTGATGCGTTGCGCTTCGCCGCCGGACAAGGTCGGACTCGGCTGGCCAAGCGTGAGATAGCCCAGGCCCACATCGCGCATGAGTTTCAGCGGATGATGAATGAGCGTCATCGACGAGAAGAACTCCACCGCGTCGTCCACGTCCATCGCGAGCACATCACCGATGGATTTGCCGCGCCACAGCACGGAGAGCGTTTCGCTGTTGAAACGTGCGCCGTTGCACACGTCACACGGCAGTTTGACGTCCGGCAGAAAGTTCATCTCAATGGTGACGACGCCCGCGCCGGAACACGCGTCGCAGCGACCGCCTGCCGTGTTAAACGAAAAGCGACCGGGGCCGTAGCCGCGCATCTTGGCTTCCGACGTTTCGGCGTAGAGTTTGCGGATGTTGTCCCAGAAGCCGATGTAGGTGGCCGGGCATGAGCGTGGCGTTTTGCCGATGGGCGTTTGATCCACTTCGAGAACGCGATCAACCGATTGCCAGCCTTCGAGCGAGGTGCAACCTAAGAGCGTCGGCGCTTTTTTGCGGTTATTGCGCGCACTGACGAGGGCTTCGAGATTTTCGTGAATGACTTCGCGTGCGAGCGTGGATTTGCCGGAGCCTGAGACGCCGGTGATCACGCTCAGGCGGCTGAGCGGAAGTCGCGCCGTAACGTTGCGCAGGTTGTGCAGCGTCGCGCCCGTCACGGTGATCCACGGTTCGAGTTCGAGCCCCTCCCCCCTCGTGGGGGAGGGGTTGGGGAGAGGGGGCAGTTTGCTTGAAGTGCCACGTGATTTCGGAGTGGAAGCATCCCCCTCTCCCCTAGCCCCTCCCCCACCGGGGGGGAGGGGAACCGGCGCCCTTTTGTGTATAGGATGCTTCAGCGGCGTACGCAGGAATTTGCCAGTGATCGATAGCGGATTCGCTTTCAGTTCTTCTGCCGTACCCTGCGCCACGATCTCGCCACCGCGCACGCCTGCGCCCGGCCCGAGATCGATGATGTGATGCGCACGCTTGATTGTGTCTTCGTCGTGTTCGACGACGATCAGCGTGTTGCCTTTGGCCTGCAATTTTTCCAGCACATCAAGCAGTATCCGGTTGTCGCGGGCATGCAAACCAATGGTCGGTTCGTCAAGCACATACGCGACGCCCTGCAGGTTGGAGCCAAGCTGCGCGGCAAGCCGGATGCGTTGCGCCTCACCGCCCGAAAGCGTTGGTGCGGAGCGATCCAGCGTGAGATAGCCGAGACCCACTTCGCGCAAAAAAGCGAGCCGTGATTTCACTTCGGCGATGATGTCGCGGGCGATTTGTTCCTCGCGCGCGCCGAGTTTGATCTGGTTGATCGCGCGCTCAACATCAACCACCGATAGCGAAACTGCCTCATGAATGCCCTGCTCACGGAAGCGAACGTTGCGGGCAATCGGGTTTAGGCGCGCGCCGTCGCACGACGTACAAACCTCAAACGCTTCCTTCGCATCAAGGAAGGCATCGAGCTCGCGATCCGCAAATTCTTCGCTCACCCGATCGTCGCGCTTGAAGCCTTTGACGCTCTCGCCCGTGCCTTGACAGGTCACGCACCAGCCGTGTTTGCTATTAAACGAAAAGAGACGTGGATCGAGCTCGGCGAAACTGGTGCCGCAACTGGGGCAGGCGCGCTTGGTTGAAAACACGACGAGTTCGGCTTCCTCTGTTCCCTTTTTCCACGAAAGCACATGCACGACGCCTTTGCCGTATTCGAGGCCTGACGTCAATGCGCCGCGCAATTCTTTCTCGCGTTTGACATTCACTTCAACGGTGGCAACTGGCAATTCGATATTGTGCTCTGCAAAGCGGTCGAGCCGAGGCCATGGAGCAACCGGGATCAGCTCACCGTCAACACGTAGATGCGCGAAACCCTTGCCCTTTGCCCACTTCGCGAGATCGGTGTACAGCCCCTTGCGATTGATCACGAGCGGGGCGAGCACGGTCGCGTTCTTGCCCTTGCATTCGCGCATCACGCGCGAGGCAATCGCATCCAGCGATTGCGGCTCAATCGCCACGTCACAGCTCGGGCAAAACTGCGTGCCGAGCTTCATCCACATGAGGCGCAGGAAGTGATAAATCTCGGTCAGCGTGGCGACCGTTGATTTGCGGCCACCGCGCGAGACGCGCTGCTCGATGGCGACCGTGGGCGGAATGCCATGGATCGCATCAACGTCGGGTCGCGCCGACGGCTGCACGAACTGCCGGGCGTACGCGTTCAGCGATTCAAGATAGCGGCGTTGACCTTCGTTGAAAATGATGTCGAAGGCGAGCGTTGATTTACCAGAGCCCGACGGCCCGGTGACTACGGTGAATCCCTTCGCCGGGATTTCGACGCTGATGTTTTTGAGATTGTGCTCACGGGCATGCAGCACGCTGATGTTGCGGGCAGCGGCGCGCGCTAGATAGGTGCCACGGGGCTCCTCTACTTTGTAAGCTTGGGCTTTCGTTGACTCAGCAAGCGTTGCCAGATCACGCTCGTAATCGTTGAGCGCCTTCCCCGTGTGCGAGCGCTCGTCCTTGCGGATCGCGTCAGGCGTGCCTTCGAACAGCACTTCGCCGCCCGCGTCGCCGCCTTCGGGGCCAAGATCGATCAGCCAGTCGCTCGCTGCGATCACGTCGAGATTGTGCTCAATGACGATCAGCGAATGTCCAGCATCGAGCAGTTTGTCGAACGCGCGCAAAAGCTTCGCGATGTCCTCAAAATGCAGCCCGGTCGTCGGCTCATCAAACACGAACAGCTTGCCTCGCGGGCGCTTTGGGTCTTCTGGTTTGATGCGTTTGGGCAGGATGGCGATGGGCCTGCCATCGACACTTTCCGCCAGGTGACCCGCGAGTTTCAGACGCTGTGCTTCGCCCCCCGAGAGTGTCGGTACTGGTTGGCCGAGCCGCACGTAGTCAAGGCCAACGTCGGCCAGCGGTTGCAGTGTGCGCAGCACTTCCGCGCCGCCCTTGATGTCTTTGAAGAATACGAGCGCCTCACTGACCGTGAGGTCGAGTACGTCACTGATGCTTTTGTCGTTGACTTTGACTTCCCGCACTTCTGCGCGGAAGCGTGTGCCGTCGCAATCCGGGCAGCGCAAATACACGTCGGAAAGAAACTGCATCTCAACGTGCTCGAAGCCCGAGCCACTGCATGTAGCGCAACGGCCGTTGCCAGCGTTGAAACTGAACGTGCCTGCGGTGTAGCCGCGCTCAGCTGCCGCCACAGACTTCGCATAAATTGCACGAACGGCGTCAAAGGCACCCACAAAACTTGCCGGGTTCGAGCGCGACGATTTGCCGATGGGCGATTGATCGACGAACACAACATCGTCGATATTTTGATGGCCGAGAAGCAGGTCGTAAGCACCCGGCGCGTCGGTGGTTTTGCCTTTGGCTTTGTAGAGCGCGGGGACAAGAATATCCTGCACGAGAGAGGACTTGCCAGAACCGGAGACACCGGTAACAGTCACCAGACCACGCAACGGAAAATGCACATCGATGCTCTTGAGATTGTTCGCGCGGGCGTTGGTCAGAACAATTTCATCGGGCCCGACCCCCTCTCCCGCAGCGCGGGAGAGGGCTGGGGTGAGGGCGGTTGATTGAGTGGAACTATTTGGCGTCCGCTTACCGCCACCGCCCTCACCCGCCCTGTCGGGCACCCTCTCCCGCGCTGCGGGAGAGGGGCTCAGTGCGCGATGCGTTCGCGAAATTCTTTCCCGACCCAACAAATACGCCGCAGTTCGCGAATCCTTCGTCGTTGCCAGTTCACGCGGTGCACCATCAAAGATGATTTCGCCGCCGCGTTCGCCTGGCCCCGGCCCAATGTCAAGCAGCCGATCAGCAGCGAACATGATCTGCGGATCGTGCTCCACCACGACAAGCGTGTTGCCCGCGTTTTTAAGTCGCTGCATGACGCCAATGATGCGCGACATGTCGCGTGGATGCAGACCAATCGAGGGCTCATCCAGCACGAACAGCGTGTTGGTCAACGACGTGCCAAGCGCGGTCGTGAGATTGATGCGTTGCACCTCTCCGCCGGACAGCGTACGCGACTGCCGATCCAGCGTGAGGTAGCTCAAACCCACGTCGCACAAATAGCCAAGTCGTCCGCGCACTTCGCCCAGCACCAGCGCGCCCGCTTCGTCAATGACATCGCCCTGAGCGCTCAGATCAAGCTCTACCGAGAATTTGCGAACGCGCTCAATCGGCAGCAACATCAAATCATGAATCGTGAGCCCCGGTAGCGACTCCAGTGTCTCCCGCGAAAACTTGAAATGCCTCGGCGAAAAGCGTTTCGACGGAGCAAGCACCCCGTCGGCATTCGCCTTCGAGCCCAGTCGAAAATTGATTGAGGTCGGTTTGAGCCGCGCGCCCTCGCAGTCGTTGCACGGCGTGTAGGCCCGATACTTCGACAGCAGTACGCGGATGTGCATCTTGTACGCCTTGCTCTCCAGCCAGTCGAAGAAGCGGCGCACGCCGTACCAACGCTTGTTGGCGTCCTTCTCCCACGAGCGCCAGGTGTCGTCACCGTCAATCACATAGCGACGATCATTCGGCCCCAGATCGCGGAACGGCACATCCATCGGTATGTTGCGCGCGATCATGTACTTCTTGAGATCGTCCTGACATTCCTTGAAACTCGGTGTCTGCCAAGGCTTGATCGCGCCCTCGCCTAACGTCTTGCCTTCGTCCGGAATCACCAACCCAAGATCAACGCCAATCACGCGGCCAAAACCACGACAGGTATCGCATGCACCGAGCGGATTGTTGAACGAGAACGATGATGCGTGCGGGTCGGTGTAGGTAATGTCGCAGGCGGGGCAGTGCAGATCGCTGGAGTAGCGCCAGACGATCTTGTCCAAATCTGTAGGAGGGGTTCCACCCCGACCAGCATCAACGACGGGCAACGAGGGTCGGGGTGGAACCCCTCCTACAGAATCCAGCGCATCCAGCACAAACACATTCACCCGCCCCTTGCCATGCAGCAGCGCCGCCTCCAGCGCCTCCATTGCGCGCGCCTTCTCGGCGGAGCCCATACGCATGCGATCCTGCACCACATTGAGCACAGTCGCGCCGTCGCGCTTTTCCTGCGAATGCACACGCGTGTAGCCCTGCGCAGACAGAAACGCTTCGACCTCAGCCTCCTTGAAATTCTCGGGTACGGTCACCGGAAACGTGATCGCGACGCGAGGATCATCCGCCTTCGCCGCTCGCAATTTCAGATCGACATAAATCGAATCCGACGTGTCGCGCTTCACCGCTTGCCCGCAACCCTGACAATGGAGAACGGCCAGCCGCGCGAACATGAGCTTCAGGTGATCGTTCACCTCGGTCATCGTGCCGACAGTTGATCGTGACGTGCGCACCGGATTGGTCTGGTCAATCGCAATCGCGGGTGGAATGCCCTCAATGCGATCCACTTGCGGCTTGTCCATGCGATCCAAAAACTGCCGCGCATAGGGCGAGAAGGTCTCGACGTAGCGACGCTGGCCTTCTGCGTACAGCGTGTCAAACACCAGCGACGATTTGCCCGAGCCGGATACGCCGGTAACGACCGTCAGCTCGCCGGTGCGAATATCAAGATCGATGTTTTTGAGATTGTTCTGCCGCGCTCCGCGAATGCGGATGTCGGTGCTGTTGCTCACCAGCGGTGCTGGAGGCGCAACCGCTTTTTTCGATGAGCTGGCGGTACGAATTGGGCGAGAGGCCATAAATGCGGGTACTCGGTGGCGTGGAACATTCCCGCAGTCTCCCAACTGCAAGACGGAAAACTAGTGTATATGCTTCCAGCGGTTTTTCGATGCACAGTCGACGTCGGTTTCAGCGTTCTAGCGCAGTAGAACCTCGGGATTGGTTATATGTTTGGGGCTGGGCGGCAAACGCAACCTATATTTGCAGCATGAAAAATCTCCTGCTCCTCTCCAACTCCCGCATGCCGACCACGGCGTATCTCGAACACGCCGTTGACGCGATTCGCGAGACGATTGGCGACGCCAAAAAGATCGTGCTGATTCCGTATGCGAGCGTCACCATCGCATGGGATTCGACGGCGAAGAACGTACGCAATGCGCTTGAGTCGCTGGGCATAGAAATCACCGCGATGCACCACTTCAAAGACCCGGCAAAAGCGCTCGCGGAAGCCGACGCCATCATGGTCAACGGCGGTAACACGTTCAATCTGCTGCACCATCTGCGGCGCAAGGAAATCATCGTGCCGCTGCGCTCGCAAATTCTCGCCGGCAAACCGTATGTGGGCTGGAGCGCGGGCTCGGCGATTTGCGCGCCGACCATTCGCACGACGAACGATATGCCGATCATCGATCCGTCGGGGCTTGACGCGCTCGGCGTGATCGATTTTCAGCTGAATGCGCATTACACCAACAGCGTGCCGGAAGGCTGGATGGGTGAGACGCGCGACCAGCGGCTAGCGGAGTTTGTGGCGCTGAATCCGACGGTGCCGGTGTTTGGTTTGCCGGAGGGCGATTGGCTTCGAGTGCGCGGTGACGAGCTCAAATTGCACGGCCCGTTTCCGGGCCGATGGTTTCGCTCGGGGCAGGAGCCGGTTGAGCTGGCCAGCGGTTCGGTGGTCGTGGTTTAGGTGACAGCTTTGTTGCGAATACGCCATTCTATTGGGGCTAGCGCTGATTTGCTGCCGAAGTCGACTATTTGAATAAAGCGCAACTAGCCCCATTGAAATAAGCCTTTTCACCATAAGCTGTAAGACTGAACGTAGTCAACAAGATCGGCGCAAATGCCCAGTCTCATCGGCTGCCGTAGATTTAAGCGTTAGGAGACGCCATGAATTTTGAACTCCAAAAGCTCGCCGCCGCGCATTCACTTGCCGATGAAAGCCACCGTACATTGCGACTTGCGTTCGGGCTCGCCTGCGCCAACCGTGTGCGGCATTTGCTCGAGGATCCGCGTGCCGTTGAACTGCTCGACGTACTGCAAACCTATGTCGATGGCCGTACTGACGACGCCGCGCTGCAAATCGCCAGCACCGAGGCTTCTCGCATTGCCAATCACCACCGTGGATCGAAATCAATCGACGGCACGGGACACTCAGCCGTGTCCGCCACCTACGCCGTCGCTGCCGCGCTCGCAGGCAAAGCGCTGGATGCCGCTGAGTACGCCGCCTACTCCACGGTCTATGGCTACGGCGGCTACGCGGTCAACGACCCTGATTCGTTCGCGCCGGAATACGCGTGGCAAGTCGCCACACTCGAATCTTTGACATCGACACAGCTTGCTGCGCATTAACCGTACGAGGTATCCATGAAGTCTTTGGGGAAACGCGCCGACGGACTGCGGCTTGAGCGCATGCAGGACTCGCCGATGTGGGCGGGCGGCGGCTTTAGCAATATTCATCCAGCGTTGCCGGGTCTGCGCGACAAAACGGTCGCAGGCCCCACGATCAGCGACTTTCTGTGCGGAGGCGAGCGACGCACACCGGTCGGCATGCTGCCCTCTGTGAATCCGCTGGACACGTGGCTGAAAAAGCCCGACACCGGCCTGCGCGCTACCTGGCTTGGCCACTCTACCGTGTTGATCGAAATGGACGGCGTGCGCGTACTCACCGACCCGGTGTGGGGCTCGCGCGCATCGCCCTCACGCATCGTCGGTCCCAAGCGCTTTCAGCCCGTGCCAATCACGTTGCGCGAGCTACCGCAGATTGATCTGGTGGTCATTTCGCACGATCACTACGATCATCTCGACTACCCGACCATTCGCGAGCTGGCCAAGCGCGATGTGCCCTTCGTCACCTCGCTCGGTGTGGGCGCACACCTTGAAGCCTGGGGCGTTCCCGCGCATCGCATCACGGAGCTTGACTGGTGGCAATCGCACACGCTGCCAAACGCAGATCTCACGGTCACCGCCGCGCCGTCACAACATTTCTCCGGCAGGGGAATCAAGGATCGCAACGCCACGCTGTGGTCATCGATGGTCATCCGCTCAAAGCGCCACAGCGCATTTTTCAGTGGCGACACCGGCCTCACCACCGAATACGCCGCCATCCGCGAACGGCTCGGCCCGTTCGATCTGGTGATGCTTGAAGTCGGCGCGTTTCACCCTTCATGGGGCGACATTCACCTGGGCCCCGAGAACGCGTTGAAGGCGTACTCGTTGCTAGGCGGCGGCGCTTTCCTGCCCGTGCATTGGGGCACCTTCAGCCTCGCTATGCATGCTTGGGACGAGCCGGTGGAAACATTGCTGCAGCTCGCGCCAAAGCATGACGCGCAGCTATTGATGCCGAAGCTGGGTGAAGCGGTTGAACCTGCGCAGATCGAAGCCGTGACGCCGTGGTGGCGAGGGGTTGACGATCGGAAGAAGAGCGCGAAAACGGCGGGAGCGCCCGTTGCGCAGACGTTGCCGAAATCAATGCCCTGGCCGGTGGATTGAGCGGCGTTCGTCGGCTAAAAGAGCGCTGAGTGCTGAGTGTTAGGGCCCATTACGCCACCCTCTCCCACGTCAAACCAAACCGCAATAGGTATTTGCGCACGCGATCACTGTCGTTAACGACGCTACGTTCGTTTCTCGAAACATTGAAAAGACGACGCCCTGCTTCGGCCATGGTCCGCGCCTTTCGGCATTCAGCAATGACTTGTCGCAGCTGCAATTGATCGAAAAGATCAACTTGCTCTAGTGCTTCATTGTCGAAGAGATCCGACAAATTGATCGTGTTGTCGGCGCACGCAACGTGCTCACGTTGCCACAACCATCGCAGCCGGGAAATTTCTGCCTCTACCAATTCAAGCCCAATGCGCCCACTCTCGGCGAGTGTGGCCAGTCGCGTCACGCTGGCTGAAAGGTCGCGGAAGTTGCCTACCCACGGAGCGTCGGCGGATTCAGCAAAGCTCATGTAGCGCTTCCTTGCTTCGACGGTAAAGCGAACCTTTTGACTCATCTCCTCGGCAAGCACGGTCAACAAGTGATCCACGTTGGGGCCGATGTCTTCCTGGCGCTCCGCGAGCCCGGGCAACGCGTAGCTCCAGAGATTGATTCGTGCGAACAAATCCTCTCGAAATGCGCCGCGCGCAACCGATTGCCGCAGGTCGTGATTAGTGCCTGCGATGAGCTGAAAGTCGCTCTCTACTTCGCGATCCGAGCCGACGGGGAAAAAGCGCCTCTCCTCAATCGCCTTCAAGAGCATCGCTTGTTCATCGGTTCCCAGCTCGCCAATTTCATCCAAAAACAGCACGCCACGATGCGCTGTTTTGAGCAACCCCGCACGGTCAGCCACCGCGCCGGTAAACGAACCTTTGCGGTGCCCAAACAGTGCGGAGGCTGCGCTGTCGCCATGCAGCGTCGCGCAGTTCACATCGACAAATTCGCCGCTAACCTGATGGCGTGATTTCTTTAACTCAAACATTTTCCGCGCGAGAAAACTCTTCCCCGCGCCGGTCGGGCCGCTGATGAGAATTGGCGCTTTCGAGCGAACGGCCACACGCTCGATCTCCTCGATCAGCGCATTGAATTTCTTGTTTCGCGTCGGGATCCCGCTCTTTAAGAAACTCACCGCGTCGCTGTGTTCCGCCTGAAAGCGCGTTGCCAGTGCGTCGTAGCGCGCGAGGTCGAGATCAATCAACGCGTACGAACCGGCCTGATTTCGTTGCTGCTTGCGCGGTGGCGCTGTTTGCAGCAACACGCCGGGAATGAAGCGCGCCTCGATCATCAAAAACAGGCAAATTTGCGCGACATGAGTGCCCGTCGTGATGTGTGCCCAATACTGCTCGCGCTCGGTGTCAAAGCTGTAGCTCCGCGCAAAATCGTAAAGCGCGCCATACACCTCGCCGAAGTCCCATGCGTCGTTGAGCGTCAGGGCAATCAGATTGCAAACCGTCTCTGGCGACACGCTCTTGATATCGGCAACCACTCGCCGCGCGAGCTCAGCGTGCTCCTTTGCGTGCAGCAGTTCAATACGGGCAACGGCCATATCTTCATGTTGCGCGAGGGATACCGTGGGCCGCCATTTCTCCCAGCGGCCCGCGCCGCCGCCTGAGTCGAGCTGCGAGCCGAGAAAGCCGATGACGACTGTGGATTTGGTGATTTCTTGGATAGCCATAAAACTATTTAGATAGCTTGTAAGCTATTGCAGTTTGAAAGACTCATTTGTCCGAGCACGACTTTCCTGTTGCCGAAAGAAATTAGTCTTTATTTTTCAATGTATTAGAAAGCGCATCGGCACTAATCCTTGTGCTGGCACGCCCCCTGCAATAAGAGCTCGTCAATCGGAAACGATTTTGGCTCACAGGTTGGGAATCAAAAGCTCCCACCGGTGTGTGGACTTGCAGGTACTTTGTTTTAAAGCACCGTTCTTGACCACCCATGCCGCCATTCTCTGACCTGATCGATATGAAGTTTGTAGTGGTTGCCGGGCGCAAGCCTCGTTGGGTTCGACTCCCAGGAACTTCACCCTCTGTAGCTCAGAAGGTAGAGCAACGAACTCACACTTCGTCGGTAGCGGGTTCGAATCCCGCCAGAAATCCGGCCTAAACCGCCGGCTGTTAGAGAAACGCCGAACGCCCGGCGCGATGCATGTTTCTGCGAAGAAGCCTGCTTCACACCGGGTCAGCGGCGCAGTCAGGCAAAGGTATCGCGTCCAACGCGGGTCACCGGTCAACGCGGTTGAAGATTCGTTCAACGATGTCCGCCGGGGCTTCCGAAGGAAATGCAGCCACTGCCCACTGCGTCACTGTAACGGCACCCACGTACCCATTAAAAGAAGACACCCCATCATGTTCGGATTGACCAGCACCATCGTGAAAAAAAATGAGCGCGCCGTGATGACGCGAAACGGCGACTTTGAGCGCATTCTTACGCCGGGAAAATACCGTGTGTTCGGAGGTCTCGACACCATCGCGTTTGAAGCGTTCGCGCTTGAGCAACCGTTGTTCAACAGCCCTCTGACCGAGTATCTGCTTGCCAATGAACCTGCGGCGGTTGCGAGCGCCTTTGTTCGCGTTGAGTTGACGGATCGTCAGGCGGCCCTGCATTTTGAAAACGGTGTGCTCGTTGAAATCTTGCCACCCGCGACGCGGCGTTTGTACTGGAAGGGCCTCATTGACGTCACTGTCGAAATTATCGACCTGGATGCGGGCGTACAGTTGAGCCCGAATCTGGTGGGGCGATTGACGCAGACGCAGTTGCGCCAACGCGCGGTCGTCGGCATGGCGGGTGTGTTGCAGGTCACTGTGCCTGAGTACAACGTTGGCGTGCTGACGGTGGATGGACGCGTGCAGTCGCTGTTGTCAGCGGGCAGCTACGCGTTCTGGCGCTTCAGCCGGATGGTGGCGGTCGAGATCGTCGATCTGCGCCTGCAGACGATGGAAGTGAGCGGACAGGAAATCCTGACCGCAGACAAAGTGGCGCTGCGGCTGAATCTCTCGGCGAGCTATCGCTTCAGCGACGTGCAAACCGCGTTCGCCAAATTGGCCAAGCCGACCGAGCAGCTCTACCGTGAGTTGCAATTCGGACTACGCGCGGCCGTCGGCACACGAACGCTCGATCAGTTGCTTGAGAATAAAAGCGTGATTGATGAAGTGGTGGTGAAGTTTGCGCGCGAAAAGCTTGACGGTTTTGGACTGGAGCTCACATCGGTCGGCGTGAAGGACATCATCCTGCCGGGCGAAATGAAAGCCATCCTCGCACAGGTCGTCGAGGCGGAGAAAGCAGCGCAAGCCAACGTCATCCGTCGACGCGAAGAAACAGCGGCCAGCCGCTCGCTCTTGAACACGGCCAAGGTGATGGAAGACAACCCCGTCGCTTTGCGCTTGAAAGAGTTGGAAACGCTGGAGCGCGTGGCTGAACGCATCGACAAAATCTCCGTTTTCGGTGGCCTTGACTCGGTGTTGAACGCCCTATCGAAACAGAAGTGAAATGCTTTCGATGTGGCCCCCTCCCACTCGCCTGAGTGGGAGGGGCAGGAAAGAAATGAGGAAAAGAATCTATGAAAACCAGCTACAGCCAGATTGAATCTCCCGGCGCTGTGCCGATAAAAATGTGGACGAAAGGCGTGCCCGTCGAACCAGAAGCGCAGGCGCAGCTCGCGAACGCCGCACGCCTGCCTATTGTTTTTAAGCACATCGCGGCCATGCCCGATGTGCATGTGGGAATTGGCGCGACGGTCGGCAGCGTGATTCCAACGCTCAAAGCCATCATTCCCGCCGCAGTAGGCGTCGATATTGGTTGCGGGATGATCGCCTGCAAAACAACGCTGCACGCGAATGATTTACCGGACAATTTGGCACCGCTTCGCCACGCGATTGAGACGGCCGTTCCGCACGGTCGAACCAGTATGCGCGGCGCACGCGACAAGGGCGCGTGGGATACGCCGCCCGCCGCGTCTGACGCTGCGTGGACAACGCTCGCGCCCGAGTTTGATGCAATTTGTGCAGATTACCCGTCGCTCAAAAACACCAACAACCGCAAGCACCTTGGAACACTCGGAACCGGCAACCATTTCATAGAAGTGTGTCTGGATGAAGCGGGCGCCGTGTGGTTCATGCTGCACTCCGGATCGCGCGGCGTAGGCAATGCCATTGGTACGCTGTTCATCGAACTGGCCAAAAAAGACGCCATCAAAAACAACATGAATTTGCCGGATAAAGACTTGGCCTACTTCGAGGAAGGCAGCACGTATTTTGGCGACTATGTGCAAGGCGTCAGCTGGGCGCAGCGCTTTGCCAAAGAGAACCGCGAAGTGATGATGGCGCGCGTGATCGCGGCTGCGAAAACGGTCATTGCCAAACCGTTCGAAACGCATCTCGAAGCGGTGAACTGCCACCACAACTACGTGCAGCGCGAAACGCACTTTGGTGAAGACGTGCTGGTTACCCGAAAGGGGGCAGTGAGCGCTAGGGCGGGCGAGTTGGGCATTATCCCCGGCAGCATGGGCGCGAAAAGCTATATCGTGCGGGGCAAAGGAAATGAGGATAGTTTCATGAGCTGCTCTCACGGTGCGGGCCGCGTCATGAGTCGCACGCAGGCAAAGAAGCGCTTCACGATCGAGGATCAAATCCGAGCCACTGCGGGTGTTGAGTGCCGAAAAGACGCAGAGGTGATCGATGAGATTCCGATGGCGTACAAAGACATCGACGCCGTGATGGAGGCGCAGAAAGACCTGGTCGAAGTGGTCTACACATTGAAGCAGGTGGTTTGCGTGAAGGGGTGACGACAACGTTGCTTCTATATTTTTGGAAATAGAGATTCGGAGCAGATCGTGAAAAGCGAAAAACAGCGGAGACTTGAAATCAAGCAACGGCGATTGGCGCGGGCCAAGTCGATGGTAAATGTTTACAACGCGTATGTGCCGCTGCAGAAGGCTCCAGTCGATGCAGTCTTAGCCGATTTGTCGATACTCGAAAGCAATAACAACACCTACGGTTCGCTGCCGCAGTTCTACGTTGATCGCCCTTTTGCCTGCCGCAAATGTGCGGCTGAAGAAGTATGGACGGCAAAGCAGCAGAAGTGGTGGTACGAAGTGGCGCACGGAGATATCAACACCATCGCTGTTCATTGCCGCTCGTGCCGAATGGCTGAACGGAAACGCGTCGAAGAGGCGCGTCACGCGTCGGCTGAAGGCATGCGGAAAAAGCAGGAAGCGCTTTTGCGCGGACGTGGGAACGTGGGAACTAACTAAATGATTGAGCGATTTTGGTCGTTGCAAATTACTTTCAATGACGCGCAGGGCGAGAGCGTTGTAATTTCAGTGGACGCCGAATCAGCCGCGACGCGGCTCAGCGCTCAGCGCCCAGCTCCCAAAGCGTCGCGGTACTTGACCAAATTGAGTTCGGTGAGCGCGGGTGCGGCGTTACCCCAACTGCTGCGAATGTAGGTGGCGACGTTCGCAATTTCAGCGTCGTTTAACAGGTGATAGAACGGCGGCATGCCGTAGGGGCGCGGGTTGCCTGCGGTGGCAGGCGCGAAGCCGCCTTTCAGGATCACGGTGATGAAATTCGTGGTGTTGGCCATGGTGACGGTGCGGTTGCCAGCCAGCGCCGGGAAGGCGTCGGTTTTGCCTTCGCCGTTGTCGCCGTGGCAGGTGGCGCAGTGCTTGATATAAGACTTCGCTCCCGCGTCGTCGCTTTTGCGCTGCGTGACCAGCTTGCCGGGCGCGCTAGATGCACGGGATTGCGCGACGGTCGGTAACGCCTTCAGATAAGTCGCCATCGCCAGCACGTCATCGTCGTTAGCGTACTGCGTGCTCTGAAAGATTACCTCCGCCATCGGCCCCAGTGCGGCGCCGTGCGCTGAGGTGCCCACCTTCAACCACGTCGCGATTTGTGCAAGATTCCAGTCGGCCACGCTCGCCTCGGCCGGACTGGTCAGCGAAGGGGCGTACCAGTCGCTGCCTGGCATCATCGCGCCGTCGTAGGCGTGACCCGCGACCGGCGCGCCGAGCGCATTCCTCGTGCTGTGGCAGGCACCGCAGTGGGCGAGCCCCTGCACGAGGTAAGCGCCGCGATTCCATGCGCTGGATTGCGTGGGCTCGGACTCAAATTTTCCGGGTTTGAAGTACAGCAATCGCCACGCCGCCAGCGCGAACTGATTGTTGAACGGGAAGCTCAAGGCGTTCGGCGTATTCGTGCGAATTGAGGGCTTCACCTGATTGCGCAGAAACGCGAAGATCGCTTCCGAATCTTCGCGCGTGATGAGCGTCATGTTCGGATAGGGAAACGCGGGATAGAGCAAACGTCCATCGCGCGAGCGGCCCTCATGCATGGCGCGATAGAAGGCATCGCTGCTCCACGCGCCGATTCCGGAATCCTTGTCGGGCGTGAGATTGCTTGCGTAAATCGCACCGAACGGCGTATCGACCGCGCGGCCGCCCGCATACGCATCACCGCCGCGAGCTGTGTGACAGCCTGCGCAGTTGCCGATGCGGGCAAGGTATTCGCCACGCTCAATTTGACCCGCGGCTACGACGAACGGCGCGTTGGTGGCATCGACCATTGAACCGCGATACACATCCCGGAGCAGCGTGGTGGCAATGCCTACGATGATGAATACTGAAAAACCAAAACCCAGCGAGCGCAGATATTTCATTGCGGCACCCCACCGCATTGCAACGGCAACGGCGCATCCAGTTTCGCAACCGGTTTTGCTGGCGTCGGCACGGGTTGCGACGCGAGCCACGCGGTCACCGCGTTGACGTCCTCAGGCGAGAGTGACCTGGCCATTTCACTCATGCAATCCGGCGCATGCGCACGACGCTGGCCTGCCCGCCATGCGCCGAGTTGCGCGCTCAGATAGGCGCTCGGCAAACCGAGCAGACCGGGGATCGCAGGGGTAACACCCGTCAGCTGCGTGCTGTGGCAAGCCGCGCAGGCCGGTAGTTTTCGCGTCGCATCGCCGCGCAGCACCAGCGTCTCGCCACGACGCAATGTGTCGGCGGAAACCTTGGCCACATCTGGCGCGGGATACGGCAATTCGAGCGCAGAAAAGTACGTTGCGATTTCGCGCAGATAGGCGTCGGACAAGGGTTGCAGTAGATGGGTCATCGCCACATTGCTGCGCCGACCATCGCGGAAATTCAACAGCTGATTGAACAGATAACCCGCCGGTTTGCCCGCAATGCGCGGCAGGTATTCCTTGTTAATCGTGCGGCCCTCCTTGCCGTGGCAGGCGGTGCAGGCAGCGAGGCGGTCGGCGAGGTCGGGCGCAGCCCGCGCCAGCGAAGCGCAGGCTGCGAGGCCTGCGAGCAAGGCTGCTACGGCACGGATGGACGCGTTCATGGCGTCGTGGGTGAATTGTTGTCGGGACCGGGCAGCGCGTTTGTGCCGCTCCCGTCACTAATATTGGCGAGCGCGCGCAAATCTTTCATCGCCCCAATCTGCGGCGCACCCGCGTTGAACGCCAGCTGCACATTGCGCACACCCAGCCCATGCGCCAGCGGCAGCAGCGTTGCGCGTGCACTCGCCTCCACCTCGGGGCGCAACTGCTCAATCAGCGTCATCGCATGGTTGCGCGCATGGGCAGCGGCTCCGTCGAGCAGGCGATTCTTGTCGGCCTCGGAGAAGCCAGGCCCAAACGCACCGTTCAGCAGATCGGGCAGCAGCCAGGGCAGGAGCTTCGAGCGCTGCTCATCGTAAAAACGCAGCGAGCGCACCGTGATGTCGGCCTTGACCGGCGGCAGGTTGAGCTGCGCCGCGCGGCCACCCACGGTCTCCACGGTTTCGATGCTGAACTGCGGCGAGCGCAGGTCGTAACGAAAATCGATCTGGAACTCGAAGATCATCGCGAGCTTTTTCTGCGAAAACGCCCAGCGCAAATACTTGCGGCCAAAGTCGCCGAAGCTGTAATCCGATTCGGTGACGATTTCCTTGGTGATCGCCTTAAACACCGACAACTCTCCCACCGCCCGCATGCCCTCAAGCGAGGTGTGCATATAAGTGACCTGCGTGCTCTGAAAACGCGAACGCCGCGCCAGCAACCAAACGATGCCCGCACCAATGACAACGGCGAGGAGGGTGAAGAGAACTTCCATGATGGAATTATGGTGGAGAGGCGTTTTCGGCCCGCGGTTCGTGGCGGTCAAGGCAACACAAAAGCGGTGTCCCCTCTCCCTTGAGGGGAGAGCAACTGTGTCGAAAGTCAAGCGAATTTGTTCGCGTTGAAGTTGGGATTCCACGGGACACCGGATTTGAGGATGGCATTCATGATCGAGAGTAACTTCCTGATGCAGGCGACCAGTGCCACCTTCTTCGGCTTGCCGTTGTTGATGAGTCGTTGATGAAACGCTCGCATCACCTCG
>JANXUB010000208.1 GCA_025352105.1 Burkholderiales bacterium | reverse complement strand
TGCAGAACGCGCTTCGCTGAAAGCGTGAACCGCGGAATCGGCGCATCAAATTTGACGCCGTCCTCCGCCACAAACTGATAACTGCCGTGCATCGTGCCGACCGGCGTTTTGAACTGTGAGCCACTGGTGTATTCAAACGTTTCGCCGGGCCCGAGCGTAGGCTGCTTGCCGATCACGCCAGCGCCGCGGACTTCCTCCACCTTGTCATTGCCATCGGTGATGATCCAGTGCCGTGAGATCAGCTGCACCGAGGCTTCGCCATCGTTGACGATGCTGATGTGATACGCGAAGGTGTAGACGTCGTTGGCGGGATCGCTCTGATCGGCCAAGTAAAATGGCGTTGGATCAACCTTGATGCTGTAGCGGTTCACTGGCATTTGGCCTAAGCGCGCGTGGCGTCTTTCTTTCGGAGCCCGAATTGTCGCCCATCTCTAGCCCCACCCGAACCTACAAAATCGCCCCCTCCATTTTGTCGGCCGACTTCGCGCGGCTGGGCGAGGAAGTTCGCGCCGTCATTGCGGCAGGCGCGGATCTCATTCATTTCGACGTGATGGACTATCATTACGTCCCCAACCTCACCATCGGCCCGATGGTCTGCGCCGCCATCAAGCCGCATGTGGGTACGACGCCCATTGACGTGCATCTGATGGTCAAACCAGTCGACGCGATCATCCCCGAATTCGCCAAGGCAGGCGCAAACATCATCAGCTTCCATCCCGAAGCCAGCGAACACGTAGACCGCACCATCGCACTCATCCGCGAATGCGGCTGCAAACCAGGGCTGGTGTTCAATCCGGCAACGCCACTCAGCTATCTCGACTACACGCTGGACAAGCTCGATCTGGTACTCATCATGAGCGTGAATCCGGGCTTTGGCGGGCAGAAATTTATTGATGGCGTGTTGCCGAAGATCACTGAGGTGCGCAGGCGTATCGAAGCATCAGGCCGCGACGTCTTGCTTGAAGTCGACGGCGGCGTGAAGATCGACAACATCGCCAAAGTTGCAGCGGCGGGAGCGGATACGTTTGTTGCGGGTAGTGCGATTTATGGGGCTGAGGACTATGCGGCTGCGATTAGTGCGATGCGAGAAGCACTCGGGTGAGTTGTATCGCCCATTGGATTGTTCGGCGCGCTCGGATTCAATGATGACGCCATCGTCGGCGCTGCGGTCGCGGCGGCATAGAGCACCGCCTGGCAAATTCGACGACTGCACGAACTATTGGGTGGTGATCGGTGCCGCGTCCAGCTGTCGCGCGTACTCTACACGGAATCTCCGGCGCGGCCGCTCGACGAACCACGTCTCAAATAGCTCCTTGCCTGCCCTATTTTATCGGGCGTCATGATTCGCCTAAGTGGGATTGCGCATGGTATTTCTGTCCTAAGTGCCCGCATTCGGTGTGTCAAGTTAGCATCTTGCTTATAAGCTTCAGCCCCTTCATGAAGCTCTTAACCCCACATCAGTAGCGCTACGGCAAAGATGAAATCTTCCAAGTTTGATCGACAGGAACACGTATATCGCAACGATGCGCTAGTTGAATTGATCAAAGACGCGGTTCGCTTTTTCAATGGCACGCCAGTGCATGAAATTCCGCTGCCCGAGCGATTCACAGGAACAGGCGTCTATGCGCTTTACTACACGGGCAAGAGTCGCGTTTACGCGAGGTACGGCGAGTTGAATCGGCTTTCGTACAACTACCCAATCTATGTTGGTAAAGCCGTACCTAAGGGCTGGCGGCAGTCGAGAGCCTCTGATCGTCCCGGCGCAACCGCCAGCGAGTTGCATAACCGCATCAAAGAGCACAGCCGGAACATTGCTGTCGGCAACGGCCTCAAAGTTTCGGATTTCTCGTGCCGATTTGTGATCTTTGAAGATGCCGGTTCGGACATGATTGGCACCATCGAGGCAGCGCTGATCAAATTGAATCGCCCGCTCTGGAATACCGTCGTCGATGGCTTCGGCAACCACACACCCGGCGTGGGTCGATTCGAGCAGGCGAAGTCTCAGTGGGATGTATTGCATCCGGGTCGATCTTGGGCGGAGCGATGCAAGGGCTTGCCGCCAAATAAAGACTTGATCATGAAGAACATCGCCGTGCATCTGGCAGCACTAGGAGCGCCGAAGTGAATTCGCTTGAGATATTTTCTGGGGCTGGAGGTCTGGCCAAAGGGCTTGAAATTGCGGGCTTCAGTCACGCGGCTTTTGTTGAATTCAACAAACACGCTTGCCAATCGCTTGCAAAAAACTTCGAGCCGCGAAAGGTATTCTGTGGTGATGTACGCGACTACGATTTCGCTAGCCTGTCGGACATTGATCTAGTCGCTGGCGGCCCTCCCTGTCAGCCGTTTTCGATGGGGGGCAAGCATCAGGCCAATGCCGATTCGCGCGACATGTTTCCGTACGCGATCAACGCGATTGCAGCATTGCGTCCGAAGGCGTTCGTTTTTGAAAATGTAAAGGGGCTTTTGCGGGCTAGTTTCTCTGAATATTTCGACTACGTTCTGCTTCGACTTGCGTTCCCCCACTTTTTCATTGAGCCCGATGAATCATGGCAAGCTCATCTGAAAAAACTCAGAAACAAGGCTTTAAACGAGCCTGAATCGGTTCAATATCATGTCTCGCACAAGCTGCTGAACGCGGCGGACTACGGCGTTCCGCAGTGCCGCGAACGCGTGGTTATCGTTGGCATACGGTCAGACATTAAATGCAAATGGCAATTTCCTTCGCCGACACATTCCGCCGAACAACTAGTGTTCGAAAAGTACGTTTCTGGTTCGTATTGGAAACGACACGGCGTTGCGCCGGTAAACGCTGTCGCGTCGACGCAAATCTCGGTACAGCGAGCCACGCAAGTTGAGGCACAAACAGACCTCTTCGCGCCAAAACTATTGGCTTGGAGAACAGTTCGTGATGCGTTGGTGGGCGTTTGTGACCCGAGAGAACCTCATAGCATTTCTGGGCACGAATTTAGGCACGGTGCACGCAGCTACCCGGGACACACTGGAAGCCAGTTCGATCTCCCTGCGAAAACAATAAAGGCGGGAGGTCATGGAGTGCCGGGGGGGGAGAACATGATCGCGTTCCCGGATGGCACAGTCAGGTACTTTACTACCTTTGAGGCGAAACGCATTCAGACGTTTCCAGATGACTTCATTTTTGAGGGCGCGTGGGGCGAAGCGATGCGGCAAATCGGTAATGCCGTACCAGTATTGCTAGCGCGTCGATTGGGCGAGGCGCTGATGCGCGCCCTAAGCGAAAAGGAACACTTAAACCCGACGCGAATTGCGCAACCACGGCGAATCGCTATCGCTGAGCCGGCGTAGACAATCAGAGTGATCGGGATATCGTTGATTTAATCTTTCGCTAGCGCGTCAGCCGCGCAGCTAGCCCGTGGAAGAATCTAACAGCTTTTTGCCGAAACGCTTATTTAACTTGGGCAAGCGTTTGATTTATGCCAGGAATCGACTATCGGCCAAAAAGAGAGCTAGCCCCCATGCGGTGAGCGTTACAGCGAAAAGTGGATGGCCCATTGGTGCGATATTGAGCGATAGAAAAAGGCGCGAGGCACGCATGTCTAGTGCAACTCATCTGCCGCAGCTGCTAGCCCAAACTCAACCTCAACGGAAGCCAACCGCTTGTCCCGCGTCCACAGTGTCGCCTTCGAAAGCCGCGCAGACGCAAGCAAATGAACGTCGACAAACCCCACACCGCGCTCCATGAGTTTGTGGTGGTCGATCATTACTAGCGCTGCGTCGTGGGTGGCGATTGTTGTCTGCGGAAGCAATTGCAGATTAACGAGAATCGCGCGGTTGCGCAGGTTGCCGCAGGCTAGTTCGCCAATCACCATCGGATGAATGCAGATTTCGTTCGCCTCAAGCGCGGCACGCAAGGCAGCGTCGGTTCGTCGAAGGTGATCTACGCATACTGATGTGTCTGCAAGGATCATTTCTTTGCGCTAGTTGCAGCCGATCCACCTTCCGCGCTGAAAGGCTTACGCGTTGGTACTTGCAGTTTTGCTTCGGTGCCGCCGAGCAGGGACGGGCGTCGCGCAGCCTCACGCTGAACGAGCGAACGCAGCGCTTCGTTGATCAACGCGCCCTGCTCTGTCATGCCCGTCAATTCTCGCGCTTTGGCAAAAATGTCATCGTCAATTGTCAAGGTAGTACGCATGCATTTCTCCAAAATTAGCTTCACCTATTGAAGCTGTCGGCTCGCAAAAAGCAAACTCTTAGGCTCAGGGCGAGCAGCCTCCCGTCACTCACCCGTTCGTTTTGGTAATTGAGCGGCACGGCACGATGGGTTGCACGCAGCAAAGGATAATGTTGCGGCGTAACACGCCAATCCGATTTTCGGTGCGCGCAAAGCAACCCACCGCCGCCCATTTCCCACCCCGAGGCCCGTCATCTTGAACGCAGTAACTCAAGCCCCCTCCACCCTTCACTCCGACACAACCCGCTCAGGCCGAGTCGGCTCCTTCGGCAGCGGCCAAGACGTTCGTCGCGTTGAGGACGATCTGCTGCTAAAAGGTGCGGGGCAATTTACGGATGATGTGACAGCCGACGGGTTGACGCATCTTTTCTTTCTGCGTTCGCCGTATGCACATGCGCAGATCACGGCGGTGGACGCGAGCGCGGTGCGAGCGATGCCTGGCGTGTTGCTGGTGGTGACGGGGGCTGATTTGCTGGCGGCTGGCGTGAAGCCGGTGCCGGGTGTGGCGGGCTTCATGCGTGCGGATGGCACGCCTGCGCGCTCTGCGCCGCGTTATGCGCTGGCGGCGGATCGCGTTCGCTTTGTGGGTGAGCCGGTCGCCGCGGTCGTCGCACGAACGCTGGAGCAGGCGCGGCTGGCGGCTGAGGCGATTGACGTGAGCTATGACGCCTTGCCGGTGGCCGTTCAACTTGACGATGCGACCGCAATCAGCGCGCCGCTGATGTGCGAGGAGCTGGGCGACAACATTGCCGCCGAGATGCGTCACGGCAATGCGAAGGCGACGGCAGACGCGTTCGCCGCTGCGAAGCACGTCGTCAAATTGAATCTGAGCAATCAGCGCGTTTCTGCATTTGCACTTGAACCGCGTAGCGTGCTGCACACGTTTGATGATGCGAGCGGGCGGCTGACCATCCGCATGAGCAGCCAGATGCCGTCGGGCCTGCGAGACACGGTCTGTGGCGCGCTGAATCTGCCGAAGGAGCAGGTGCGCGTGGTGGTCGGTGACGTCGGTGGTGGCTTTGGCATGAAGACGGGTGCTTATCCCGAGGACGTGGCCGTTGCGTTTTGTTGTCGCTCGCTCAAGCAGCCCGTGAAATGGATCGCGGATCGTGGCGAAGAGTTTTTGTCGGCGGGTCATGGGCGCGATGTGGAATCGGTGGCGGAACTTGCGCTGGACGAAACCGGAAAAATTCTCGCTTTGCGTGTGGTGAGTCAGGCCAATATCGGTGCCTACGCGACGGGCGTGGCGGTGGCAATTGCGTTGATGATTGGGCCCTGGGTGCAGACCAGCGTTTACGACATTCAGATCATCGATTTTCGTTTTCAGGGCGTGCTTACGAACACCGCGCCGATTGGCGCGTATCGCGGTGCGGGGCGGCCCGAGGCGATCTTCATCATGGAGCGTTTGATGGATGAGGCGGCACGCCAGATTGGGATGGATCGCGTTGAATTGCGCCGACGCAATTTCATCCAGCCGAGCCAGATGCCTTACGCCAACCCGATGAAGCAGGTGTACGACAGCGGCAAGTTTGAGCACGTGATGAATCAGGGCTTGGCGCTGGCGGATTGGGCGGGTTTCGATGCACGAGCGGCAGAGTCGAAGCAACGCGGCAAGTGGCGTGGTTTGGGCATCGCAACGTTCCTCGAATGGACCGGCGGCAACGTTTTTGAAGAGCGCGTAACGGTCACGGTGAAGCCGGAGGGCATCATCGAGGTGTTCTCCGCCGTGCAGGCGATGGGGCAAGGCATTGCGACGACGCTGGCGCAACTGGTGGTGGACAGTTTTGGCGTGCCACTGGACAAGGTGCGCATCGTGTTGGGGGACACCGATCTTGGCGATGGTTTTGGCAGCGCCGGTTCGCGGTCGTTGTTTACGGGCGGTTCGGCGGTTCGCGTTGGGTCAGAGCGCACGATTGATGCGGCAAAACTTCTAGCGGCTGACGCGCTCGAAGTTTCCGCTGCCGACGTGGAATATGCGCAGGCACGCTTTGCCGTTAAGGGTACCGATCTCGGCATTGATCTGTTCGAACTCGCCGCGCGCCAGGCCGGCAAGCGAATCTTCGTCGATTCGACCAGCACTGTGACCGGCCCGTCGTGGCCCAACGGCTGCCATTTTTGCGAAGTGGAAATTGATCCGGACACCGGGCACGTCGAGGTCGTTGCCTATTCATCGGTCAACGACGTGGGCCGCGTTGTCAACCCGATGATCGTGCGTGGCCAGCTTGACGGCGGAGTGGCGCAAGGCCTCGGTCAGGCGCTGTGCGAATACCTGCAATACGATCGCGAGAGCGGACAACTGGTCACCGGCAGCATGATGGACTACGCCGTGCCGCACGCCGACATCGTAGGAACGATGTCGCACGAGCTCGATCAGTCGACGCCTTGCCTCAACAATCCGTTGGGCGTTAAGGGCGTGGGCGAGCTGGGCACGATTGGCGCGACGCCTGCTGCGGTGAACGCCGTTGCCGACGCGTTTGCACGCAATGGAATGACTGCGAAAACACCGTTGCTGCAAATGCCGCTGTCGGCGATGCGGGTTTGGGAGCTGATGCAGGCCGGGTGATGCGACCCGTGAATTGGGGCAATGCTGGTTTATCCGTTCGCACTGAGCCTGTCAAAGTGCACCGTCATTTCTATCAATGAAAGTGACTGCATGCAACGAGGCCTTCGACGGGCTCAGGCAGAACGGAAGATGAGGCGCGTGACCGAGGTTACTTCCAGCCCTGAAGCCACTGTGTTTGATCGCGCAAATCGCGCCACGGCAAAGTAAAACTGCGTTTCGAATACGTCGCTTCAAGTTCGACCATTTCGATCTGCGCATCCGGCACGTCGGGCTCGACGACTCTGGTGACGATGAAGTGCTTTTCCTTGTTTTGCGGGTTGGTTGCTGTCCACTTGCTGCGCAGCAGTTTTTTGGGGTTTAGCCGCAGCGCATCGCGCTTGGGTTGGGTTGGAACGAACATGATTAGCCGATGAATTGTCAAGACGGTACACTCGTCAAACGTTACGCCAGCACAAACGAAATGACAAACACAATTTCCGGCGTCCGCGCCATCGCTATCGATCTTGACGGTACGCTTCTCGACACCATTCCCGATCTTTGCAGCGCCGTCAATCGCGTGCTGACGGAGTTGGGTTTTGCTGAACTGCCATTGCAATTGGTGAAGTCTTTCGTCGGCAAAGGTCTCGGCGAGCACATGCGCAAATCGCTGCTAACGGTGCTCAAGCGCGAGCCCACCGATGACGAGAAAGCGCATGCGATGTCGCTCTACAAAAAGCACTACGCCGCGCATATTGCTGACCAGACGACGATTTATCCGGGTGTGGTGGCAGGGCTCGACCTGTTCAAGGCGCGCGGCCTGAAGATGTCCGTGGTGACCAACAAATGGACCGTTTACACCGAAACTTTGCTTGCGCACTTTGCACTCGCGCCGTACTTCGATCATCTCGTCTGCGGGGACACGCTGACGACGGGCAAGCCCGATCCCGGCATGATGTTCTATTCGGCGGGTCGTTTTGGCGTGCATCCGCGCGAGATGTTGATGATCGGCGATTCGGGTAATGACAGCCGCGCGGCGCAAGCGGCAGGATCAAAGGTGGTGCTCATGACCTACGGTTACAGCGAGGGCGAAAATCTTGCCGATTTGCGCGCAAACGCAATCGTGGGTACATTTACGGATATTCCTGCACTGCTCGACATCTAGGTCGGGCGAAAAAGCACAACATGTTCCTGTCAGTCCGTTCTTGGTGGCAAAGCTCTGGAGGTTGGTGGCGCTGATCCCAGTCAGCTACCAATCTAACTCCCTTGCGCCGGTTGCGGGCGCATGCGTCTCAAGCCGGGACGCCGCAACCAAGAACCCGAACTCGATACCGACAAGGACGTGATGGGCAACGTGATGGACGGTCTTGCCAACTTGCTGGGCATGGGCGCCGAGGAGAAGGGTCTGGAGCTGGTGTTCGCCTTGCCGCCAGACCTGCCCGATGCGCTGGTGGGCGACCCCACGCGTCTGCGGCAGGTGCTGATCAACCTGGGCAACAACGCGGTCAAGTTC
>JANXUB010000020.1 GCA_025352105.1 Burkholderiales bacterium | reverse complement strand
CGACAACCTTACAGCGCGTTCAACCGCCACTGGATCGAGGCCTTTTCCGGCGATGTTGAACGTCAATTTGATAGCGGTGAACACTTTCGGATCGACTTCAGCGCGTTCAGCGTCAGCATCGACATGCAAACTGGTGAATTTCTGCCGTGATTTGTTCAGCATGAGCACCACGTCAAACGCAGTGCAGCTAGCCGCGCCAGCAAGCACTAACTCCATCGGGCGTACGCCAGTATTTCTGCCGCCATATTCGGGCGCACCGTCGATCACGACAGCATGACCGGAGCCCGTTTCTGCCACAAATTGAACGTTATCAATCCACTTGATTGTTGATTTCATCAGAGTAATCCTTGGTTGTTCCACAACTAGAGTTGTATCTCTAGAGAATTATTGCCGCAGCGCACCATTTCGCATTGACTTGTGCAGTGCAGCATGCTTAAATTCATCCATCGCCTGTTTCCTCCTCCTTAGCAGGTGATTGATGTCCCCCTTCCTCCTCCTTTGGACGGACATCTTTAACGGCAGGCCTTCGGGCTTGCCGTTTTCTTTTGTACTTCCGGTTCATAAATTGGCCATTCAGGGCTATACTTATGGGCTTACCTCAGATTTTTACAGTCTGTGGTTTGAAAACTCATAACGCACTGGACGACAGAGCACTGCCTTCAAACGCATCACTCACCGCCCTTTGCACAACACCAAAACGAGTCTAGAGCGTATCAAGCAATGAAAACTTTTTCAGCAAAGCCGTCTGACATTACACAGGACTGGATCCTGGTAGACGGCACCGACCAGATTCTGGGTCGCCTCGCGTCACAAATCGCGTCCCGCCTTCGCGGCAAACATAAGGCGATCTTCACGCCGCACATGGACACGGGTGATTTCGTCATCGTGACCAACGTGGAAAAACTCCGCGTAACCGGCAAAAAAGCCTTCCAGAAGACGTACTTCCGTCACTCTGGCTACCCCGGCGGTATCTCGGAAACCAATTTCGAGAAACTGCAAGACAAATATCCTGACCGTGTGCTCAAGCACGCCGTCAAAGGCATGTTGCCAAAGGGCCCGCTGGGCTACGCCATGCTCAAAAAATTAAAGTGCTACACCGGGGACGTGCATCCGCACGCCGCGCAGCAACCCAAAACACTCGTCCTCACGAAATAACCCGCACCCTCAGGAACTATCCAAATGATTGGTATTTTTAACTACGGTACGGGTCGTCGCAAAAGTGCGGTAGCTCGTGTGTTCATGAAAGCTGGCAAGGGCGCAATCGTGGTCAACGGCAAGCCCGTTGATCAGTTTTTCGCTCGCGAAACCGGTCGCATGATTGTGCGTCAACCGCTTCAGATTACGAACAATCTGGAGAGCTTTGACATCATGGTCAGCGTCGCTGGCGGTGGTGAGTCCGGTCAAGCCGGTGCCGTTCGTCACGGCATCACGCGCGCGCTGATCGAATACGATGCAGCGTACAAGCCAGACCTCAAGAAGGCTGGCCTCGTGACGCGTGATGCCCGCGAAGTCGAACGGAAAAAAGTCGGTCTGCGCAAGGCGCGCCGTCGTAAGCAGTTCTCGAAGCGTTAATCGCGAGCCCGCTACGGCGCTAACAGAACGAACAACAGCTCCCATCGGGAGGTTCGCGCAAGCGATTCGAGCAAAGGCTGCGAGCAACCCTCGCGGCCTTTGTGCTTTATAAGTGTCCCATCTTGTTGCTATCCTGAGACAAGAACTAACCGAGGAGCCACGCTGTGAGCGCAGATAAATTAGTCAAGGTCGGCATCGTAGGCGGCACCGGTTACACCGGCGTCGAACTGCTGCGCATGCTCACGCTCCACCCGAACGCCAAGGTGACGATGATCACCTCGCGCAAGGAGGCAGGGACGCGCCTTGACGCCATGTTCCCTAGCCTTCGAGGGCGTTGCGACCTTGTGTTCAGCGACACGGCCACGGCGGATTTGACGCAGTGTGATGTTGTTTTTTACGCCACGCCGCACGGCGTTGCGATGGCCGATGCGCCGAAGCTCACGGCCGCAGGCGTGAAAATTATTGACCTCGCGGCTGACTTCCGCTTCAGGGATTTGGCCGTGTTCGAGCAGTGGTACAAGCTTCCGCACACCTGCCCCGATCTGGCTGCCAAAGCCGCGTACGGCCTCGTCGAATTGAATCGCGACGCGATCAAGTCGGCGCAAATCGTTGGTAATCCCGGTTGCTACCCAACGACGATGCAGTTGGGCTATTACCCGCTCTTGAAGGCAGGCATTGTTGACGCGGGGCACCTAATTGCCGATTGCGCGTCCGGTGTTTCTGGCGGCGGCAAAAAAGCTGAGGTGGATTACCTGCTCACCGAAGCGGGCGACAGCTTCAAGGCGTACGGTGTTTCCGGTCATCGCCATCACCCTGAAACGCAGGCGCGCTTGCAGGAAATGACGAGCGACACCGTGCGCCTCATCTTTACGCCGCACCTGACGCCGATGATTCGCGGCATGCATTCCACGCTGTACGCGCAGCTCACGGGCAAAGGCCTTTCGATGTCCAACGACGAGCTGCAAGCGCTCTTCGTTGATGCTTACAAAGGCGAGGCATTCATCGACGTGATGCCGTTCGGCAGCCTGCCGGATACGCGCTCAACGCGCGGCAGCAACATGCTGCGTATCGCGCTGCATCGCCCGCAGAATGGCGACACCGTCATCGTGCTCGTTGTTCAGGACAATCTGGTCAAAGGCGCGGCGGGCGCGGCGGTTCAGTGCATGAATTTGATGTTCGGTCTACCGGAAACTTCCGGCTTGTTGACGATGCCGCTGTCGCCATAGGCGGCTGAAGCCACGACCTCTGATGGCTCTTCTTCGCTCTGATCGCATCATCTCCGGCCTGCGCCGACGCTTTGGTATTTCCGCGCCGAAGCTCTCCGTTCGCACGCATTGGTCGTGGAATGTCAAGGGGGCCATCATCGGTGTTGCGGTGCTCGTATTCGCGGGTCTCTTTTACGGCGGGTTCGATGCGGGCCGGATTTTTGCGGGCTTCAACATCGGCAAAGTACGCGACGAGCAGGAGCGCATGACCGCCGAAGTCATCGCACTGCGCGCCGACAATGAGCGGCTGAAGCAAGGCAATATCGAGCTCACCAACAGCACGCAAATGGCGGTCGGCGCGAAAGACGTGTTGTCAAAGCAAATCGTCTCGCTGCAACAGGAAAACACACAACTCAAAGAAGAAAGCGCGTTTTTCGAAAAATTGATCGGCAGCGCGGCGGGTAGCAAAAATGGCCTCGCGGTGCAGCGCATGCAGGCCGAGCGCGAGACTACTGGCACCTATCGCTTCCGCGCGCTGGTCGTGCAGGGCAGCGCCGACGCGCCGTTCAAGGGCAAGCTCACGTTGATCGCCACGATCGTCACCGATGGCAAGCGCACGAACATCAATTTGCCCGACGAGCAGCCCGATCTGGTAGCCTCGCTGGCATTGGATTTCAAGACGTATCAACGCGTGGAAGGCATCTTTAAAGTGCCCGCCAATGCGCAGTTGAAAACGCTACAAATGCGCGTCATTCCTGCGGGGAGCAAAGAGCCTCGCGCGCAGCAAGCTCTGCAGTTGTAAGGGTGTCAAGGCGCCATGATTTTTCAGGAGATATTTCAGATGTTTGGTCGTAAAAAAAACCACGTTCCCCAAAAGCAGATTGACAGTCTGATTGGCTCGTCGACCACGATCAGTGGCGACATCATTTTCACGGGCGGGCTGCGCGTTGACGGCGTGGTGAAGGGCTTCATTCATTCGGGATCGGACGCGCCGTCGACGCTGGTGGTGAGCGAAAAAGCGACGGTCAACGGCGAGATTCGCGTTTCGCACATTGTGATTGACGGTACGGTCAATGGGCCGGTTAACGCCACGGAATATCTGGAACTGCTGCCAAATGCGCGCATTACTGGCGACGTGAGCTATCGCACGCTTGAAATGCAGGTCGGTGCGGTCATCGACGGACGTTTGCTGCATGTGCAACAAGGCACCGCTGATGTAGTCGAGCTCAAGCGAATCAGCAACGAAGGCAAATAGCCGACAAATCCCACGTCAAGAGCGCGGTTGAATTCCCGCCCGAGCGCCCTGATAATAAGGTGTGAGTAACGATAACGATTGCTCCACAGGAGTTTCAAAATGAACGCAATGACCGAACTGCCCGCCCCGATCAACTTCACCGACGCTGCGGCGAACAAGGTGAAAGACCTGATCATCGACGAGCAAAACCCGAACCTCAAACTGCGCGTGTTCGTCACGGGTGGCGGCTGCTCGGGCTTTCAGTACGGATTCACGTTCGATGAAGAAGTCAACGAGGACGACACCAAAATGGTGAAAAACGACGTGACACTCTTGATCGATGCCATGAGCTATCAGTACCTGGTTGGTGCAGAAATCGACTACAGCGACGGCCTCGAAGGCGCACAATTCGTCATCAAAAACCCGAACGCGACCTCCAGCTGCGGCTGCGGGAACTCATTTAGCGCCTAATCGGCACTTGATCCAAAAAAGGCACCGAGGGTGCTTTTTTTACGGGCGCTCAATAGTCAACTTTTAGCCATAACCCCTTCCAAGCAGGGGCTACAAGTGTTTTTTTAATAAAGTCAACTATACGCATAAACGCGCTTTAGCCCTTTATCAAAGGTCGTCTCAATGCGAAGCTGTTACTTTTAACATGGGCACACTCTATGCTTTTATAAAGAATAATCTGAGATATTCAGATGCAGACAACAAAACCGGGGAAATGTATGAATCGACTCTATTTGACGCTCGTCGCAGGCAGCCTCGCGACGATCCTGCTAACGAGCTTCGTGCCGAAGGCCATCGCCGCTCCGCTCAAATTGGTCGTTCATGAAGACACGGGCGCAGAAGGCGACCCGCTGCCGCCGGTGTCCCGCTACAACGCGCTCAAACGGTCTCTGGAGACGGCACTCGGTCGCCCTGTCGAACTTTCCCTGACCCGTGATCGGCAGCGCGTACTCGACTGGATGGAGAAAAACCAGCACGACGTGTTCATGACCAATGCGGCCGACCTCGCCGCCAAAGCGCTGACTTCGCTCGGCTACGAGTTCATCGCCTCCGGCCGCCCCGACGTGACCGCCTTGTTCATCGGCAAAGGCGCACCGGTGGAGAACCTGAAAGCGTTGAGCGGCATGTCTGTGTCCATGCCGCGCGCCGAGACGATGTACGGCCAAGTCTGCGCCGCCGAATTGCGCGATTTCATGGGGCGTCAATACACCGCTCGCCTTAGCACCGAATACAGCGCCGTCGTCTACGCAGTTGAGAACAACCTGTCGACGGTTGGCTGCATCCCGTCGATCGCGCGCGCCAAAGAGACGCTGGCGGCGAAAGGGATCAAAGTGGTCTACGAGGGTCGCCCGCAACCCGCCATGCCCGTGGTGGCCTCACCCGGCCTGCCTGCGGGAGACCGCGCCGTGATCGCCAAAACGCTGACTAATTACGACGAAGAAAGCCCTGTCGTCAAATCACTCAACGTCACCGGTTTCACCGGCGGCGGGGAGATTCGGCTGCGTGCACTGACCGCCTGGCTCACGCATAAGTAGGTACGGCCACTGGAGTGATCCGGCTCGGATTATTCGTTTGCATTGTGGGAGCGGTTCTACCGCGTTGATTCGTTGTTGCAGCAATCGCGGTAGGACCGCTCCCGCAATAAAACCGCCCGGCACGAAAATATTGTTTCAGGCCGGATACACCGCGCCCAAAATACGCGGGCCTTTCGCGCCCGTCACCTCGGGCACATTGCCCGGCTGGCTGGCGAAACACTGGCGCGCCAGCCAGGCGAAAGCAAGCGCTTCCACTTGCATCGGGTCAACGCCCAGCACAGCCGTTGACTGCGCCCCCAACAGCGCTCGCATCAGCGGCCCGTTGAACACGCCGCCGCCACACACGAAACAATTCGCAACGCCGTGCGCCGAAAGCGCCGCGTTGATGCTCTGCACGGTCAAAGCAACCAACGTCGCCTGAACATCCACCGCCGCCAGGGCGCGCCCTTCCGTAGCTAGCGCTGCGTCAAGCCACGCCACGTTAAACCGCTCACGCCCCGTGCTCTTCGGCACCGCTTGCGCGAAATACGGGTCGGCCAGCAAGCGCGCCAACAGCGCCGCATCAACGCGCCCCTGCGCGCCCCACGCACCGCCTTCATCAAACGCCTTGCCCGTATGCCGCTCGCACCATGCATCGAGCAGCGTATTCCCCGGCCCGGTGTCAAAGCCGCGCACCGGCTCGGTTGAGCCTTTCGCCGGGATCAAAGTGAAGTTCGCGATGCCACCGATATTCACCACCACGCGAGGCTCGCTGCCCTGAAACACCGCCGCATGAAACGCTGGCACCAGCGGCGCGCCCTGCCCGCCCGCCGCCACGTCACGCGAACGGAAGTCCGCGACCACGGCGATGCCCGTCAGCTCCGCCAGCAACGCAGGCTGATTGATCTGCAAGGTGAATCGCCGCTCAGGCCGATGGCGCACGGTTTGTCCATGCGAGCCGATGGCCGCGATGTCCTTCGCCGCAAGATTCGTCTTCGCCAGCACCAGCGTCACCGCGTCCGCGTAAGCCTGCGCGAGCGCCACGGAAGCATCTCCCGCCCGTTCAATCTCATCCGGCCCCGACTGCATCAGCGCCTGCAACTGCGAGCGCAGCGGCGCGCTAAACGGCACGTACACATGCCCGGGCGTGCGCACCGTGTCATCACTGAAATCAGCGACCACGGCGTCCACACCGTCCACCGACGTGCCGGACATCAAGCCGATATAGCGTTCATTTAGAAGCATGTGTGCAGTGTATCGATGCAGGCGAGATATTTGACGCGCACTGTTTTGTTACCGACGGCGCGGCCCACACATCGTTGGCGTGCTGTGTATCCAGATACTCCCGAAAGGAAGGGTACGTCTGTGAAGCCTAACGGTGGAGCGCAAATTGAGCGAGTGGTCAAGCGTCATTGCGCGGCAAGGGTTGGTTTGAAAACTGAACGATGAAGACGTACGCAAAAAACACCATGAACGCAAAATCGTTCGCGCCGTAAATGCTATAGAAAACACCCGCAAAAACGTCTTTAGCGTAGAGCTGTGCGAGGCTATTTTCCAAGAGCCAGCGAATCCAAACCACAACGTAAACCAGCTTCTCCAAAACGAAAGCTGCCGCCAACCATTTGATGTTTGACGCAATCGTTGCGGCACCCAAATATGCCAATCCCCAGACCGCGATCATCAGTAGCCCAAAGTTAGACATGACGACGGGATCGGCGCTGTTGATCGCAGCGTTGGAGAACAAGCGAGAAAAAGCGAGAACACCGCCAATGTTCATAAAAGCCGCAAGAATGAAGCCTCGCCTGATTAACTTTTGGTTCACGAATGACCTTTACAGTGGATGATCGAATGGCTCAAGTCGGTGAGCGATTTTGCTGTGCGAAGAGCGGACGGAGGACGAGAATTCAAATGAAGTCGAACGTTCAACACGAGGCAGCACCGAAAGGCGCAGCCGTTTGGGCATGCGCTCGTTGGAAGGGTCAGGAGGCACGCGGCTGCGGGAGCGTGTACTTAAATTCGTAGCTGTGCTTGCCGCCCGAAATGATGATGTTGAACTGCCCGGCCAAGCCGACGAGTTCTTGTGTGCCAGAGTCCGGCACAACCGTGACCGAAAGCCTCGGACTGCCTTGGTTCATGCTGCCGGTGTGCTGAAGAACAAACGTTCCCTTCTTGCCGTTGAGCGTTCCATCAACTTTCTCGATTGCAACGTACCCGGCTGACCCTTTTACTTCGGTCATCGCGCTGAGCATCTGACCTTGGGTCGTTGCTATCAGGTCTCCAGAGATCGTCTTGTCGATTGACATTCGACCTAGCTTCGAACCTTCAGGCTGCCCTTCGACGCTCAGCGGTAACAACTTGACAACAAACTCTCCTTTGGCGACTTCACTCATGACTATTGACCTTATTGACGATGGCGTCGATTGTGCCTGCTTTGCTAATGACTAAACTGCGAGCAGCACGCCAAAGATGGTGGATCGCATGGGCCGCATTTTGTGCAGCCCAAGGTTTGAGTTACTCAGGCGCCAACCGCAAGACGTCGGGCCGGGTCAACGAAAATGTAGCGCGTGCGGTCGGCTCGGGCGTGGCTGCCTGCTGTTGGGACAGCTGGCGTGCTGCTTGGAAGAGGGTCAGGCCTCGCCTTGCGCTGCTGCCAGCGCCTCCTGAATTCGCTTGGCGCGAGTTTTTGGCGTCGCCGCTTCGTTGATACGGCGAACCATGAAATTTCGCTTTCCTGGTGAAAGTAGCTGGAAAGACGCCTCTGCGTTTGCGGCTTGGAGCTCGTTCATGAAGTCTTCAGGAATATCTACCTGCGCCCGGTCAAGAACGGTGATCGAAATCTTGATGCGGTCACCGATTTTGACCCTCGTTTCCTTGCGAACTTTTGCCTTGATGCGAATATAGTGCTGACCGCCACCGACTGGAAAAAGGCTTACTTGAAATGGTGCGGAGTCATTTACGCGTGCCAAGACGAGTACAGGACCTTTGGTTCCCAGCGCTTCGGTGATTTCGGCTGGCACGGGGACCGCACAGTAGTCCATTCCTTCGGCCCAGTTCTCCAGCTCTGCCTGGAATGACATTTGTGTTCCTGCGACCGGGGCGTGCTTCATAGCTTCATCGTGAGAGACTGAGGATGCGACGACGAATACGTGGTTGTGAAGCCTACGGTTCGAGCCAACCGGCCCGCGGAGGCAGGCGTCACCTCGCGATTATTCACTTGGCACGTGCTCTTCGGAGAATGGCCTTCATGTCCTCGAATCCCACCGGCGCGGATGTGTGCTCGTGGACGATCCGCAGTGCATGTCTGCTGACTCGGAGCACCCAGGTGAGCCTGTTCTGCATGGCGCGCAGCGCTTCGCCTGCCGCGTTCAAGGCCTGATACGTGACGACAGCGCTGACGCTGGCAAAGTCTCCGTCGGCCACAATTCGGACGTCCTCGAAAGTGACCTTGACACGCTCTGTGCCCAGGGAGCCTAGCCAGCCCTCGACCGCTACCCGCCAAGCGGCGGCATCCTCATACGACCAGACGCCCCAAGTATCAAACACTCGCGCATCCGGCTCATAAAGGTGCATGAAGGTTTCAGAGTCTTGGTTGTAGACGGCAGCTTCATATGTCTTGAGCAGCTCGGTCACCAACTTCTGCGTATCGCTCATTTTGGTGCTCCGGTGTTCTGAGAGTCGTATCGCATGCTAACGGGCGGCGGACCCAGGGGCGCGCTTTTTGTGATGGCTCAGGTTCGGGCCAAGAGGACGGTTAGGTCTCATGGCGCTCAAACTCCATTTGCCAGTTGGGTTCCCAACTGCTCCCACCGTAACGAAGCGTTGCTCGCCGTAAGAAACCGGTCATCTTCGAACCTGATTAGTTACGTGCCTCAGATAGAAAGTTGTCATCCTGAGCATCGCGAAGGATCAGTAAGCATACAAATACGGGCGCTACGAGCTTTTGCGCGCCCCACCGGATGCTTCGATTCACTCAACATGACAACGTGGGCTACCGGGCTTCGGTCTGAGGCACGTAACTAATCAGGTCTTCGAAAGTGAACGTGACGCCTTCAAAAACGCTTGCGGCATCTACGAAGTCAAGCCCATGGGCTTTGATGTTCGCTGCACGTTTCGTTTCTGACCAAGCGAACTCCATACTCTAATGGTGTATACAAATCGTATTGGCAACAACTAATATTTGTCTACGATTTAACGCCTGAATTAAGCCGCGCTGCGAAGCGGTGTCGGCTTGAATGAATTCCGATGTGCCGGACATGAGACCGATATAACGTTCGTTTAGAAGCATGGGAGGAGTGAGTCAGTCAATTCAACACCATTGCGGGTCGTTCACAACGTGAAATTCAACGGCGCGCAGCACCGGGGCGCCGCAGCTGGAGCGGCACGTTGGAAGCAGTCGCCTCAAGACGCTCAGCAAGCCAGACTTTAATCACCGACTGCCTGGTAACGCCAAGCTTGCTGGCTTCGCGATCCAGCGACTCAATCATCCAAGTTGGAAAATCGACATTCACCCGTTTCTGCTGCTGCAGCGCAAAAGCAGCGCAAAAGGCGCAAAAGGGGTCAGACACCATTATCGTTTTCGACTACAGGCACAGGAGGTCGCCCTACCCCCTTCGAACTCGCAGGGCGGTTGCTTCTTGTCTCAATCGCTGCCTTGAACTTCTCACTGCCCAGTGCCCAGCCTTTGTGTGTGCAATCGCGGATCGATGCTAACTCGTCTCTGGCAATGGCCGCTTTGAACAGGCTTTGATAGGCGCTCAAGCGTTCTCCAGTCGTCCGAGCCATTCGCAAATATTGCTCATGCGGTGTGATCCAGTCAGCGTTCTCACCGCGCTCGTCATATGCATTACGCGCATAGCTCGACCACGTATAGTCGCGCGGATGGCCCACCATGCCCGCTCGCACGGGGTTGAGCTCGATGTAGCGCATCAGCGTAATCAAATACGTTTCGCTATCCACCACGGTCGCGCGGTAACGCCCTTCCCACAACGTGCCGGTGCGCTTATGCGTGTGATTGAAATATTGCACATACTTGCGCCCCACCGACTGAAAAACTTTGCTGATGCTCTGCTCATGTTCCGGAGTCGCCAGCAGATGGATGTGATTGCTCATCCACACGTAAGCATGAATCGCCAGACCATGCTGCTCCGCAGCGGTCACCATCGCATCACGAAAGAACTGAAAGTCCGAGTCGTTGGTGAAAATGACCTGCCGGTTGTTACCCCGCTGAATGATGTG
>JANXUB010000219.1 GCA_025352105.1 Burkholderiales bacterium | reverse complement strand
TGACGTGCTCATGGGCTGTGCGAATCCCGAGGGCGCGACGGGCTGGAACATCGCACGCCAGGCAGCCTTGCGCGCGGGCATGCCGGACAGCGTCGCGGGCGCAACAGTGAATCGTTTTTGCTCGTCGGGCCTGCAAACCATCGCGATGGCAGCGCAGCGCATCATCGCCGGAGAGGGGGATGTGTTCGTCGCCGGCGGTGTGGAATCCATCTCCTGCGTGCAGCAGGAAATGAACCTGCACATGTTCAAGGATTCATGGCTCGACAAAAACAAGCCCACGATTTACTGGAACATGATGCAGACGGCTGAAACCGTCGCCAAGCGCTACAACATGAGCAAAGAGCGCATGGATCACTTCGGCGCAGAGAGCCAGCAAAAGGCCTGCGCCGCGCGCGACGCTGGCAAGTTTGACGACGAGATCGTACCGATCACGGTCACCGCAGGCGTGGCCGATCCAAAGACCGGCATGACCACTAAACAGGTCACCGTGAGCAAAGATGAAGGCCTGCGCGACGGCACCACGTACGAGGCAGTTGCCGGCATCCGCACTGTTGTCCCAGGTGGCTCGGTCAGCGCAGGCAACGCCTCGCAATTCAGCGACGGCGCAGGTGCATGCGTGGTCATGAACGCGAAGCTCGCCGAGCAACGCGGCATCAAGCCGCTGGGCATCTTCCGTGGCTTCGCGGTCGCCGGATGCAACCCCGACGAAATGGGCATCGGCCCAGTGTTCGCCGTACCAAAACTGCTCAAGCGCCTCGGCCTGTCGGTGAAGGACATCGACCTGTGGGAATTGAACGAAGCGTTCGCCGTGCAGGTGCTGTACTGCGCCGACACGCTGGGGATCCCGCTGGACAAACTGAACGTCAACGGCGGCGCGATTGCCGTCGGTCACCCATACGGCATGAGCGGCCAACGCCTCGTCGGCCATGCGTTGATCGAAGGCAAGCGTCGTGGCGCGAAACTGGTTTGCGCGACGATGTGTATTGGCGGCGGGATGGGGGCGGCGGGGATATTTGAAGTGGCGTAGTTGGTGCCCTTCCCCTATTTTGCGTTGGTCGCACCACCGCTCGTGCTTTGGGCGTTAATTCTTACGCTAACGTCCGCCGAGCGATGGGGCGTGAAATTGGATGGAAGAGGCGTTCATGGCGCACTTGTCTGGTCGGTGTTACTTATCGGAGGTTTGGGATCCATCCTCGCTATGCGTGGGTTTGATCGTGCTGAGAAGTTTCGGAGAGTCGCAGGAGCGAACCTAAGTTTGTTGCAGTGGCTGGCCATAGCGTTTGGCGTGCTTCACTTTGTCACCATATTTGTCGGTATCGCGCTTTCAGCGGTTCACCGGTAAGGCGCAACGGAACCGTAGTCTCCCTAGTAGAGTGAGGCAACTTGTTGTGTCTCTACAGTTTTTCAATGAAACTTCGGCTGCACCGGGGATAGCCGGGTAGATACCGTCTTAAAAAGCAAGCAAATAAAGTGAACATTTCGCGAGCTGCCCGACTTGCGCACAGGGGCAGCCGAAACGTGCTTTTTAGGGGGAAGCTTTCGGCTGCCCCTGTGGACAAGTCTACGTTGGCGCGCTTGGCGCTCATACCGATGCAGGCTGTGGCGCGGGGTTGGCTCTTGCGCCGGGATTCCAGCTCGGGTCATAGGGCTTGCCGCTGTGGATGACACCAAAGCACAGATGCGCGAGCTTTCGCATCGCCGCCCCCAGTGCGCTCATCTTGCACGCCCCGCGCGCCAGCAGGCGCTGATAGATCGCTTTGACCTGCGGATTACAGGTGGTGGCGGTCACCGCAGGCAGGTAGAGCAACTGTCTGAGCGCAGAGGGGCCTCGCTTGGACAGCGTGCTGCGTCCGCGCACCGAGGAGCCTGACAGATGCTGCACCGGATTCAAACCGATGTAGGCGGCCAAAGCCTCGGCGCTTTTGAAGCTTTTGCCACTCATGAGCGCGTTCATGCGCTGCGCCACGCGCGGGCCTACACCCTTGATGCTTTGCAGCAAGCCGTCGTTCTGTTTAAGCGTCGGATCATCATCAATGTGTCGCTTAATTTGGGCGTCGAGCGCGGCGAGCTCTTTCTCCAGAAATTTAAGCGTCTTGTTGATCGAGCTTGTCACCACTTTCGGTGTGTTCATCGCAGAGCGCGCCTTCTCCAAGCGGTTAGCGTCGCGTTGAATGTCAGCACAGAGCGTGTCGCGTCGTGCCAGGAGCGCGGACAAGGTGCGCGAAGCCTCAGACGGCGGCTGCCAAGGCTCCAAAGGCTCGGTGGCCCCGTAGCGGGCCAAGAGCGCGGCATCGATTTGATCGTTCTTGCTGACCACGCCAATGGCACCCGCGTAGCTTCTCAGCCGTGCGGGATTGACCAGTGCGACCGTACAGCCCGCCTCATGCACAAGCCAAGTCGCTGTTTCGTGATAGACGCCGGTGGGCTCGAGCACGGCGTGGATCGACGGCGCAGGGCAGGCTTTGCTGTCAAGCCACGCCAGGAGCGCTTTGATGCCAGCGGGGGTGTTGGCCACCGTTTTGTCCAGACGCTTGCCGGGGGCGCTTTGGCGCAAGAGTGCGCAGTCGAGCTTCGCTTTGCTCGCATCAATGCCCAGCGTGTTGGGGCGGGTGGTTGGGACGGTTGGGGTGGGTGGGGTTTGAGTCTCCATAGGGGGGTGATGCCTCAAGTTAAGGTTGATACGGGTGCGCCCGATCAGGGGTGTCTCGCTACCACCATCGTGCCCGCTTGCCTTGTGGATACAGGGTCAAAGCCCTACGATACCGTTCAGCGTCAAACAACTTCGGCGCGAGGTGAGAGGAGCTGCGTTATCTACGTTTCGAGGTCATGCCTCAAGGGTGGGCTCACGCTATGCTCGTCTCGTGTAGCAGGCGCGATTGCTACAAACTTAAAGATACAAGGGTGGGCACCCCTTACCCACCGTGGCGTCAATATTGCGCGAAACGGTGGAAAGCGCCGTAGATCGGAACGCTTGCGGTTCCGACGAATGAAGTGAGCTAACAACTCTCCGCTATAAACCCCATTTCATATGGGCAAGCGACTGATTTATTCCTGAAGTCGACTACAGACATAAACTGTTGCATAGCCCATATGAAAAAGGGCGTAACGATAAAAGCTGTTAACTTTTTGTCTGTGACGCTCTGTTCCAATAAATCCATGAAATCCCTCGTTCACAAGCTCACTCCCGATCTGAACAGATCGCTTCGCTCGCGGCTTGCTGGACGCAATTCACGCGTCTCTTGCGAACGATCATCGCGTCTGGAACACGTATGCCCGAGTACGGTCGAGATGTTCGATAAGTTCCGCCTTTGGGCCAAAAATGCAGCGCTTGTCTCAACGAAAAATTGGCCACCGTTTGATCACCGCTTTCGCCGTATTTCTTCGCTACGGCGCGACCTTACCCGCCAGCTCCGGCACCAGCGTCTTCACCGGTTTGCCTGCGAAATGCAGCATCAGATTCTCGACGCAGAGATCGGCCATGGCCTGCCGCGTTTCGTGCGTGGCGCTGGCTACATGCGGTAGCAGGACGACGTTCGGGCGATTGAACAGGGCTTCCGGCACTTTCGGTTCGGCGTCGAACACGTCGAGCCCGGCGCCCGCGATGCCGCCGCTCTCAATGGCAGCTACCAGCGCCACTTCGTCGACCACCGTGCCGCGCGCGACGTTGATGAAATAGCCGGTCGGGCCGAGCGCTTCGAGCACTTCGGCGTTCACCATGTGTTTCGTCGCAGCGCCGCCCGGCGTGATCGCGATCAGCACGTCAACGTCGCCCGCCATCTCAACCAGATTGCCGTAGTAGTCGTAGGGTACGTCCTGTTTGTTGCGCCCGAAATACGCGATTTTCATCTTGTGCGCACGCAGCCGATCGGCGATCTCCTTGCCGATGCGACCCAGCCCAATGATGCCGACGGTTTTGTTCCAGAGCGAATGCTGGAGCGGATATTGGCCCTTCAGCCAGTGGCCTGCTTCAACAAATTTTTGTGCGGCCACAAACTGGCGGCAGGCCATGAGTGTGAGCGCGACAGCGGTGTCCGCGACTTCGTCGTTCAGCACGTCGGGCGTGTTGGTGACCTTGACCTTCGCCTCCGCGCAGGCCGTCAACGGCATGCCGTCATAACCGACACCGAACACGCTGATGACTTCCAGATTCGGGAATTTTGCAAGCTGATCGGGTGCAAGCTGCGAGCCACCGAAGGCGACCATGCCGCGCGTCGTCGCTGCGATCTTTGCGATCAGCGCACGCCGCGCGTCAGGATCGGCCGCGCCGTGCAGATCGTGCACGGTGAAGTTTTCGTGCAGGGGTTTGCCTAGGAATGCGGGCAGCGGGGCGATGGCGACGATTTCGGGTTTGGACATGATGTTCTCGTTCAGAAACTAGCGGCGATTGAGCAATGCAGTGATTAGGCCAGCATCGCCCGCCTGCGTCTCGATGACGTTTCGGAAACCAAGCGCGCGGGCACTGTCGACGATGCGTGCATGGCTTGCATAGACGGCGATCGGGAACAGAATCTTTTCGCGCTCCGAAGCAGGAATCAGCGGCACGAGATTCGTGATTGCGTCGCTGCTCATCGCTGAGATTGCGTTGACTTTTCCAGCGCGCAGCAAATCGAGCAAGCCCGTCGCCGGTGTCGCTGGCGCACGTCGGTGATACGCGGTGATCGCGTCGACCGATGCGCCGCGCTTGACCGATTCTTCGCGCAACAATTCACGCCCGTCATTGCCGCGAAAAATCACGATGCGCTTGCCTTTCACCGCTGCCGATTGCAGCGAAGGGAGCGCGAGCAAACCTTCGCTATCGAACGACGACTCCGGCATTTCGACGCGCGCCACACCCAGTCGCGAAAGCTCTTCGGCGGTTCCTGGGCCCGGTGCGAACACGTGAAGCGAAGCAGGCAGTTTGAACGGCGTGGAGGACATCGGAGCCAACGCCATTTCAGCCGCGCTCGGACTCACGAAGAGTGCGGCGTAGTAATCGTCAACTTTGGCGAGTACGGCCTTCAAAGGCGCGCTGTCGGCGGGTGGCTCGATAATCAGCGTCGGGAAAATCAGTGGCGTCGCGCCGAGCGCTGCAACCCGCGTTGCCGTGCGTGAGGCGGGCATCACAGGCCGCGTAATGAGCAAATTCACGCCCGAAAGCGGCCCATTCGACTCCGCTTTCGTCGCGCCCAAATGAAAATCTGTATTCATTTCAAGCTTGCGATGATTTTTTCGGCTCCCTGCGTCTTGAGCTGATCCGCCACGATTTCGCCGAGCGCTTCGGGTGCGTCCGGCGTACCAAACGCCTCGGCTGTCAGAAAAACACTACCGTCCAGATTCGCCACGAACGCCCGCAACCGGAGCGGCTTGTCGCCATCCACAAACTCCGCATACGCGGCGAGCGGCAACTCACAGCTCCCACCCAGCAATCGGCTCACCATGCGCTCGGCCATGCAGGCAATCGCAGTCGGCGCATGATCCAGTTCGGAGACGATTTCGGCCGTGTCTTCATCATCGCTTACGATCTCGATGCCGATGGCTGCCTGTCCCGGCGCGGGTAGCGATTCCTCAATCGAAATCCGGTTCGTGATGCGCGGCGTAAAACCCAATCGAATGAGCCCCGCCGCCGCCAGAATAATGCCGTCAAATTCGCCGCCATCGAGCTTGGCGAGCCGTGTGTTCACATTGCCGCGCACCGGCTGAAAATTGAGCCCCGGATAAGCGCGCTTGAGCACCGATGCGCGGCGCAAGCTCGACGTCCCGACCACTGCGCCGGCCGGCATCTCGGCGAGCGTGGCAAAGCGGTTCGACACGAACGCATCGCGCGCATCTTCACGCTTCAAAATCGCGGCAAGCGCAAACCCCTTTGGCAGAACCATTGGGACGTCTTTCAGCGAATGCACGGCCAGATGGGCGCGGCCTTCCTGCATTGCAACCTCAAGCTCTTTGATGAAGAGCCCTTTGCCACCGACCTTCGCCAGTGGTTTGTCGAGAATTTGATCGCCGCGCGTGGTCATGCCCAAAAGTTCGACGGTCAGGCCGGGGACTACACTCTCCAGTTCGGCTTTGACGTGATTGGCCTGGGCAAGCGCTAACGGGCTTTCGCGGGTAGCAATGATGAGGGATTCGCTCATGCGGTATGTTTTGTTTGGGTTGCGTGGATTGATTTTTTCGATTATCGCACTGGGGTTTTCATCGGCGTTCTCGGCGGCCCCTGACGTGGCTGTAGCTGTAGCCGTAGCCGCCCCCCCGACCGCTGCCGACGCTCCGAAGCAGCTAGAACCCGGAAGCCGTGAGTGGGAGCGCATCCTGCCCGTCGCGCAAAATTTCAAAACCGACGGCGAAGCCGCCGCCGCGTCGCGCAAGCCGATCCTGATTTTTTTTAACCTCACGGGCTGCCACTATTGCCGGGGCGCATTGCGCGAAGTGATCGTGCCGATGTTTCGCAACGCCGAGTGGCGGGCGGCGATAGAGTTTCGTCAGGTCACCGTCGATGACGGGAAGACGCTCGTCGACTTTGACGGCAAGACCATCGAAAGCATCGCCTTCGCGAGAAACCGCAAAGGAACGTTTACGCCCACCGTGATGCTGGTTGATGCCAAGGGTCAATTGCTGGGCGACCCTATCGTGGGTATTTCCAACTTTGATTTTTACGGTGCGTATGTTGATGGGTTGGCGAAAAAGGCCATTGATGAAATGAGAGCGCGCAAGTGAGTGGTTTTCTCTATTTCTCCTGCATCCTTACCGGCATGCTCTCTGGCGGAGCGCTCGGCATGGTCGGCGGCGTATTGCTAACGCGTGAGCCGTGGGGCAAATGGGCAGGCGCGGTGGTGGGCGCGGTGGTGCTCTCCGGAATTCTTTTGCACTACGGGCGCAAATTACAAAAAATGATGAACGAGAAATGAGAGCTTCATGGCACGAGAAAAAGTAGTCGGGCTGGGCGGGGTCTTCATCCGCGCCAAAAACGCAGAGGCGCTGCGCAAATGGTATTTCCGCCATTTGGGCTTCGACATCACCGAATGGGGCGGCGCTGCGTTCCCGCAAACCACGGGGGACGAAACCTACTGGAGTGTGTTCGAGGAGAAGAGCGACTACATGCCACGTCGCCAGTACATGATGCTCAACTGGCGGGTACTCGATCTCGACAAAATGCTCGACCAACTGCGTCTAGCTGATGTGCGGGTTGACGACAAACTAGAAGTCTCCGAGCAAGGCCGATTCGGCTGGGCGTATGACCTTGAGGGCAACAAGTTTGAGCTCTGGGAGCCGCCGAAGCCGTAACGACCCAATACTGTTCGCTTAATGCCGTTCGCGCTGAGCCCATCGAAGCGTAGGTGGTGCGCCGCGAGGCTTCGACGAGCTCAGCCCGAACGGAAATTCAATCAAAATCGCCTAAGCGAACAGTATTAGGTAACGACCCGTTGATTAATCCTCCTGATTTCGCATCCAGTCGGCCGTACCCGATAGTTGGCCCATGAGCCAGTCAGCTAGCCGCGAATCGATTTCACAATCGGTCAACGCCCGTCGCATGCACGCCGTCCACGCATCGCGTTCTGGCGATCCGATAGGAAAGGGCATGTGCCTTGCGCGGAGCCTCGGATGCCCGAAGCGCTCAACGTAGTGATTCGGGCCGCCCATCCAGCCGCATAAAAACCAGTAGAGTTTGTCGCGCGAGCCGTCCAGCGTTTCAGGGTGCAGCTTGCGAATACCCGCGAATTCCGGGTCGAGATCCATGTGATCGTAGAAGGCTTCGACCAGCCGTCGTATCCCCGCCTCGCCATTGAAGAGAACGAACGGACTCTCGGTTGAGGGGTTCAAAGCGATGCTCATTCGGACTCCACCTCATGCAGCAATACTTCGCGGAACGTGCGCAGCATGCCCGCCGTCGCGCCCCAGATGTAGCGCTCGTTGAACGGTACGGCCCAGTATTCGCGGCGCTGACCTTCGCGCATGAAGCTGTCGCGTCGCCAATTCTTGTTATCGAGCAAATACGCAAGTGGCACTTCAAACGCGTCGGCAACCTCGAACGGATCACACACGTACTTCTGCGGCAATGACGTCGCCACGACCGGCGTGATTTCGTAGGCTGTGACAGTGACGTACTGCGGCAGCGTGCCGACGATTTGAATCAGCGATGAATCGGTGCCGATTTCCTCCGCCGATTCGCGCAGGGCCGTGGCAATGATGTCGGCGTCACCCTCGTCCTGTCGACCGCCGGGGAAGCTGATCTGACCAGCGTGGTCGTAGAGGTGGGCCGTACGTTGCGTGAGTACAACGTTTAACTGATGTTCCCGCTCGACCATCAAAATCAAAACGCCAGCGGGGCGCACCTTGCGCCCAAGCGCCTCGTGATATTCGCGCCGCTCAATCACGCTCATGTCGCCCGCTTCGCCAAGCGGCGTGCCGCGCCATAACCGTGCAGCAGCAATCTTTTCGGCTACCTGATCGATGTTCATTTGGGCATCTCGAAGGCCACTATGCGCCTTCGCGCAGCACCTGAATCGGTGGCGTCGTGAGCACCGAACGCGTGCCCAACCATCCCGCGAGTAACGTGAGCCCTGTCGCCGCCGCGAATCCCACGATCCAGACCGTCGGCGATGCCGAAAACTGAATCTTCAACACTTGCGTCGCCAGTGCCCACGTCAGCGCGAGCGCGCCGAGTACGCCAAGCAATCCCGCCGCACCGCCTAACGCGGAAAATTCGGCGATCAACGCGCTCCTAATCTGGCTTCGCGTGCCACCCAGCGTTCGGATCAGCGCGGTGTCGTAGCGGCGCTCATCTTGAGTAGCGATGACGGCGGTGTAGAGCGTCAACAACCCCGCCGCCAGCGTAAAGGCGAACACAAATTCAAGTGCGCTCGCGACCTGATCGACGATGCTGCGAACGCGGGTCATGATTTCGGAAACATCGATGACCAATACGTTTGGCGCGGCGGCGACGACTGCGGGCAAGGTTTTGTTGTCGCCCGCAGGCAGATGCACAGCCGTGATGTAGCTCTTGGGCAGCGGCGCGAGCGTGGCCTCCGGTACGAGCGCGAAGAAATTGACTTTGAAACTGTCCCAATCGACCTTGCGCAGGCTGGTGACTTTCACGCTCACCTTGTCGCCCGCCACGTCGAACGTCATGCTGTCGCCAACGCTCAGATTGAGCGTTTTGGCAATGCCGTCTTCGAGTGACATCACGCCCTGTTCGGCACCGGAGAAATATTCGCCCGCGAGTATCTTGTTGCCCGGAGGCAGCGTGCTTGACGCGGAGAGATTGAACTCGCGATCAATCAGGCGTTTGGCCTGCTCGTTGGTGTAGTCCTTCGCGCTCACCGTTTTGTCGTTCACCGCAATCAACCGACCGCGCACCATCGGATAGAAGGCAGCGGGTTTTGCAGCGTCGGACGTTGGCAAAAGCTTTCGCAGTGCATCCACCTGATCCGACTGAATGTTGATAAGGAAGCGGTTCGGCGCATCGGCAGGAATCGATTTTTGCCACGCGCTAAAAAGATCGGTGCGCACGAAACCGACGGTGATGAGCGTCATCACGCCGAGCCCAAGGCAGGCGATTTGCAGCGCGGTGGACAAGCGGCGACGATCAAGGTTTGCGAGGCCGTAGGCCCACGAGCGAGCGCCCCCCAGCATGGCGAGCTTTCCAGAGCGCACAAAGCGCCGAATGAGCCACAAAAGCGCCACCGCCAATAACGTTGCTGCGCCAACTAATGTGACGATTCCGCCCACGAAAATCGCGCCAGTTTTTAAATCCTGCGACTGCATCAGAACGACCGATAAAACCGCCGCTCCACCCAGTACAACGGCGAGCGCGCCACCGCCGCTGGCCGCTGGCATATCGCGACGCAGGGCGCGGACAGGCGGTGTGGAGGACAGCGCAACCAGCGGCGGAATGGCAAAGCCCAACAGCAGCACCAATCCGGTCGCAAACGCTTTGACCAAAGGCATCAAGCCAGCGGGCGGCAACGTCGACGCAAACAGCCCGCGCACTGCGAAGGCGAGGCCTGCTTGCGCAGCGAACGCGATGGCAACGCCCAACACACAGGCGATGAGTGCGAGCACAAAAAACTGCCCCACAAAGTGCATCAATGTTTGCCGCTGACCCGCGCCCAATGTGCGGAAGAGCGTGGCGGTATCAAGCTCGCGCTTAAGGTATCGACGCAGCGCCAGGACAATGGCAACGACGGCGAGAAACACCGCGAACGAGGCGGCAAGCCCGAGGAACTGCTCGGACTTTTCGAGCGTACCCCGAACCTCAGGGCGCAGCTCGCGAACCGTTTCCAGTCGCTGGCCCGGGCCGAGTTTGGGCTTGACGGTGTCGGCAAATTCCGACGCACGTTCACCCGCAACTTGAAGGCGATAGGTAGCGCGGCTGCCGGGGCCCAGCAATTCGCTCGCCGCGACATCAGCATTCGCCATCAGCACCTTCGGCGACGCCGACATGAAGTTGCCCGCAATCTCCGGCTCTTCGGCAAAAATCTGCGTGACGCGGGGCGTCAATTTTCCGACTTCAATGATGTCGCCGACCTTGACGCCGAGGCGTGTGGCAAGGCGCTCGTCGACAAATACTTCGCCTGGGTTGACATTGGCCTTCAGAGGCACACGCTCGCCCTTATCACCATGCACTTCAATTTCACCCCGCAGCGGATAGGGCGAAGACACGGCTTTGACGTCTGAAAGCACGGAGTCTTTGGCCGCGCCACCGTCCTTCGCGGGCGCACTGACCATGCTGCCGAATCGCGTGGAATCAGTGACCTTTAGCCCCAGCGCCAGGGCCTGTTGCGTAAACGCTTCGGGTAGCGGTCGATCACCGGAAATCATCGCGTCCGCGCCGAGCAGCACATTCGCCTGGTTAGCAAACGCCACCTTGACGCGATCGGCAAACATGGCAACGGCACCGACGCTGGCGACGGCGAGCGCGAGCGCCAAAACGAGGATGCGCGCCTCGGTGGAGCGCAGCTCCCGACGAACAAAACGCAGGATCAGATTCACGAAATCACCTTACCGCGCGCCAGTCGCACCACCCGGTGACAGCGTGAAGCCAGTTCCAGATCATGCGTCACCAGCACGAGCGTCGTGCCCTGTTCGCGGTTGAGCGTGAACATCAGCTCGACGACTTCAGCGCCGGTGTCGGTGTCGAGATTGCCGGTCGGTTCGTCGGCAAACACGATGCTTGGACTCGCGACAAAGGCTCGGGCGATGGCAACGCGCTGCTGCTCGCCACCGGAGAGTTGCTTCGGCAAGTGATCGACGCGTTCACCGAGGCCGACGCGGTTCAACCAGTCCTGCGCCCGCGCCTGCGCGTCATTCGCGCCAGCAAGCTCCAGCGGCAGCATCACGTTTTCCAGCGCGGTCAACGCGGGTAACAACTGGAACGACTGAAAGACAAACCCAATCGCGCCCTGCCGGCGCTTGGCCAGCGCATCTTCGGAGAGAGTGCTCACGACTTCACCGTGCCAGGCAACGCTGCCGTGGTTCGGTCGATCCAGCCCGGCGAGAAGGCCCAATAACGTGGTTTTTCCGGAGCCTGACGCGCCGACAATGGCGAGCGTTTCGCCCTCGGCCACGGAGAGCGACACGTTGTCCAGAATGGTCAACAGCCGCTCGCCGAGGGGCACCACGCGCGAGAGCGTGTCGGCTTGAATAGCGGGTGGGGCGTTGGAGGGAGGTTGCGGGCTGACGTTGGCGGCGGTGTCGTGGGAGGCTAGTGTCATGACGCGGTTTGCTTGTTTTTGGCGGAGTGTCCTGCATCTGTAGCAACGGGCACTCCTTAGAATGATTGTGATGATGACAGAACAACATGTTTTTCGGTTCCTGCAATCGCTCTTTCTGGTTGCGATTTTGGGGCTTGCCTCGCAGTCAGTAACCGCTAAATCGTCGCAGATTCTGGTCGTCGGTGACTCAATTTCGGCGGGCTACGGCCTGTCCTCGGGCGAAGGTTGGGTCGATCTTCTGACAAAAAAGCTGGGTAAAGAAAAAATTCCGGCTGAAGTGATCAATGCCAGCATCAGCGGCGACACCACAGCGGGCGGGCTTTCCCGGCTGCCCGCCCTGTTAGCAAAACACAAGCCAACGCATGTGGTGATTGAACTGGGTGGCAACGATGGTTTGCGCGGTTCGCCCATTGCGACCGCGAAGGCAAATTTACTGAAGATGGCTGAATTGTCGAAGGCCGCAGGCGCCAAAGTCTTGATTGTGGGCATGCAGATGCCGCCGAATTTTGGCGCGAATTACACCACGCAGTTTGAGGCCATGTATGTCGACGTGGCAAAGTCGGTGAATGGCGGTCTGGTGCCGACGCTGCTCGGAAAAATCGGCACTGACCTCTCGAAGTTTCAGGCGGATCGCATTCATCCGACCGCTGCGGCCCAGCCCGTGCTGCTCGA
>JANXUB010000211.1 GCA_025352105.1 Burkholderiales bacterium | reverse complement strand
CCCACCGGGGCACGCAAAACGAGCGCTATGCAGGGCGCTTTTGCGTGCCCCCGTGGATAACTCTACATCCCCAATCAACCCGCCCACGTTTCTCTTAAATCTCGGGGTTTGTTGTCTTAACTAACTGAGCCACTTCTGCGCCGCGACCTTCGACCTCAATTCCGCGTAAGACGCGTTAAAGTGAGTCTGGTACGCCTTGATCAGGTCGTTGTCGTTTAGTGCTTGATCGCAATAGGGGCATGTCTTCCCATCTCCGAACTGAAGACCTTGACTCAGCCAGTCTTCGGCATCTTTACTCGCTAATTTCAAAAGATGTGCTTTGACAACAGATTCAGCGTCGGCATGCACATCCTGAAGCGACATGCCTAGGATCGCGAAAACGCCTGCTAAATCAAAAACGGGCTCCAGCACGACTGCTGGCACTGTCTTCGCGGAAATGATGCTGATGTTTCCGGCGGCATTGATCTGATTTTGTAGCGCAGCCAGACGAGTGTCAGCGTCAGGTACAGCTTCTAGCGCTTCAAATTGCGCTAGCGTCGTTCCGAGGTGAAGTCCCGATATCTGCGAAATAAGCGATTGCGCATCCTCTGCTGCTTTTTTTGCATCGTTAGTTGCCTTTTCTACGGTGGCTCTTGCTGCCACCGCTGGCTCGCCAAGGGCAAACTCAAGAAGATTTTTCCGTTGACTGGTGTTGACTGTGCCACCTGAGTGGACATTGCGCTCAATGAAGTCCGCATCGAATACGATCACTTCAGTTCGCTGCTCCGACCATACACCCGCGGCGAAGTTGACTTGATGACCATTCGCAAAATGCAGCGTCACCTTTGGCTGCAAACTTCCGTCAAGCGTTTTTCTCTGCGTAATCAGTGAAGCGTTGCCCGTGGAAAGGGATCGCAGTACCGTTGCCAGCGTGGATTTACCTCGCCCATTGTCGCCATATATCAGCGTGGCCTTACGCCACGTGTGCGGCTTTCCATTCGCATCGTGCAGAAGTCCGATGCCACTTATATCTGTGATTCGTTCCAACATTTCTCTTCCCCTTTTGCCTTTACAGTTTAGCCCCGTGGCGGACTATCGCTCTCGGTTCAAGGGCGTCATATCTCCTTCCAAAGTCGAAAGATACGTGTTGCAGCATATATTCCTTTTAAGTTATATTTGCAGTATGACTTGGAATGTTGAATACACCGACGAACTTGACGTCTGGTGGTCGTCGCTTGATGAATCCGAGCAGGAAAGTGTGAGCGCTTCGATAGGGCTTTTGGAAGTACTGGGGCCGAATCTTGGCTTTCCGCATAGCAGTGGAATCAACGGCTCGCGGCACCAACATTTGCGCGAGTTGCGGATTCAGCACCGCGGTAGTCCGTATAGAGTGCTCTATGCGTTTGATCCCCGACGCTCGGCGATTCTGCTACTAGGCGGCGACAAGACGGGCGATGACCGTTGGTATGTGGTGAACATTCCGGTGGCTGACCGGCTCTACGATGAACACTTGGTTGAACTTCGAAAGGAAGGGCTGCTTGATGGCTAAAAAATTCAGTACGTTGCGCGCACGGATGAGTCCTGAAGCGCAGGCGCGTTCGTCGGCGCATTCGGAGGCGATGCTGCTTGAGATGGGCTTGCAGGAGCTGCGCAAGAGCCGACACATGACGCAAGTGGAGCTGGCCAGCTTGCTCAAGATTGATCAGGCGGCGGTGTCAAAAACCGAGAGTCGCCCGGACATGTATGTGAGCACGTTGCGCGAGTACATCCGCGCGATGGGCGGCGACCTGCAACTGGTTGCGAAATTCCCGGATGCTGAGGTGAAGCTCAATGGGATTGAGCTTACGGCCTGAAGGCGATATATGCGGCGGTTCGCCTAGCCTGAGGCGCCAGCCCAATTCCGGATACAGAAGAGAACCCGGATGCAAGCATCCGGGTGACGCGACTATTAACCCACTACGCGGGTCGCCTGCGCCTTGAGCGCGGCATCGAGGGTATCGGCAATCTCATCGAGATGCGCGCGAGTTTGTGCTGACATTCGCGTATTGCCCTTTGATGCCTGGGCTTTCGCGAGCAGTGCCTTCGCGGTTGAGCGATGCAGGGCGCGGGCATCTCCGCTGGCAGCACCTACGCCGGGGCGCATGATGGCGGTGGCGAGGCGGCGTGCGTGCTCGCGTTGAAGCGCACGGCGCGCCGACGTGGTCTCGATGCTGCCCGAGCCATCGCCCCAAACGGCGCGCGTAACGGTGCCATAGAGCTCGTCCAGCGTCAGTGCGCTTGCCGGGCTCGCCAGCTTGCTGCGAGCGTTTTCAATACGATCTGCCACGCGCGGTGAAAACAGCCGATCCAGCGTCTGGGTTTGCAGCGCCAGCAACGTCGTGTCCAGCGAGCGGTCGGTGGGCGGCGTGTAGCCCCGGTCAAGCGAGTTTTCGACCAGTCGGCTGACGAACTCGGGCTTCAGATTGAATCCGTTCGCGTTGAACAAGTTGTCGGTGATCAGTCGTAACGCGGCACGCTGCTTTTCAGCGGGCACGGGCGTCAGCGGTGAGCGATCACTACCGGCCTGGTCGCGCAGATAAACGACGCCACCGACGTACTTCGCTGCGATGCCCAACGCTAGCCGCATCTGCCCGAGACCGCTTTGAAAGTTGCGGGTCAATGTGTCGTAGCTTTCACCCGTCGGCAGTTGCCGATTTTGCAAACGGTCAAACAATTCACGCGTGAGCGCCACGCGGCGGCGCGCGAACTCTAGCGGGTCGGCGCCGAGATCGCGCTGATTGACCGTCGGATCCATACCGTCGCCGTCACCGTCTACCTCTTCATCAGTGGCGTACGCGAGCAGCGGTTCGGTGCTGCGTGCGGCGATGCGTGCGAGATCCGCTTTTTCACTATCGGCGGGCAATTCGCGATACGCGTATTCGATGGCCCAGTAATCGTATGGGCCGATGGTGCTGCGCACGTATTCGCCCTGCGGCTCATTGTTGAGCGCGACGTTGTACGCCTCGTAATCCATCACCGAGCCGCCAAGGCCGTTGGCGCGCGTGAACACCGGATCGTTGAGCTGGGCTTGCGTGTAAACCGTCGATGAGCGGAAATTGTGGCGAAGGCCGAGTGTGTGCCCAACCTCATGCGTGACCACACCCTTGAGCGTGGCGAGCACAATGCGCTCGGTTTCTTTTGGATCAAGCGCATCGCCAAACGCAGCCGCGCGCATCGCCATCAGGTCAAGCGCAAAGCTCGCTTCCTGAATCGCTGATTCGCCGGAGGAACAAAGCTCGGCGCTAGGCTCACCGGTTCCGACGAGAATATCGCGCGGCAACGCAGCCATTCGCTTCGACGGCAGGAAGCCAGTGTCGCTAGGGGCGTCGTACGCGGCGTTCGCGCCAGTCATCGCGGGCATAGGCCGGGGCGACTGATTGACCGCGCGCCAGCGCGGCAGCGTCACCCAACCGTTACCAATGGTGATGTCGGCGTCGAGAATTTCGCCCGTGCGCGGATCGACGCGCGATGGGCCAACCGCGAGTGCACCGTCGGAATAGTCGACATACCAGCGCACCGAGGCGCGACCGGTTTCGTTGGTGCTCCACTTGGCGTCGTCGGGTTGCTGCTCAACGCGAATCGCGTCTTTGAAGCCGAGCTTCTCAAACGCTTTGTTCCACTCAAGCACGCCCGCTTTCACCGTTTCACGATACTCAAGTGGAATGTTTTTATCGAGCCAGTAGGTGATCGGCTTTTTCGGTTCGGACAGCGCAGCACCTGGGTCTTTTTTCTCCAGACGCCAACGATTGACAACATAGCGTCGTGCGTCGGTTGCATCCTTGTCGCCAAACGCCCACTGCGGCTGGTTGAAGTGACCGACGCGACCATCGGCTGCGCGCGGACGCATCGGCTCATCGGGTAACTTCGACAGCGTGTAGAACAGCCCGACAAAGAAGCTGCGCGCGTCCGGTACGCCGCTGATCGCACGTGGCTGCGGCACGGGCGATGGGGTTGGGGCGGGCGACGACACTGGCAGCTTGGGCACTGAGAAATGCGCGGTGACATCGAATGTCGCGGCGTCGTCACGCGCGCTGGTTTCCTTGAAATACGAGTTCGCGCGATCAAGGCTGTACCCCGCGCGATAGACGCTGTCGAGCGTGTAGGTGATCATCGGGATGTCGCCGAGAAGCAGCGTATTGGCTTCGACCAGCACTGATTTTTTCTCGGGATGCGGCGCGCTGGCGAGCGTGGCCGCCGACAGCAGACTGTCGCTCGTACCTTCGGCAGTCGCTAGCGCAATGGGGGTCGCGGGCTTGGCGTAGTTGCTGAAATTGCGCGCGATCAGCTGCACGTTGCTGCCGATTTTTTTGAACGTAATGATATTGCCGCGAAGCATGGCCCGCGCGGTGGAAACGCCAACGTCGCCCATCACGCCACGACTCATGTTCGTCTGCAAATAGTAGAGCTGGTCAAACTGCTCGGGCTTGATTTCGATCCAGACTTTTTCGTCTTTTGTCCACAGCGTGAACAGGCCCGGTTGCTCCTTCGCTTCCTTGATGACCTCCGCGAACGGGCGGGGCGCTCCGGGCGTGGCGGCAGCAGCGGCGGCACCTGCAGGGCGCGCGGCACCCGCTGCGGGCGTCGTGGCCGGGGTTGTGGCGCCGCCGGCAACCGTCGCGCTGGTGGCCGATGATGCAGGCGCCCCGACGGGCGTACTGGCCGCAGCGGCAGCCGCCGCAGTCGCAGCGGGCGGCGGAACAGTGGCGCATGAAGTCAGCACCCACGCGGTGCCGCCAAAGAGCGTGCTCAACAAAGCAGAACGAGACCGGAACACCATAAAAACTCCCGTGAAAATTCTTTACAACTTATGATTGAAAGCCCCATTGAATGGGGGCTCCTTGCTAAATACGCTATTTATCGACTATCTCTATTTTTCGCCCTCAGCCCCAAAGCAGCGGCGCTCTCTGAGAAAAGTTGTTTAAAAATGGCGTACAAAAAAACCGATGCGAAACCCAAGTGTAGATTCGATTTAGGTGGTGATTGTCTGGTGAGACGAACGCGCGGAAAGCGAGGCTGAACAGCGCCTGGCGAACGATCACGACCTTGATCAGACGATCAAACTGGCGCGACTGCGACCCTCGATTGATCGATCAGTCAGCCAAAACCATTTCGCCGCGCAAACTGTGCGGCGCAGCGTCGGTAATCTTCACGCCGACGTATTGACCAATCAGCCGATCGCCCTGCGGCCCGCCCGGAAAATTCACGATGCGCATGCTCTCCGCGCGACCCGCAAGCTCGGTCGCGCTTTTGCGCGAAACGCTCTCCACCAGCACGCGCTCGGTCGTGCCAATCATCGCTTTGCTGTAACCGAAAAAGAGCTCGTCCAGACGCTTTTGCAATTGATACAAACGCTGTGACTTTTCGGCGGCCGGGGTGTCGTCCGTGAGGTCCGCCGCAGGCGTTCCGGGACGCGCCGAATAGACAAAACTGAACGCGCCGTCGAACGCGACGTCATCGATCAGTTTCATCGTCAGGTCGTGATCTTTTTGCGTTTCGCCCGGAAAGCCAACGATGAAATCCGACGTCAACAAAATGTTGGGCCGCACTGCGCGCAGCTTCCTGATCGTGCTTTTGTATTCAATCGCCGTGTAGCCGCGCTTCATCGCCGCAAGGATGCGGTCCGAGCCATGCTGCACCGGCAAATGCAGTTGCGACACGAGCTTGGGCACCTTGCCGTACACCTCGATCAGCGACGTGCTCATTTCGCGTGGATGACTGGTGGTGTAGCGAATACGTTCGATGCCGGGGATTTCGTCGATGTACTCGATGAGCATCGCGAAGTCCGCGATGTCCGACGTATCGCCCATCTTGCCGCGATAGGCATTCACGTTTTGCCCCAGCAACGTGACCTCTTTCACACCCTTGATCGCCAGTTCTGCGACCTCGGTGAGCACATCTTCAAACGGTCGCGAAACCTCCTCGCCACGGGTGTACGGCACCACGCAAAAGCTGCAATATTTGCTGCACCCTTCCATGATCGAAACGAACGCGCTGGCCGCCTCCACGCGCGCGGGCGGCATGTTGTCGAACTTCTCGATTTCGGGGAAAGAAATGTCTACCTGCGAGCGCCCCGTCTCGCGACGTTTGGCGATCAGTGCGGGCAAACGATGCAGCGTCTGCGGGCCGAACACCACGTCCACAAACGGCGCACGCTCGACAATCGCCGCACCTTCCTGCGAAGCCACGCAACCGCCGACACCGATCACCAGATTCGGGTTCAGTTTCTTCAAATCCTTCACACGACCCAGATCATGAAACACTTTTTCCTGCGCCTTCTCGCGCACCGAACAGGTGTTGAACAGGATCACGTCCGCGTTTTCCGGTGTGTCGGTTTTCTCGAATCCCTCGGCTGTCCCAGCGTCAAGAATGTCCGCCATCTTGTCGGAATCGTACTCATTCATCTGGCAACCGAAGGTGCGGATGAAGAGTTTTTTCTTGGGAGCGAGTGTTGCGGGCGAGACGGCAGCGGCGTCCGCCATGACGGAAACTTCGTTTTGCATAGTGTGCAGGGCGCGCGGCGTTATCCGGCGGTGCTTTGAGATAAAGAGAGGATTTTACGGGGTCGTGATGCGCCGTATTGATTGCAGACGGAAACCGCTGGCGTAGTTTTGTTGTGGGTTGCCAGTTTTGAACGAAGATTGGGTGACTGCGACACCGATCATTGGGTGGCCATACAGCGTGTGCGAACCGAAAACTGTCGTCAATTGCCCTGTTGCCACATCGACGCTAGTGACACTGCCGCTCGCAGACGTGAGTGCGGCGAGAGATGATGACGGCTTTAGGCGTGTCTTGCCACCTTCTTTTCCCGCGAACATCACCACGTTCCCTCCGTTTTGTGTCCCTGGTCGACCTGCGTTAAATTCGCCAGCTCGGATGGTATTCAAAGAACCAAAAAGCAATTCGCCGCCATCTTGATTGACGCCGCCAAAACTTAGCGTACCGCTCACGAAACAAAATCCTTTGAGTGGTTCTGGAGGGCGCGTACCAGAGTCTGGCACTCTCGTATCAATAAATGCATTCCTGTCAGCCGAAACAAATGAAATGTCTTCGCACGCGGTGCCGTTCGTGCCATCCCATGCGCGCGCGAACGGAGCCGAGGGCGTCACTTGCGTATAGAAGCGCTTTGTTGGGCTAGTGACCAGCCATGTCGTACCGATCACGCCATCAGCGGTGTACGCGTGCTCACCTAACAATTCCGTCGCCATTAACGTCGCCGATACCGCATCAACGGATCGGTTGAACTTCGAAATATGCGTCTTGCCATCGTAAATATATTGCGCCGTTGTGTTGCCGCCACTTGAAAGATTTGGCAACTGTGACGTACTCGCGGTCATAGTGGGCGGGATCGAAACGACCGAAGACGTTAGCCAGAACCCGGTTAGTGCTGTCGGCGTGAATTCGGCGCTCGCGCCGCCCACCACATTGAACAATGTCGCCGCTCCGGAAAGTCCGCCGGATGGTGGCAATATTTGCTCGCTGTACTTCGACAAATCCGTGTCGTTCAGCGACGAGCAAGGGGCCAACTCATGGCCATTCCGGTTGTAAACAAAAATTTGCTGCATCAGCGGGCTGGGTGCCGCCTGCGAGTAGGGGATGGACGCCATCTCAATCACCTCGACATAACCCTCACGCGTGCGATCAATCGTTCGCAACGCAGGCGAATCGCCGTCAGCCAGATACGTCTGATTGCTGAATTCAATACTCGGCGGCGGTGTGGCAATCAGCGTCTGCAATGGTCGAAAGCTTGGGAACGTGCACGAATCGTCGTTTGACACCAACTGCGCGCCCTTCGCCTCAGAACTTCCCGGCACCACTGCGCCCGTCCAGATGTCATCCGGTGCCAGAAAGAGATTGAACGATGCAACCGATGCGCCATTTTTCCCTTCGAGAAACCGGACTTTTACGGCCTTGCCATTTGCCGAGTCGTTGTTGACGATCGACAAGAGCGTCGTCCAGCCAGCGCGTGTGGTGTAGTACGGATAAATCAGCACCTGACCGATGCCTTCGGAGTTGAGGCTCACGGGCTGCGCATCTGCGGCTGAGGTTGCGCTTAACGCTGACAACGACGCCAACAAAGAAACAGTTCGACGGATAGACGGTGTCATGGATTTGCCTCACGGAAATCTGTGTTCGGACTCCGATTATGCGTTTGTCATTTGTATAGTTCTGTAGGACGCGAGCGCGGAAGTCGATTGCTAGCGGGCGACGGTGCGCGGCACCACGGCGTTTAGCGTGACTCGCCTCGGCAGCCTTCCTTCTTGCGCGCTTCCATGGGCTGATTCACAGCAACCGAGGCTTGCGGGCTGGGCACTGCTGGCTTGGGCAGCACCGCGTCAGCGAGCTGCGAGCATGGCGGCAGGAACGCGTCCGCCACGTTCCGACGAAATCGTTCGTCAGCCGTGAGCGACGGCGCAACCGACGGCGGCACGCGCGACCGCTGGTTGTTGAGTTCGCGCGCTGCGTCTCGCGCGGCATCAGTTCGCGATTTGTACGGGTCAAATCCTTCGGGCTTGGCGGGCGGCATATTGAATGCGGGCAGGCGTTCGTTGCCCGCAGCGCCCAGCGCGCCGGACGTGACGCCGTCTCCCGAGCGCGGTGACGGCAGCGTAACCGTGGCTGAGGGGCGTCCGGTTGCGCCCGCATTACTGGTCGAGCCACTCGCAGGTGCGGACGCACTCGCGGCGCTTGCCGGAGCGGATGAGCCCGACGGCGCGGCGCTCGCGGGCGACGCGCTTGCGGCAGCGGGCGCGGAGGCAGGTGCCGCAGCCGGGGCGGCGCTGGCAGGACTAGGCGCGGGCTGCGCGAGTACCGGCGTTGCGACCGGCGCGGCCACAGGTTGCGCAGACGCGGCGGCGGTCGGCGCTGCAGGCGCGGGCGCGGGCACCGGCGTAGGTGTCGGGGTGGGCACAGATGCTGGCGGCGTTGGTGCTGCGATTTGCGGCGACGGCGCAGGTGCGGCGGGCGCGGCTTTAGCGGGTTCTGCGGCGACGGGTGGAGGCGTGGGCGCGGCGGGCTCTTTCTTTGCCGTTGGCGCTTCCACCACCTCTTTCACTTCGGGCTTCGGCGGCGCGGGCTCGACGACTGGTGGCGGCGACACAGGCAGCGGCGGAGGCGTCGTCGCCACGGGCGCAGGCGCTTTGGGCTCGGTTTTGGCGGGTGTGACCAGCTCGGGCGGCTGCACGCTCGGCGCAGGCTTGTCGGGCTTCGCCTCGACTGCCGGGATGGGTGGCACCATGGGCGCGGGCGGCAGTGCAGCGGGCGGCTCGACACGCGGAATCGGTGGATCAAGCTCCTCCGCGCGCGGAATCGGCGTTGATGCGTTGACCGTGACCGTGGTCGTCTTCGGCGCGTCGGACTGACGTTGCTCAGTGGCAACGGGTTGCGGCGCAGTCTCGGGCACCGGCGTGGCGGGGGTTTCACGCGGCACCAGCCGCGCCTTCATGCGGGTACTCACGTCCTGTTGCGTCTCAGACGTCGGCGCACGCCAACCAAAGCTGTCGCCCCCCACCTGCACGGTCAACACGGCCATATGAATCAGCAACGACACACCAATGCCCCACAGCAAGCCGCGCTGCGCGTTGGCTTGCATATCGTGCGCAATGGCGCGGGTGTCGGTGATGGCGGTGGTCAAAGTGAAGAAGCGATCATCTATGGCGTTGTGGGAGCGGTTTTACCGCGATGTGGTGGTGCAACTGCCGCCCATCGCGGTAGAACCGCTCCCACAAAAAACCTGCGGAAAGCGGCGCGAATTTCAAGAGTGTATGCGGGCAAGCCACTACATGGGCCGCTTGGTGCTAGCCTTCTTTTAAACACCACGAATACAAAAAGGAACACATCATGGCCAACCGTGACGACAACCAGAGCGACCCAAAATTCAAACGAAGAAGCCAGCAATGGTTCGGCAAGATGGACAAAGACGGCTTTGCGCATCGTTCGTGGATGAAAAATCAGGGCCATCCGAACGACCTGTTCGATGGTCGCCCGGTGATTGGCATCTGCAACACATGGAGTGAGCTCAACCCCTGCAACGCGCACTTCCGCGAGATTGCCGATTTTGTAAAAAAAGGCGTGTGGGAAGCTGGCGGCTGGCCGCTTGAGTTCCCCGTCATGTCGACCGGCGAAGTGCTGATGCGCCCGACCGCGATGCTCTATCGCAATCTGGTCAGCATGGATGTCGAAGAAAGTATTCGCGGCAATCCGATTGACGGCGTGGTGCTACTGATGGGTTGCGACAAGACAACGCCGTCGCTGGTGATGGGAGCGGCATCCTGCGACATTCCGACCATCGGCCTGTCTGGCGGCCCGATGCTCAAGGGACGTTACAAAAAAGAGATTCTCGGCAGCGGCACCGGCGTGTGGCAGATGAGCGAAAAAGTGCGCGCGGGCACAATGCGGCTTGAAGAATTTATGGATGCCGAAGCCGGCATGCATCGCAGCAAAGGCCACTGCATGACGATGGGAACCGCGAGCACGATGGCGTCAATGGTCGAATCGCTTGGCCTGTCGCTGCCGGGTAACGCTGCGATTCCGGCGGTGGATGCGCAACGCTATCGCCTCGCGCAACTCACGGGTCGTCGAATTGTGGAAATGGTGAACGAGGACATGCGCCTCTCGCAAATTCTTACGCGCAAAGCCTTCGAAAACGCCATCAAAACGCTCGCCGCAATTGGCGGCAGCACCAACGCGGTGATCCATCTACTCGCGATGGCCGGACGTATCGGCGTGCCGCTCAAGCTCGATGATTTCGAGCTGGGTTCGAACATGCCGAATCTCGTCGACATTCAGCCAAGCGGTACGCATTTGATGGAAGATTTTTACTATGCAGGCGGCTTGCCCACCGTGCTTAAAACCATCGGTGATTCACTGCACAAAGACGCAATCACCGCCAACGGCAAGACGATCTGGGATAACGTCCAGAACGCTGAAAACTACGACGAGAAAGTCATTCGCCCGCTCGACAACCCGTTCATGGCGAACGCCGGTATCACCATCCTGCGCGGCAATCTCGCTCCGAACGGCGCGGTCATCAAGCCAAGCGCCGCGACCGCAAAACTGCTGCAACATCGCGGAAAGGCCGTCGTGTTCGAAACCATCGAAGAGCTGCACGAACGCATCAACGACGAGTCGCTCGACATCGACGAAAACAGCGTGATGGTGCTCAAAAACTGCGGCCCGAAAGGCTACCCTGGCATGGCCGAAGTCGGCAACATGCCGCTGCCGCCGAAGGTGCTGCGCAAGGGCATATCGGACATGGTGCGCGTATCCGACGCCCGCATGAGCGGCACCGCGTACGGCACCGTCGTCCTGCACGCCGCCCCCGAAGCCGCAGCCGGCGGCCCGCTAGCGTTCGTGCAAACCGGTGATTGGGTCACACTAGACACTGCGGGGCGCAAGCTCTCGATGGAAGTGTCAGACGCCGATCTCGCACGCCGCAAGGAAGGCTGGACACCACCCAAACCACCGCTTGATCGTGGCTACTGGAAGCTCTACATCGACCATGTGCTCGGGGCAGACACGGGGGCGGATTTGGACTTCCTTGTGGGGAAATCGGGGACGCCGGTTTTGCGGGAGAGTCACTAGGGTGGTCTCTTTTCTCCTACGCGAGCAGATTGCACTCGCTAACTTACGCGCTGCGAAATTACAGTGGGTGTGAGTCGTTTGAGGCGCTGTGTGTGGGCATCGAGTGCGGAATCGATTGCCAACGGCAAGATTTCGATCTTGGCTTGCACGGAGTGCATTTTGTCGTTCGTACTGTTCTGGTTCATCGCCGCTTCGAATCCGTGGCCGGCTCTAACGCTTGTCGCGTTTCTTGCCACACCGCTGCTCCTGCTGCGGTCAAAAAGTTCCGTTCGGTTTGGTGCATCTATTTTCAGGGGTCTTTGGACGAACGACGAGCTAATCAATACGGCGCAAACGACGTTAGTTTGCGTAGTCTGTGCTCTGATGAGCGGTTTGATCGCCAACTTCTTAGCACATTCGGGCTATTTTTTTCGAAACTCGCATGGTTATCTTACTTTGGTCGCGTATGTAGGAATTTGTGTTGGCTCGGTTCTGGCAGCCGCATTCTTCGCGGCTTATGGTGCCCACGCAGTCGGCGAATCAGTGCCACGTTTCGCGGCCGCTGAGACCAAAACTGGGTTTGTGTTCATAGCACTCGGCGTCGCAGTTTTTACCTCACTTGCAGGTGCACTTGTTGAAGCGAATTTTGCGGGACTTTTGCTCTCGAAACTTTGGTTTCCTTGGGCAAGTGCTTCCCCTTGGTTAGATTGGTTGATTTGGTTGTGTCTTGTTGGTGCGCTGTTGGCAGCAACTGCCTCTTTTTGGGCCGAACGACACGATATCAATGTTGTAGTGTTAATAGCCTTCGGTTTTCTCGCGATCATTGGAATGCTCGCTTTTTTTGTCGTGTCCGCAGTACTAACTTTTTTTGCCATTTTGCCGTCGGGAGTGACTTTCTTCGTGTGCATGGCTGTTTGCTTGACTTCAATTCGTTTTGTGGCGACGCTAAGGTACGCGAACATTGGACTAAGCCGGTTCTCCCATAACTGGCGTGAAACGACGTTGTGTGTTGACATGATGACGCCCCCGGAAGTCTTACCAGGCGCAAAGAGCATTGATCCGATTTTTTCGGCTGCGTCCTTCACCGAGGTACTCGCCTTGTTCGAATCCCCCGTCGGCGCGATACGAGTGCTCGCAATACGATTGCCTTTGCTCGTAGTAATTTGGGTTTTGGCGACTGCGTATCGATTCAATATCAAAGCCAACGCTTGGCTCTGGGGAGCTATCGCACTCGCCGTGAGTCCAACGGTTTGGCTTGTCGATTCCGGGACATTGTCTGAGGAACGTATGCGCGAACGCACTGGCTTTTGGACGACATTCCCGCTGATAGCTGCGGCAGTTGCAGTATGGATGCACATTGTTGGAGCGGTCCTTTTGCCTTGGATTCCCCCAGATGTTTCGGCCGTTTTCCCCAAGTCTGTGCAATTGGTGGCCAAGTACGTTATTCCACCTCAGTGGACCGTCCGATACTTGGTGTTCGTAGTATTGGTCGTTTTGCTAGCGCTTTTGCTGCTTCTCGCGTATCGAGTTCGCGCGAGCCACAGCAAACCATTGGAGGGTGCGGGCGACTACGACAGCTATCGTCGGATAAAAAAGCTCGTCCTAGCCACAAGGGGCAAGGTGTTAAGGCGTTGGTTAAAGGTTTTCGCTGCGTGTTTGATTGCGGGTGCTTGGGTGACCGCCGTTTGGCTTGCAGCTACGAGCTACCCGGCCAAATTTCCCTACCTTGCGTGGCAATGGCTATTACCCTATATGTAGCTCGGTAGGCTGGGATGAAATCCTGATCGCCCGAAACATGGCGAGCGAACGCCTCTCGGATAGTCGCCCCTTTCGCTATATTTCGCTCATGAACCGCGCCGAAGTGCTCCGAACGCTAACCACGCTGAAGCCCCAATTGCAGGCGCGTTTCGGTGTGCGCGAACTTGCGCTATTCGGCTCGGCTGCGCGCGATGAGCTGCACCGTGGCAGCGATGTCGACGTTCTGGTCACCTTCGATGCGCCCGCCACATCGTCGCGATACTTCGGCGTTCAGTTCGCCATAGAAGATGCCTTGGCGATGCCTGTCGATCTGGTCACCGAGAAAGCGCTTCGAGCCGAATTGCGCCCTTACATTGAGCGGGATCGCATTCGTGTCTGAACGCGAATGGCGGCTTTATCTGGCCGACATGCTGCAATTCGCACAGCATGTTCTGCAATACACCGAGGGCTTTGAACAGGAACGCTTTGTCGCAAGCGGCCTGAACTACGACGCGACCTTGCGAAAGCTTGAGTTAATAGGCGAAGCCGCCAACCAGATGCCCGCTGAGATCCGCGACACGATGCCACAAATTCCCTGGCGACAAGTCATCGCCACCCGCAATCGCATTGCTCATGGCTACCTCGGTCTCGACAACGATACGCTGTGGAGCATCATTCGGGATGACGTGCCGACGTTGATAAAGCTGCTGGAAGAAACACTACCGTCGTAGTATCGATGTAGCGGCGCGCAATTGTCACCGAGAAAGATGAAAACGATCCGATGCTTACCCACGCCCTACTCGCGATACCCGAATGCGGATTTCGGGTAGGGGCTACGCCGTCGCCCGTCGCTTAGTTTGCGTTCTTTTCACTGTGGGGGGTTTGCATCGGTGTGCACGAGTTTGAGTTTGCGCTCGGCTGCTGCCTTGACTGACGTTGCGGGTGATTTCGCGGTGGCTTTGGCGCGTGCGCCTTTAGCTGCCTTTGTGGCGTCGGTGACTGCTGTTTTCGATTCCACATTTTTGCCCTCGGGCTGTGTCGCAGCAGCGGCCTGCTGCGCCTCCGCATGCGCCTTTGCCCGCGCGAGCAGCGTTTCGTGTTCGGCGAGCAGGTAGTCGCCCAAGTCGGTGAGGTCGGGCATGGCACGGCGGCAGGCGATGAGGCCGTAGTCGAGGCGGCCGTCGTAGCTTTGCACGGTGACGTTGAGCGCCATGCTGTGCGCGACGATGGAGACGGGGTAGTAGCTGACGACGCGGGCACCGGCGAAGTACATGGGCACGGGGCTGCCGGGCACGTTGGAGATGACTACGTTGGCAATCGGCGGCAACAGATTCAATAGTCGCGAGCGGGAGACGATGGAGGCGATGCCGGACATGAGCCAGGGAGCGCCAAAGAGCGGAAAGTCCGTCGGAAGCGCGGCCTTCACGCGGCCCATCATCGCTTTGTTTGCGTCGGACGCTGTGTGAATGGCGTGCAGGCGCTCGACGGGGTCGGCAATGTCGGAGGCGAGCGTCATTGAGAGCATGCTGACCTGATTATTCGCTGATGCGTCGCCCGCTTCGCGCAGGCTCACCGGGATCGCGGCGAGGAGAGATTTTTCAGGCAGGTCAGCGTACTCGCTTAGGTAGCGGCGCAGCGCGCCGGAGACGGTGGTCATCACCACGTCGTTCAACGAGCCGCCGAGCGTTTTGCCGATGAACTTGGTCTCGGCCAGCGAGATCGTGCGGCCTGCGAATGTGCGCTGATTGGTGATGGATACGTTCAACATGGTGCGCGGGCCGAACACCTTGAAGTTTTTCGGCAAACCCCACTGCCGCTTGCCGGTTTCATCAGTGCTCGGCTTGAGCACATCGCGCGCGGCTCGCAAAACAGTAGGCGCGGTTTTGAACAGATCGACCACCTGCTTGGCGGTGTTGCTGATGGCTGCGCCAGCGAGCTCCGCGATGCCGAGCTGATACTGATGACGGCGCTGGCGCGGACGCGGCGCCTTCACCACGCGCCCGGTCGCTTCCAGATCAAAAATCGCTTTGGCGACGGCCACGCCCGCCTGCCCGTCCATGCCCGCATGATGGGCCTTGACGTACAGCGCGACTTGCCCGCTCTTGAGGCCGTCGATGACGAAGAATTCCCACAGCGGACGGCTGCGATCCAGAAGGCTTGAGTGCAGACGCGCGACGTACTGCTGCAACTGCCGATTGCTGCCGGGCTTCGGCAACGACACATGGCGCACGTGGTAGTCGAGATCAATGTCTTCGTCTTCGACCCACACCGGATTCGACAGGTCAAACGGCATCAGCGCGAGCTTGCGCGTAAACAGGTCGGCCAGATGCATGCGCTCGGCGACCCGTTTCTTCACATCTTCAAAAAACTCGCCGGTATAGCCCTCCGGCAAATCCACCACGTTGAGCGAGCCCACATGCATCGGCATCTCGGGCGATTCGAGATGGAGAAACGCAGCGTCGAGACCGCTTAGGTGGTTCATGGTGATTTCTCCTTCTGGCGTGTATTTGATATTGACTGCGACGGCGGCCACACCTGTGACGCGGCGTAACTATTTCCCCGCAGCCAGTTCTTTTTTGATCACAATTTCGTCTTCTTCGCGAAAGCGCCGCTTGCCGCATTGGTCGCGCCATGCGACGACCTGCTCTTGATGCGGCCCAACGCGGTCATTGATGGTTTTGTTGCGCGCGTTGATCGCGTCGACGCGTTCATTGAAAGCGCTGACCCGATCTCGCTGCGCCTGCTGCGTGCCGTTAAAGCGCTCAGAATCCTGCTGATACTGGGCATTGCGCGCGACAATTCTTTCGCGTTCAACGCTGAACTCTGCCTTTTCCGCGTCGGTCTTGGCGGCCTCCGCCTTCGCGGACAACCCGGCTGCGAGAGCGGAGATTGCATCGCGTTCGGCGTTGAGTACAGCCGCGCGTGCGCGAATTTCTTCGTTCGCCTTGCCGACCGCAGCCTGCTCAACTTTCACCGCGTCCTGATCGCGCTTGAAGCCATCTTGATCGACGAGGATTTCTGCGGCCAATTTCTTATTGGACTGCTCAAGTTTCATGCATGCGCGCAACTCGGCAATGGTCATGATTTTGTCGGGGCGAGCGGGGGCCTGCGCGGCGCTGTTGGCCATGCCAAACGTAGCGGCGAGGGTCGCTGCACAAAGGGATACGCGGAAAAAATAGGTTTTCAATGTGCGAACGTAGATGGGTGAAGATCAGGGGCGAATCATAGATGCAGTTGCGCGAGTTTACTTACAGTGGGCAACGCTGCTGGGTCACCGAGTCGGCTAACGTGAGACGAGCTAGCGCTTCGAGATAGAAACTGCGTGTATGTTTTGCAGCGCCCAGTGATCGGGACTTTCACCCAAAAGCCGTTCCGCGCCATTGCGGCATCACACCATCGCAAAAGACTCCGCTTGCGCCTTGCCCCAGTAGTACGCAAACACCTTGTGCTCGGCGGTATTGTCGAGCAGTTCACCGGGGCGCAAAAATTTGTAAAGCCCAGCCAGCGAGGCGACTTCGGTTGAGCTGATGCGGCGAATGATGTGCTCGGGCTTGATGTCTTGCGGATGCATGAGTCCGGCAGCGGCGATGAGCTCGGAGAGCGCATGCAACGTGCTGTGATGAAACTCGTGTACCCGCTCGGCCTTGCTGGGCACCACGAGTGCGCGTTGGCGCAGCGCGTCCTGCGTGGTGACGCCGGTCGGGCAGGTGCCTGTGTGACAACTTTGCGCCTGAATGCAGCCGAGTGCAAACATAAAGCCGCGCGCGGAATTGCACCAGTCTGCGCCCATCGCCATCGTTTTTGCGATGTCAAACGCGGTGATGATTTTTCCGCTCGCGCCGACCTTGATGCGCTCGCGCAGGCCAACGCCCACGAGCGTGTTGTGCACGAGCATGAGGCCTTCGCGCAGCGGCACGCCGACGTGATCGGTGAACTCAACCGGGGCTGCGCCAGTGCCGCCTTCCGAGCCATCAACCACGATGAAATCCGGCGTGATACCGGTCTTCACCATTGCTTTGGCAATGGCAAAAAATTCCCACGGATGGCCAATGGCGAGCTTCATGCCCGCGGGTTTGCCACCGGACAGTTCGCGCATTTTCGCGATAAATTCAAGCATCTCAATGGGCGTGGAAAACACGCTGTGCTTAGCGGGAGAAACGCAATCAACGCCCACCTCAACGCCCCGTGTTTCCGCGATTTCCGGCGTGACTTTCGGGCCGGGCAGGACGCCGCCGTGACCCGGCTTTGCGCCTTGCGACAACTTCAACTCCACCATCTTGACCTGCGGATCCTGCGCCTGATCCGCGAAGCGCACGGCGTCAAATTTGCCATCCGCCGTGCGGCATCCAAAGTAACCGCTGCCGAGTTCCCAGATGAGATCCCCCCCGTGTTCGCGGTGATAGCGCGAGATGGAACCTTCACCGGTGTCATGCGCAAAGCCACCCATTTTTGCGCCAAGATTCAATGCGCGGATCGCGTTGGCTGACAGCGCGCCAAAGCTCATCGCGGAGACATTGAAGACCGAGGCGGAGTAGGGCTTGGCGGTCTGCTCGCCAATCGTTATTCGGAAATCCGAGGTCGGTACTACGGTGGGTGAAATTGAATGATTCATCCATTCGTAGCCCGCTTCGTACACATCGAGCTGGGTGCCAAATGGGCGCTTGTCGGAGTCTTTTTTCGCGCGCTGATATACCAGTGATCGCGACGCCCGTGAGAACGGATACGCCTCGTTCTCGCTCTCGATAAAGTACTGCCGAATCTCGGGACGGATGTATTCGAAGAAAAATCGAAAGTGCGCGAGGAGCGGGTAATTTCGCCGGATCGCCTGTTTGGTTTGCGTGATGTCGCGCAGGCCGACAAGCGAGAGCACGCCGCTCACCACCATCAAAAGGTAGGTCGCCCAATTCACCTGAAAGCGAGCAACACATGCAAGCAAAAAGCTCGCAATAAAAACGAGTATTACGGCAACCAGGGTGTAATAGCGAGAGGGCATGGCGGGTCGATCACGTTTTGAGTGAACCCTGTCGAGCGCCTTCGCTGCGAACCAGTCGCGGCTTAGCCGATCCTTCAGGGCACTAAAGGGCAAGCAACCCGAAATCTACCTTTGAAGGGATACCGGGCGCAACCAGCATCGTACGTTTGTCACAATTAATAATGACGCCGAAGACGCTTTCCACCCGTAAATCAGGCGGCAAGCTCATGTCCGGCGAGCGACAGATGGCACCGAACTTCGCCTCCGCGTTAGTTGCTGATGCCGGCCCCGTTTCGTCGCGCAGCAACATGCCCAGGTAGGCGTCATCAATCTGATCGGGCCATTCGGCAATGTGGGTGTCGGCGCAGTGCAGTCGCGGCTCGGTCGTCAACATTTGCGCGAGCGGCGCCTGCCGTTCGGCAAGTCGCGGATCGCAAAAATGATTGGTGTGCGCGATCACGCCCTGATCCGGCGGGATCGCTGCGGCACCACTCGGGCTGTATTCGAGCGAGCAGACTTTGCCTGTCGCATCGCCCAAAATCGCGTTCGAAGACGCCGCAAAGGCAAGCGACTTTCCGAGCGCGACCACCGCGTCGACGCTCGCACAATCGAGCGCCATGCGTTGAAAAATGTGTACGGGGATGCCGACATGTTCGCGATCATTGGTCGCCCGAAGGATGTTGAGCCCAATGGCCACACCGTGATCATTCACGCCGATTTTTGCCAGTATTCCTGCCTCGGTCAGCGTCAAAAAGCTAGGCCACGGCGCGTCTCGCAATACCCGTAACGCCACGACATTTTGACGCTGATACCCGATCCAGTCCCAGTTCTGCGCAACCCGCGTTTGACCATCAATGCATCTTGCACCGCTGACCGCGACGCTCGTGCATTCGCCAATATCGAAGAGTCCGATGGCGGCATTTTTGCGCCGCGCCGCGTCGCTGTTCGTGGTCTCCATGCCCATGAATGTCGGCGGCAAAATTTCGGTGCGGCAATTGAGCGCCAGGATCTCTTTGACTGCAAAACCGCTGCCCCCTGCGATGCCTTCAATCTCCTCCATCATGCCGCCGCCACAGCCCGCGATGATGTCCTGATACTGCGCCGCACGACGCTGCGCTTCGCTCCAGTCGATGCCGCAACTGGCAAACAGTGACGCGTAACAGCGCACCGAACCGGTGACCTGGGCGCGGGCCAGCTGACCGTGCATTCGGCCACGTTCGAAGGGAGTGCCAGAGAGTTCGAGAACAGCAAACATAGATCGCAATTGTATGGAAGCGCTCGTACACTATCCGCATGAAAACCATTCTTGTTACCGGGGCGACGCGCGGCATTGGCTACGCGACGGCGAAACGATTGCTAGCGCGAGGCGAGCGCGTTTATGCGCTGGGGCGAGATTTTTCTGAGTTTGAGCTTGATGGCGAAAATTGTGAGCGCGTCACGTTTGATTTGCGCAATGCCGATGCCATTGCCGCGATGTGCGACACATTGCCCGCGATTGACGTTCTCATTAACAACGCGGCGATGCTGACCTCACAGACGTTCGAGCACTACACGCCGAAAGACCGTCGCGATGTGATTGCAACAAACATCGAGGCGCCGGCTGAGTTGATCCGGTGTCTGGCACCGAAGATGGTCGCGCGACCGAGGCTCAATGGTGTGTGCGGGCGTGTCGTCAATATCGCGTCGGTCGCGGGCTTTGGTGGGCATCCCGATGTTTGGTACGGTGCCAGCAAGGGCGCTATTTTGAATATGACGAAGAGCCTCGCGAAGCTCTACGGCCCGCAGGGTGTGATGATTAACGCGGTCGCGCCAGGGCCCACTAAAACGGGTATGTTCGACCAGCTACCGCAGTCACGAAAAGACGAATTCAATCGGCTTGTGTTTGCCCGTCGATTCGCCGAAGCCGACGAGATTGCAAAGGTCATCGAGTGGCTGGCGCTTGATGCGCCGGAGTATGTCAACGGGTCTTGCGTGGATGCGGCAAGCGGCGGGTATTTGCGCTAAGGCTTCGCTCAGGCGACCGCCTTCTTCATTGCGTCCAGCATCACCTCTGGCGGCTGCGCGCCAGACAGTGAAACCTTGTTGTTGAACACCAAAAACGGCACCCCTGTCACACCTTGCTGGCGCACGCTCGTGTCCTGATGTGCGACCTGCTCAAGCGTTGCCGCCTCGGTCAACACGGCGCGTGTGGCAGCGGCTTCCAGCCCGCATTCGGAGGCGATGGCAATGAGCGTGTCGCTATCGCCAATAAATTCACCGTCGACGAAATACGCCTTGAACAGCCGCTCCACAACCGCATCGGCATGACGCCCCTCATCAACGCTCTGAGCGTACGCGATGAGCGCATGTGCCGCGAGCGTGTTCGGCTGCTTTTTTATGCCGTCGAAGTTGAGTTCGAGACCGGCGCTACGACCCGCCGCAGAAACGCGGGCATAGATTTCTTTGGCCCGCTGCGGCCCTCCGAACTTCGCTTCGAGATAGCCTTTTCGATCCGTGCCTTCGAGCGGTAAGTCGGGATTTAACTGAAAGGGATGCCATCGAATATTGACTTCGCCATCGGGATGAGCCGCCCGCCACTGCGCCACCGCAGACTCAACGTGACGCTTGCCGATGTAGCACCACGGGCAGACCACATCAGAGACGATATCGATGGTGAGGGGGGCTGGGCTTGTGCTCATAAATTGCAATCGATTTTTTGACGGATTAGAGGCTACGTTGCGACGAAAGCAGGCTTGTCAACCGCCGCCAGAGCATTTCCATCGGCCCGCGGGCATGGCCGCTCGCCAGCCACGCGCGAATGAAGGCACAGAGGAGCACGTACGTCGCAACCGCAATCAGCGAATAGACGCCGCGCCCGAGCTCGCCATGCAGGCCAACGATGCTTTTGTTGAACAGCGCGGCAAACACGATGGACTGCCCGATGAACTGCGTCAGCGGTGCGCGCCCCGCCGCCATCACCCCATTTTTCAAGCGGCCGTCGGCGCATTGTGCCCACATACCGGCAATCGTCAACCACAGCCAAAGCCCGCCCAGACTGGCCCACAGGAGGGCCAGCGTCATCAATGCCACGCCCGCGTCCTGCGTCACCCGCGCGTCCCACCCGCCGTAGCGCGCGGCCAGGACTTCAAGCGTGGTTCCGAACGCGAACAAAAGCGCACCCGCGATCACCACGCCGCGACGGCCGAACGGTTCGAGCAAAAAGCGCTGCAACGCGCCGGATCGGCCCGCCCACATACCCAGCAACGCGTGTGCCCAAAAATCAGGCACCAGCAACTGCATCAAACCACGATCAAAAAATTCCTGACGGTGCAAGATCAGCGCAGAACGCATGGATTGAAGCGCGAACGAAGCCACCGGTTCAACCACAGGCGTCGCGTTGCCGTCGAACGCAAACCAAGACATCGCGATGCTCGAATACATCAACGCGGTGCCGAGATACACGGCAATGACGATGCCCAAAATGACGCGGTCGCCAAACCGCAAGACCGACACCAGAACCAACCCCATCACCGCGTAAACCGTCAGCACTTCGCCCGGCCACAAGAGCAGACCGTGAGCAATGCCAATCAGCAGCAACGCCCACAGCCGCCCTCGCAAACGGTTGGGCTTGCGCTCGGCCTCTGGCAGATGCTGCCATTGCCACGCCAACCCCACGCCAAACAGGAACGCGAGTACGGGATACGACCGGTGCGAAAAGAGCACGGCGTTCGCATACTCAGCGATCACATCGGCCGCATTTTTTGCGAGATCGAGCCCATAAACGCTCGACCACACTGCGGCAAACGCATGAACGTTCACCAACGCCACACCCAGAAGGGCGATGCCCCGCGCCAAGTCAACGGCGGGCAAGCGTTCGGCGGATGAAGTATTCGTCATATTGGGCGCACACAAGCTTGAGCGCTTTTGCGGGCAAGGCTTAAGATTTCGGGGCTACGCTCTGCTTTGATGAGATAAAAATTGGCTTTCGCAAAAAATTGCCCTGCGCCTCTGTGTCACTGCGTGAAGGACTCGAACCCTTCCCCTGAAAATACTGCCATGAAAATCCAATACAAAGTCCTTCGCGAACGCGCCCGCCAGCACTTGCCCGCCTACGCAACGCTTGGCTCGGCTGGCCTTGATTTGCGCGCCTGCATCGACGCCGATATCGTGCTCGAACCGGGCGCGACCACGCTGATTCCAACCGGGATCGCAATCCATATTGCCAAGGCCGGCTACGCCGCGCTGATCCTGCCACGCTCTGGCCTCGGCCATAAACACGGCATCGTACTTGGAAATCTCGTGGGCCTCATCGACAGTGATTATCAGGGTGAGCTGATGGTCAGCTGCTGGAATCGCGGTAGTGCAGCGTTCACCATCACGCCGCAAGAGCGCATCGCGCAATTGGTCATCGTCCCGGTACAACAGGTTCAGTTTGACGCGGTCGCCGAGTTCGACACCAGTGATCGCGGGACGGGCGGCTTCGGTAGCACGGGGCGCAGCTAACAGCTTTTCGTCTAAACCCCCAAGGCATTGGGGCTAAAAGCAATAATAACCTGTTATCGACTTTATGAAAAATGCCGCTTCAGCCCAAGTGCATTGGTAATTGCAGCCTAAAGTTACTCTTCAGTGTTCCTCACAAACAGCTTGTTTTGCGATGAACGGGAGGCAGACGCGATGATTTGCGGAAACTCCAGCCGCAGCGCACAAGTCTGAATCGCTATGCAGCTCATCATTCTTGCAGTTTGCGAGCGCTCACATTGAAGAAAATTTTCTATTCCCGAGCAAAAGAGTCGGGAACTAATTACAATTCTTAGCACTCTCATGTTGTGAGTGCTAATATGGTGAATCGAACCAGTCACCTGACGCACTTGGGTCACCCCGGTTGGGGCGGCTCGGCGGAACTGGCAAGCGATCAATGCTTGCGCAGCCGCCCCCTCGTGGGGGTCACAGGGATACCTTGCGGTGCGGATCAAAACGGGCAATGCGTCCGCTGATTCACACCTCACACGGCGTACCGTCCGCTTTTGTTTTTTTGACGGCCCTTTGAATCGGAGTATGTTTTCCATGTCCAATCCAACAGCCACACTGAATTTCCCCGTGCCATCCGCACTGGGCACCATTGACCAGTACGTCACTGCCGTCAACAAATATCCGCTCCTAACGCTTGAGCAAGAACAAGCGCTCGGCATGCGCTGGAAGTACACGCAGGACGTCGATGCCGCCCGCTCGATGGTGATGAGCCATTTGCGCCTGGTCGTCTCGGTCAGCCGCAACTACATGGGCTACGGCCTGCCACAGGGCGATCTGATTCAGGAAGGCAATGTCGGCCTGATGAAAGCCGTGCGTCGCTTTGACCCGGAACGCGGTGTGCGACTCGTCTCCTTCGCGCTGCACTGGATTCGCGCTGAAATCCATGAATACATCCTGAAAAACTGGCGCATGGTCAAGGTCGCCACGACCAAGGCTCAGCGCAAGCTGTTCTTCAACCTGCGCGGCATGCGGTCTGGCGAACATGCGCTGACGCAAGCCGAAGCCAAGCGCATTGCCAAAGAATTAAACGTCAAACCGGAAGAAGTGTTCGAGATGAACATGCGTCTGTCCGGTCGCGACATCGCGATGGACGGCACACCGGACGACAGCGAGAGCGAATCGACGTCGCCCGCGTCTTATCTGCAAGCCGACGAAAGCGTCGATCCAGCGCGCATCATTGAGGCGCAGGAAACCGGTCGCGTCCAGTCTGAGGGCCTGAAGCGCGCACTGACCCATCTCGACGAGCGTTCACGCGACATCATCACGCGCCGCTGGCTCGCCGAAGATCAGGAAGAAACGCTTCAAGTCCTCGCCGACAAATACGGCGTCTCCGCCGAGCGCATTCGCCAGATCGAGGTGAAAGCGATGAAGCAGATGCGCAAGGAAATTGAGAACTAAGGTTCTTGAATTAACAAGCAACGGCTGGGCTTTGCCCGGCCGTTTTTGTTTGCGCGATTGCGTTTGGCGGACTCCCAGAAAATCTCGAAGCAACGCTGCAACTGCTAACAGAAACCGCCTGTCTGACGTATGGATGATGCGTGAGGAGTTCAAAAGATGACCTGCGGATGCTCCAACAACGTTCGTCGCGATAGACTCTGAGCGAATCAAATTAACGGAATCGCACATGGAACGCCGCCCCCTATTTCACGCTAATCTGAACGTCTCCGTCATGTGCCTCGGCACCATGACTTGGGGTGAGCAAAACACCGAAGCCGAAGCGCATGCGCAGCTCGAATGGGCCATGCAGCATGGCATTAATTTTGTGGACACCGCCGAGATGTATCCGGTACCACCGCGAGCGGAAACCGGGCTGCGGACGGAGATCATTCTGGGCAACTGGCTCGGCCGTCCCGGCAACCGTGAAAAGGTCGTGCTCGCCAGCAAAATCGCCGGCCCCGGCCGTCGCGACTGGATCAGAAACGGCGCGACCTCGCTGACCAAGGCGAACATCATTGACGCCTGCGAAGGCTCGCTCAAACGCCTGCAAACGGATCACATCGATCTCTATCAAATCCACTGGCCGGATCGCAATGTCGCGGCGTTCGGCTCGTGGCAATTTGACAGCAGCAAAGAGCGCGAAACCGTGCCTATCATCGAGCAGGTCGAGGCGATGCACACGCTGATCAAAGCGGGCAAGATTCGCGGTTACGGCCTGTCGAACGAATCAGCCTGGGGCACCACCATGTTCTGCCGCGCGGCTGATCAGCTGGGCGCGCCGAAACCAGCGTCGATTCAGAACACCTACAGCATGCTCAATCGCAGCTTCGAAGGCGATCTCGCTGAGGTGAGTTATCGCGAGCAGGTGCCGCTGTTGGCCTATAGCCCGCTCGGCATGGGCGCGCTGACCGGCAAATATTCGAAGGGCGCGATGCCGGTCGGCTCACGCTTTCAGACGTTCCCGGATTTTTTTGGTCGCTTTCGTCGTCCGCTGGCGCTCGTTGCGGCGGATGAATACGCGGCGCTCTCCAAAAAGTACGACATGAGTTTGCTCGACCTGTCCATCGCGTTCGCGGTGAACAAATGGTTCGTCGGCAGCGTGATTCTCGGTGCCACCAGCGTGCCGCAATTGCAGCAAAGCTTTAATGCGCATCATGTGAAATTGCCGCCAGAAATTTACGCGGAGATCGAGGCGATCAGCAATCGGTACTTGCATCCGCAGGCGTAGTATTTTTGGGTTCAGCTTTCTGATTTAGCCTTGGTTGAATTTGGGCCAGAGATGATATTTGGCAATTGTTGATTATCGCCGTAATTGACCGGTAGCCCCAGTTCAGTCGCGCTTCCGGCGAAAAGCTGTAGCTGGGAAATGTCATAGGAAAGGCTCGAAATGTCCGCCACCGACACGCTCTCGACCCTGTGGAAACTGGCGGAGCTGCCTGCGACCACCTTGCAGAACGCCAACCTGACCGGCGTGGAGCCGGTGCTGCCGTCGTCTTTTGCAGTGGGCACGGCAGCGCAAACGAGCATCGCCGCGGCTGCGCTCGCCGCGGTCGAACTGGGCCACGTGCGCGGCCAGCCGCATCAGCAAATCAGCGTCGACATGACGCATGCGGCGCTCGAGTGCTCAGGCTGGTTCAGCCTGAATGGCGTGACGCCCAATGTCTGGGACAAATTTTCCGGTCTTTATCGCTGCGCCGACGGCTGGGTGCGCGTTCATGCCAACTTTGCCCATCATCGCGACGGCGCGCTGCGCTTGCTCGGGCTGTCGGCCGATACGGCGCAACGCGCGGATGCCGAGCGCGCCTTGCTGTCGTGGCGGGCGCTGGATTTTGAGCAGGCAGCGGCGGATGCTGGCCTCGTTGTCGCTGCCTGTCGCAGCTTTGCCGAATGGGACGCGCATCCGCAGGGGCGGGCTGTGGCGGCGTTGCCGCTCTTCAGTATCGAGCGAATCGGTGACGCAGAGTCGCGTAGCTTGCCAGCCCTGAACGCGAATGATCGTCCGCTCGCGGGCCTGCGCGTACTGGACCTAACGCGCATCCTCGCAGGTCCGGTATGCGGGCGCATGCTCGCCGCGTACGGCGCGGATGTGATGCTGATCAACTCGCCGAATTTGCCCAACATCGAATCCATTGCCGATACCAGTCGCGGCAAATTTTCGGCTCATGTGGACTTGCAAACACCAGCTGGACACGATGCACTATCCCGTCTCCTAGCGACCAGCAATGTCTTCGTGCAGGGCTATCGGCCTGGCGCGTTGGTCGAACACGGGTTCGGCCCAGACGAGGCTGCGCGACTGCGTCCGGGCATCGTCTATATCTCGCTCTGTGCGTATGGCGATACCGGGCCGTGCGGACCGTGGCAAGCGCGGCGTGGCTTCGATTCGCTGGTGCAGACCGCCACAGGTTTCAATCTGGCCGAAGCCGAAGCGGCGAATTCTGCCGAGCCCAAAGCGCTGCCAATGCAGATTCTCGATTACGCGACAGGTCACCTCATGGCGTTTGCAGCGATCACAGCACTACGCCGACAAGCGCTCGAAGGCGGCAGTTGGCATGTCAAGGTTTCGCTCGCGCAAACGGAGCATTGGCTGCGGAGCCTCGGTCGTGTGGCGAATGGCTTTTCCATCGAACGCCCGAAAGTAACACCCTACATCGAGACAGCGACATCCGGCTTCGGCGAGCTGGCCGCGATGGCGCACAGCGCAAAATTTTCCCGCACTCCGACACGCTGGGTCCGACCCTCTATGCCACCGGGAACGCATCGGCCCGAGTGGCCTGCTGGCCCCGCTTAACCGTTGGCTATTTCACCTTTCGGCGTGGCGAAGATTTCGCAACGATGGAAGGTGTCAACTCAGCGATTAACGCCGCGCCTTCGCTCAACAAAAAGTCCTTGAAAGCTTGCGCCACGGGCGGTAAACGCTTGCCCCGCCGGTGCACGACGTACCAGTTCAGCATGAGCGGAAAGGCCTGAACGTCAAGCAATTGCAGGCTGCCGTTACGCAGTTCCTGGCCAATCGTGTGCGCAGAAATAAAGCCAATGCCCATGCCTGCCATCACGGCCTGTTTGATCGTCTCGGTGCTCTTGATTTCCATCGCGATGTTGAGTTTTTCGAGATGTTTGCCGAAACCTTCCTGCATTGATTGCCATGTGTCGGAACCTTTTTCGCGCACGACAAAAGGCTCGCACATGAGCTGTTCCATGGTGATTTTCTTCTTGCCGACCAGTGCATGTCCCGGAGCGGCCACAATCACGTAGGGGTGTGGCGCGAAGGCCTCGGCCACGGTATCCAGCTCGGGCTCTTGCGGCGGGCGCACCATCACGCACAGGTCGGTCAGGTTCGCGCCCATGTGCGCAAGCTGACCTTCGCGATTGTGCACGGTGAAATTGAGCACGACACCTTTATGGCGACCGACGAACTCAACGAGCAGACGCGGAAAGAAATAGTCGCCCGCGCTGATCACGGCAACATTTAGCTTGCCACCCGACACGCCCTTAAGCTGCGTCATCGCGCTCTCGGCGGCCTCAAATTGAGCGATGATGCAACGGCTGATGTCCAGCAGTTCCGCGCCTGCTGCGGTGAGATAAATCTTCTTTCCGAATTGCTCGAAGAGCGGCATTCCTGCGTGATCTTCAAGCTTTTTAACTTGCGTGGACACAGCGGGTTGCGTGAGATGCAGCTCCTCCGCCGCGCGCGAAAAACTCAATAGCCGCGCGACGGATTCAAAGACTTTGAGTTGCCGCAGCGTGGCGTGTTTCATCGAGCGGACGCCTTGCTGCTCCTGAGATTTTGCCTACGCGGCCATCTGCAACAGCCGCACATTGGCGCGTTGATCGTCCATGGATTTGCCGAGCAGTTTCACCAGCGCGTATACGGTGTCAATGTGGGGTGTTGGTGTGTTCGTCAGCCGTCCGAGTTCGACCACCGAGCCGACCAGCGCGTCAATCTCAGGCGCGCGACCGGCTTCGATGTCCTGCAACATGGAGGTTTTGTGTTTGCCTACTTTTTCAGCGCCGGCGATGCGTTTGTCGAGACTCACGCGAAATTCGATGCCCAGTTTGTGTGCAACGGCCTGTGCTTCGGTCATCATCGACGCCGCCAGTTCGCGAGTGAGTGGGTATTGGCAGATGTCGACGAGCGTGGCGTGTGCGAGTGCGCTGATCGGGTTGAACGTCAGATTGCCCCACAGCTTAAGCCAGATTTCGCTGCGTATGTTGTCGAGCACGGGTGCCTTGAACCCCGCATTCGTGAAGCTTGCCGAGATGCGGTTGACGCGCTCGCTGATTGAGCCATCGAGCTCGCCAAGCGGGAAGCGATCCCCCTCGATATGCTTGACCACGCCCGGCGCAATCAACTCGGATGCGGGGTAAACCACGCAGCCGATCACGCGGTGCGCAGGGATGCATTCACTGGTGATTCCAGTTGGGTCAACGCTCGTGACGCGGGTGCCTTCGAGCGCAGCACCGCCGTGCTTATGGAAGTACCAGTAGGGAATGCCGTTCTGCATCGTCACTACTGCTGTGTCCGGCCCGAAAAGTTTGGGCACGTCGCGCGCTACGGCCTCAACCTGATGCGCTTTCATCGCGAGGATCACCAGATCCTGCGGGCCAGCCTCGGCGTAGTCGTTAGTGGCGCGTACGTTCGTCGCAACCTCCTCCGTGCCATCGGCCATGATGAGCTTCATACCGTGATTGCGTATAGCCGTCAGGTTTGCACCGCGCACGATGAAAGTTACGTCCTCGCCCGCGAGCGCGAGCTTTACGCCCACATAACCGCCAATGGCTCCGGCACCGATGATCGCTACTTTCATATTCTGAGTCTCCAACAAATTACTATTTTTTTAGCACTATTCGTAGCGATTTCGCAGCGTGCCAATGCCCGCAATTTCAATCTCAACATCGCTGCCCGGCTTCATCGAACCCACACCGATTGAGGTGCCACAGAGAATAACGTCACCGGGGAATAGCGTCATGTCTGCCGAGATCAAACTCACCAGTTTCGACACGGAAAAACGCATGTCGCTGATTGGGAAGTCCTGGCGCAAGCTACCGTTGAGCGTGGTGCGAACGACGAGCTTCGTGGCATCCAGACCTGTTGCAATCGCAGGGCCCATCGGGCAAAACGTATCGAAGCCTTTGGCGCGCACCCACTGAGTAAACGATGCGTCGCGGTTCAGGATGTCGGCGACTGTGACATCGTTGGCGCAGGTGTAACCGAATACATGGTTGGCCGCATTCGCTTCGGTCACGGCGGTGGCTGTTTTGCCGATCACGATGCCGAGTTCGCCTTCGTACACGACCTTGCCCTCGCATCGTGGCTGCCGGATCACGTCACCCGGATTGGCGAAGGTGTTCGGCGCTTTGAGCAGGTACAAAGGTTCTGCAGGAACCGCAAGCCCAAGCTTTTCACCGAGCGCGGCGAAGTTGTTCCAAAGCGCAATGACCTTCGAAGGCTGCGTCGGCATCAGGAGCTTGACGGCAGAAAGTGAAAGCGTCTTGCCGGTGGGCTCCGGGTTCGCGAACATGTTGCCGCGATACACGTCAATGCGGTCGCCCGAAAGTGTGCCGAATCCTGTGTTGCCGTCGTGCGAGTATCGAATCCAGTGTTGGAACATTTTGTCTTCGGCTACCGCCGATCCGGGTAAATTTTTAGTGGTTTCAGATCGCCATCATCTGGTTGAACTGTTTGCGCTTGCTCTCAATCGCATTCACAAGAAAGTCAACGTCGTAGGCGCGCAGCAAATGCGGATGTTGCGATTCAAGATAAGTACGAACGGGTTCTTTCTGTTTGGCGATGGTGCGCAATTCGTTGTACGTATTTGCATCCCAGTGCCATTCGAGTCCCAGCTCGCAAAAGGCAACGTTGTAGGCG